>NZ_JBKFAL010000022.1:0-95819 GCF_053345625.1 Methylobacterium sp. D53M
AGGTGCGGGCACGGCGTGCGCGCACCTCGCCCGAGACCGCTAACGGGGAGTCGCAGGACCGGGACGTCGGAGACGCCGCGACGAGAAAGACGGCACCGGCCGGGGACCATGCCCGGTCGATGCCGCGGGGCGCCGCGGGGATCGGATCCCGCGCGTACTTGGCCGACACCTGGGTTCCCGCGGCGTCCCGCGTCCCTCGTGCTCGCCTCCCGGGCCATGCCCCCGGCGCCACACGCGCGCGGGGACGATCACGCGCACCCGAACGGCGGACGAAGGGCAGGGATGCGTGAAGTTGCGCCGCACCGTTGTTCCCTCGCCCGAGAAATCGGTCTACACGGCCGCTCCCTCGAAACCGCTTACCTGCCCCGTATGCAGGACTGAGCCCGGAGACGCTCGTACCATGCCGATTCTCACCTTCCCCGACGGCAACACGCGGGAGATCGCCGCCGGCACGACCGGCCGGGCCGTGGTCGAGGGCATCGCCAAGTCGCTGGCCAAGCGCACCGTCGCCATGGCGCTCGACGGCACGGTCGCCGACCTCGACGACCCGATCGACCGCGATGCCCGCATCGAGTTCCTGGACCGCGCCGACCCGCGCAGCCTGGAGCTGATCCGGCACGACTGCGCGCACGTGCTCGCCGAGGCCGTGCAGGCGCTCTGGCCGGAGACGCAGGTCACGATCGGCCCGGTGATCGAGAACGGCTTCTACTACGACTTCCATCGCGAGACCCCGTTCACGCCCGAGGACTTCCCGAAGATCGAGGCGAAGATGCGCGAGATCATCGCGCGCGACGCGCCCTTCACGAAGGAAGTCTGGACGCGCGAGGACGTGCGGGCGCTGTTCGCCGGCAAGGGCGAGGGCTTCAAGGTCGAGCTGGTCGACGCGATCCCGCCGGGCGAGGACCTGAAGATCTACCGCCAGGGCGACTGGTTCGACCTCTGCCGCGGCCCGCACATGACCTCGACGGCCAAGGTCGGCACCGCCTTCAAGCTGATGAAGGTCGCGGGGGCCTACTGGCGCGGCGACTCGAACAACCCGATGCTGACCCGCATCTACGGGACGGCCTGGGCGAACCAGGCCGATCTCGACGATTACCTGCACCGGCTGGAGGAGGCCGAGCGCCGCGACCACCGACGGCTCGGCCGCGAGATGGACCTGTTCCACTTCCAAGAGGAGGGGCCGGGCGTCGTCTTCTGGCACGCCAAGGGCTGGACGATCTTCCAGGAGCTGATCGCCTACATGCGCCGGCGCCTGCGCGGCGACTACGCCGAGGTGAACGCCCCGCAGATCCTCGACAAGGCCCTGTGGGAGACCTCCGGCCACTGGGGCTGGTACCGGGAGAACATGTTCGCCGCGCAGTCCGCGGGCGAGGAGGCCGAGGACAAGCGCTGGTTCGCCCTCAAGCCGATGAACTGCCCGGGCCACGTGCAGATCTTCAAGCACGGCTTGAAATCCTACCGCGACCTGCCCCTGCGCATGGCCGAGTTCGGGATCGTCCACCGCTACGAGCCGTCCGGCGCCATGCACGGGCTGATGCGCGTGCGCGGCTTCACGCAGGACGACGCCCACGTCTTCTGCACCGAGGACCAGCTCGCCGACGAGTGCCTGAAGATCAACGACCTGATCCTCTCGACCTACGCGGATTTCGGCTTCGACCAGATCGTCGTGAAGCTCTCGACCCGGCCCGAGAAGCGCGTCGGCTCCGACGCCCTCTGGGACCACGCCGAGGACGTGATGACCCGCGTGCTGGCGCAGATCGAGGAGCAGTCGGCCGGCCGGATCAAGACGGCGGTCAACCCGGGGGAGGGCGCGTTCTACGGGCCCAAATTCGAGTACGTGCTGCGCGACGCTATCGGCCGCGACTGGCAGTGCGGGACCACGCAGGTGGACTTCAACCTGCCCGAGCGGTTCGGCGCCTTCTACATCGACGCCGACGGCGCCCGGAAGCCGCCCGTGATGGTCCACCGGGCGATCTGCGGCTCGATGGAGCGCTTCACCGGCATCCTGATCGAGCACTTCGCCGGGCACTTCCCCCTGTGGCTGGCGCCGGTCCAGGTGGTGGTGGCGACGATCACCGGCGAGGCCGATCCCTACGCCCGGGACGTCATCCGCACCCTGGAGCGCGCCGGCCTGCGGGTCGAAGCGGATCTGCGCAACGAGAAGATCAACTACAAGGTCCGCGAGCACTCGCTCGCCAAGGTGCCGGTGCTGCTGGCGCTCGGTCGCCGCGAGGCGGAGGAGCGCACGGTCTCGATCCGGCGGCTCGGCAGCCAGCAGACCCGCACGCTGCCGCTGAGCGAGGCCGTGGCGGCCTTCGTGGAGGAGGCGACCGCGCCCGACATCCGCCGCGCCGAGGCCGTCGCCGCGACGGTCCCGACCAGCGACACGGTGCTCGACGGCCATCACGGCCCGCACGACGCGCCCTGACGCGCCGCCGATAGACGTCGTCCCGGGACCGTGCGGCGGCACCCGGGACGGCGGCGCGGCTCGACCGCGCGGACCCGTCGACCGACAGAGTTCGCGCGCCGCGATCACCACCTCAACTTGCGGATGGTCAATCTCCGCGAAGATCGCTCAACGCGCACGACTTTCGTCAAGGTTGGCGAAAGGAATCCCATTCTATGAAGACCGGAGACTAATTTCCGAGCCGGCACGTTCCGGCGATCGCCCGCCGACGCTGTCGGGCGTTTCGGGGGACCGGCCATGGCGGCGGAGGCGGGCAGGGCGGCGACGAGGCTGGCGCGGCGCCACCGGCAGGCGGCCTGCGCCCGGCGCCAGGACGGGCTCGGCCGCGGGCGCAAGCTCGGACCCGGCATCGTCCAGGCGCTGGACTCGCTGCCGCACGGCCTGTGCCTGTTCGATTCCGCCGACCGGCTGCTGTTCGTGAGCGACGGGTTCCGGCGCCTGTTCGGCCCGCCCGCGAACCGGATCCGGCCGGGCATGCATGCCCGGGCGGTGGGCGCGGCGAGCGCCGCGGGGGCGGTCCCGGCCGACCGGGATCCCTGCGGCCTCTGGGCGGCGCGGCGGCGGCTCCTCGCCCGGGGCGCGACCGACGCCGTGGTCCAGACGCTCGCGGACGGGCGCCAGGTCGCGATCACGCTGCACCCGCAGGCCGGCGGCGGCTGGACCGCCCTGTGGGAGGACGTGACCGAGCGCCGCCGGGCGGAGTCGCTCCTGCGCTACATGGCCCACCACGACCCGCTGACCGGCCTGCCGAACCGCCACCTGTTCGCGGCCCGGCTCGACCGCACCCTGGCCGACCTCGACGGCGCGCCCTGCGCGCTGCTGTGCCTCGACCTCGACGGCTTCAAGCCGGTGAACGACCGCCACGGGCACGCGGTGGGCGACGCGCTCCTGCGGCAGCTGGCCGAGCGCCTGCGGGCGGCGCTCGGCGCGGCCGATTGCGCCGCGCGGCTCGGAGGCGACGAGTTCACCATCCTGCTCGGCGACGCGGCGCCGGCGCCGGCCCTCGGCTTCGCCCTGCGCCTCCAGGCGCGCCTCGCCGAGCCGTACGATCTCGGGACCGGATCGCCGATCCGCATCGGCGCGGCGATCGGCGTGGCCTGCGCGCCCCTGCACGCCACCCGGGCGCAGGCCCTGGTGGAGCGGGCGGACGCGGCGATGTACGCGGCCAAGCGCCTCGGCCACCCCTACCTGTGGGACGACGCGCTGGATCTCGGGCCGGTCGGTCCGGGCGGCGCGGTTCCGGCCTGAGGCGGCCGGGACGGTCTCAGCGCGCCTTCTCGTGCTCCGCGAGGCCCACGGCCCTGTAATCGTAGGTCGGGAAGAACTCGGTCCGGTACGCGCCCCAGGCTGTGTCCTCCAGGACGCGGTTGACCTCGCGCAGGCGGGAGGCCGGCAGCCGCAGGACGATGATCTGCCCGATCCCCATAACGACGTTCCACGAGACGACCTCGATGCCCGGCGGCGGGAAGGCCTTGTAGAAGCCCTGCTTGGCGAGTTGCGCGTTCAGCTCCGCCAGCGGGCGGGACTGGTCGTGGCGCAGGAAGACCGTCAGCAGCACGGCGTTGTCGGCCGTCGCCGCGGCGGATCCCGTGGGCGG
This sequence comes from Methylobacterium sp. D53M, assembly GCF_053345625.1. Classification (NCBI taxonomy): domain Bacteria; kingdom Pseudomonadati; phylum Pseudomonadota; class Alphaproteobacteria; order Hyphomicrobiales; family Methylobacteriaceae; genus Methylobacterium; species Methylobacterium sp. D53M. The sequence goes on from NZ_JBKFAL010000022.1 coordinate 4,065, forward strand.
GGGCGGCGCGGTCTGCGCCCCTGCCGGTCCGGCGGCGACGAGCAGCAGGAGCGCCGCCGCGAGCGGGCCGGTCAGACCTGTTGAGCGTCGCATGCGATCTCCCGCTTTCCCGACCCGCGCGCGGCCGGGCCGTCAGCCGCCCTCGACATCGTAGGAGAGCCGCAGGCGCAGGCGGACCGCGCCCTGCTCGTCGCGCACGGCGAGCACGTAATCCTGCCGCTCCATCGGATCGGTCAAGCCCTGCGCGAGCCGCGTCAGGATGCGCACCGCCTGCGCCCGCGCCGCGGCGAGATCCGGAAGATCGAAGCCGTCGCGGTCGCGAACCAAGTTGGCGCCGTCGTGGAGGTCGATGAAATAGCGGGGCACGGATGCGAGCTCGGCGAGCGCCGGAGCTCGCAAGGATCAGTCTCCGCTGTTTCTACGTAGTTTCCGGAGGGCCGCAATCGGAGGTCGCCCGTGTCGCACCCCCAGACGCGGCCGGATGTAAGCCGGCGTCCGCGGACGGCATCAGCCCCCCAGCAGGCTCTCGGCGAAATCGTCCGGAACGGTCCCGAACTGGCCGAGGATCGTGACGCCCTCGAGTTCCCCGGTCTCGTCGTCGGCCACGACCCTGAGGGCCGCCGCGCCGGGCATGCGGGCGGCCAGCGCCTCTGCCTTCTTGAGGGCGCCGAACTCGCTCTGCGCGGGCTCCTGGCGGGCCGGCCGCAGGCGGTTCCGGTGCAGCTCGAACGGCTGCACGAGGTAGGTGGTCTTCAGGGCCATTCCGGCCTCCTCGGCGCGGCGCGCGGTGGCGAACGGACCGCGGCGCGGTCCACTACAGGCTGCGGGTGGTCACCCCGAGGGCGAGGAGGGCGTAGGCGCCGATGAAGAACCATTGCCGGTGCGCCACGACGGTTTTTCCGACCATCGGGATGCGCGTGTAGAGGCTGGCGACGGCGAGGCCGATCAGCACGGCCGACACCAGGAACGTGAGCAGGCGCGGGGCGGAGAGCGTGGGCATACCCCATGCTCCGCCGGTACGCTTACCGAACCGTTACCGGTCGAGCCCGGGCACGAGGGGGCGGTACGCCGTCAACGGGCCCTGCGTTCCGGGAAGCAGGCCGACCTCGGCGAGCCACAGGACCATGATCGCTCCGGCCAGGAGCGTCGCGAGCGAGGCCAGCCGCCCGGTCCACCGCCGCAGCACGAACATGGCGACCACGACGGCCAGCAGGGCGATGAGGAGGGCGAGCATCAGCATGGCCGCGCCATGCCACGACCGGGGCGCCGCGTCACCGCGGATGACGGCGGAACGTCCCACGGGCCGGCCCGGGCCGACTTCAAGTCCGCCAGATGCACGTTCTGGTCGTTCTGCAGAGCGGAAACTCTACCGCAGTCGATAGGCCGACTCGGACGGCGCCCTGAAATACTCCGCCGGAAATCGCCAGAAATGGTCGGCCGATCTCCGCGGCGGGCACCCCGATCATGCACCGGAAGCGGCCCGCCAACGGTTTTGTAACTTGCATTCAGTGCTCAAAAGTAGCAGATCCCGGGCGAGGGGCACACCAGGAATCTTACAGTGTCAGAAGAAACCACAGGGCCCAACTCCAACTTCATCGAGCTGGCGGGCGATATCGTCGCCGCCTACGTGTCGAACAATCCGGTGCCGGCCGCGGAGCTTCCGGCCCTGATCGCGCGCGTGCACGGCGCGATCAGCGGGCTCGTCACCGGGACTCTGACGGCGGAGATCGGGGCGGTCCCGCAGGCCGAGGTCGAGAAGCCGAGCGCGGCCCAGATCCGCAAGTCGGTCCGCCACGACGGGATCGTCAGCTTCATCGACGGCAAGACCTACAAGACGCTGAAGCGCCACCTGACCAGCCACGGCCTGGATCCGCGCAGCTACCGCGACCGCTACGGCCTGCCGGCGGACTATCCGATGGTCGCGCCGAGCTACGCCGAGCAGCGCTCCGCCCTCGCCAAGGCGATCGGCCTGGGCCAGCCCGGCGCCATGGCCGAGCGCGAGCGCAAGGGCCGCAAGGCCGCCTGAGGATGACGACCTCCGGGGGCGCCCCGCTCGGCGGGGCCCCCTCGTAACGAAGCGCCGCGGAGCCCGGCGCCTCGTTCCGCCGCGCGGCCCGGAGCCGCGCCGAGACCGTTGCATCGTCGCCACACACGTCCAGGACATCGCGGGACACGGACAAGCTGCCACACTCTGCACAAAGCTGATGCGCACGCCGGGGCCCGAGGATGCTACCGAAGGGGTCGGCGAGATGAAGCGAGAGCAGACGATGACGAGTTCGGTCGTGCCGTTCCCGGCGCATATCGCGCCCGCAGTCGTGGACGAGGACACCGCGTCGATCATCGCCGTGCTGCAGGATCAGTTGGCCCTGGCCCGCGAGGGTCGCCTGCGCTCGGTGGCGGTCGTCTCCGTCTCGGCCGATGGCGAGGCGGTCGGCACGCAATGGTCGTGCAAGGGCTCCGATATCAGCAACCTGATCGGCAAGCTGACCGTTCTGACCCACGACCTGATGGCCGCCCGGAAGTGACCGGCCGAATCTGACGGGGCGGGCGCGGCCGCCCGGTGCGGCGTTCCGGAGACGGCTCCGGCATCGGCCAGAAGGAATGCCCCGGATGACTCGCGCCCTGCTGTTCGCCGCCCTCCTGGGAACGGCGGTCGTGCCGGGCACCGCCCGGGCTGCCGAGGAGGCAGACGACACCAAGCGCGCGGAGACGATCCGGGGTCTCGTGCGGATCGTCGGCGCGCAGGCCGGCATCGTCCTGCACTGCCGCAAGCTCTACACCATCGACGACACGGTGTCCGAGGGCCTGTCCCGCACGGTCCGCCGAGCCCTCGACGCCGGCCTCGGCCACCAGCGTGCCCGGAACGCCATCGCCGAGGAGGGCCGGCGGGTCGCGGACGAGATCGCCGCGGTCGGACCGGAGCAATGGTGCGCCGACCAGCGCGACCTGCTCAACACGGACGGCGTCCGCGTCTTCATCGACTGACCGCGCCGGATCCCGTCCCGGCGGGGCACTCCCCGCGGCCGGCCGAAGCCCCTCGTGAAGGGCAGCCCTGGCCGCGCGCGACTTCAGTCCTGTGCGGATCAGATGAGAGCGTCATTCCGGCCGCTGTTCCGCAGTGCAGAACAGATGAACACCTTGTTCACCGCGCTCTCGTCTGTCATGTTTCGACGACGGACGAGACTGAACAGATCAAGCCGGTCGCACTCGTCCGTTTACAAGAGCCCTCAAGGGCCGCGAGACCGGCGCATAGGGAAACGCCATGTCTCGATCGATCCTGCTGGCCCTCGCTCTCGTCGTCTGCGGGGCCGCCGTGACGCTGTTCGCCTTCCTGCGCGCGCCCCAGTCGAGGGAGTTCGCCGGGTGGGATGCGGCCTTCATGGGCGGCATCGGGGCCGTCGCGCTGGGCTTTCTCACCACCCTCGTCGAGGTCGTGACCGAGTAGGTCGATCCTGAGGCCGGTCACACGCGCCGAGCGGTCCGACCGAGGCCGTCTCCGTCACTGCGGATCCGTCGCCCCCGTCGCTCGGCGGGCGGCGGTGCTCCGCGCATCCGGCCTCCGGCCGAGCGCGCATGAAGAGCGCCGAATTCACAGGGACGGCAGCTTCCCGACAATTCGAGGCATTTCGCAAACCGCCCTTGAACCCGGGTGACCGATCCTGTCGGGCAGAGGTTCTCGAGGCGGTGATGTTCGAACGACGCAGCGCTCCACGCACGCTTCTCAACGAGACCGGCAGCATCTCGGTCGACGAGCATCGAAGCTTGCCGTGCATCGTCTACGACCGGTCGGCCGGCGGCGTGCGGGTCGCGCTCCCGGATGCCGAGATCGTTCCGGACAGCTTCATCCTCAGCATCGATGCGAGCAGCGAGATCCTCGTCTGCCGCGCCATCTGGCGCAAGGCGGAGGAGATCGGCGCCACAACCGACATCCCCGAGACGGCGCGGTCGGGCCGCGCGAACCTCTGGCGCGAACTCGAGGCGACCTGACAGGCGCCTGCCTCGGGTCGACCGGCGCTCGGCGCGGCCAGAGTGTCGTCGGCAGGCTCGGGGGCGGCGGCGCTCCCGGCGCGCGCCGACGCGCGTCACTCCCAGTCGATGTTGAGCGAGCGCTCGAAGGCGGCCGCGGAGAGTTCCTTGCCCTTCGGATCGGCGACCGTGATCTCGCGGAAGCCGCGCCGGGCCAACTCCCAGGTCTTCTCCATCGCCTGCTCGTCCGTCCCGCAGGCGAACGTCATGACGCGCCCGGACGGATCAATCCCCTTGACGGTGAACACACCACTCTCCCTGCTCGCACCTTCCATATAGAGCCGCGATCCGCGTCGCGCCTCCCGCCATCGTGACGGAGCCCCGGGACCCGCACACGCCCCGTCGCGTTGGCTGCAGGCAGGGAGAGACCGCATGACGCGCGAGACCGCAGACCCGACGAGCCGCGGCCCGGACGCGCGCGAGGCGGACGAGCCTCCGGCGGAGCGCGTCAAGGCGGCGCCGGCCACGATCCCGACCGAGGATCCCGAGGTCGGCCTCGCGCAGAAGGGCAGCGGGGAAGAGGCGATCGTCCGGCGCGAGACGGAGATCTGACCGGTCGCGCCGACGCGCGGGCGATCCCTGGACGTCCGTCCATGTGCGATGCACAAACGGGCCGGCCGCACCCGGATGGCGGCCGACAGGAGACCACGCATGGCACAGTGCATGGCACAGTCGTCGGGCCACGAGGTCCCGACCCGGATCCGAGACGTCGCCGAGACCGGTCTCGCGCAGGCCCGGACGGCCTTCGGAAGCGTCGTCGGAGCGGCGCGGCGCGCGCCCGACACGGTCCGCACGAAAGTGGTGCGAGGGCAGGATGCGGCCCGGGAAGCGGCGGCCGCGGCTCGCGACGCCGCCGGGGCGGCGTCGCACTGAGCGTGAGAGCCGAGCGGCCTCTGGGCGGGTGGCCGGCGGCCCTTCGCGGCGCTGCCGGCCGTGTTCGGACGCGGAGTTGGAGATGATGTACGGGGAGGTTGGCCGCCTGGTGGATGAGAGCCTGCGGCTAGGCCTGAGACAGGCCGAGAACGCCGTCCTGCTCGCGATGGCGGCGCAGTATGCGTGGGCGGATCTGTGGTTCGAGGGGTACCGCGCGGCGGGGACTGCCCTCAGTACCGCGCGCGATCAGCGGGCGCGGACGCGGCGCCTGATCCGTCGCGGCGTGGAACCGTCGGTGGCCGCGCAGGAATTGCACATCGTCTGAGCGTCGGCCGGAGACGGAGCCGCCCGGGGCGCCCCGTCTCCGGCAGCCGGCTCAGCGGCTCGCCTCGACGGCGGCCTGGACGATCGGCCGGCCGAGGGACGAGACCGTCCGATTGACGGTCGCCGGCGCGGCGACGGGCTGGGGCGTGGTGGTCAGATCGTGGATCGCGCGGATCTGCTGGGCGGGCCGGGCCTGATCGCGATAGAGCGGCGGCGTCAGGTGCAGGCGGTCGTCGGCGGCGGCGAGGCCCGTGAAGGCCGCCGAGGTGAGCGCGGCCGACGCGAGGATGAGGATCGTGCGCATGGTGCGTCTCCGGTTCGATCGCGGTGTCGACCGCGGGATGCGATCGACCAGCGCATGAGACCACGGATTTGTGCGTCGCGGCATGCATTTATCGCATTGCACCATATCGCCATGGCGGCACGGTATTGCAGTGTTTCCCGGAAATTCTCAGCCGTGAATTCAGGCGCCGATCCTGAGCGGCATGCATTCGATGCAAATGAACTAAACTTCCACCGGCGCGTTCTCAAATCAAACTTGAGGAGCGGGTGATTTGTTTTTCGCGCGCGCCCCCGGACCGATCGAAACCGCCGGGCGAGCGCGCGCGTTGCTGGCGTCGCGGCCCGTGGCGCGAATCGGAGACCGCGGCGCCAGATCCGCGTCACACAGGCACGCACACAGGCACGGTAGAACGCCCACATCCCGCCGAAGCACCCTGCGAAGCATCACGAGAGCGCCGATGACGCCCTCCGACCTCGACAGACGAGCCGAACTGACCATCTGGCCCAAGGGCAAACCGGCCCGCGCCGCGGAGGGGCGGCCGTTCGCGACCCTGCGCGAGGCCCTCGCCGTCGCGATCGCAGCGATGGAATCCGGCGAGGCCCAACCCTGGATCATCACCGAGGCCGGCGACATCCTCTCGCCGCGCTGGATCCAGGCGAATTCCCGAGCGCGGGCGCCGCACTAGCCGGCGCCCGCACCGGGGGCGGATCGGGTCAGCAGCCGATGCAGATGTCGCGGACCACGTGCTGGTGACGCTGGCCGGTGCGCTGGTTCGGGAGTTGCCCGTCGATCGACGAGAGCCCGCTGCCCAGGCCCCGGAACCGGCGCTCGACCGCCGGAACGGAGGCCGCCCTGACCGGAGCGGGCGGCTCCGCGGCCGCGGCGGGGGCCGGTGCCGCCGTCGGAGCGGGCGCGGGCGCCCCGTTGGCCATGCCGGGATCGGGCAAGGTCAGGGCCATGCCCGGCACCGGCGGGACCTGCGCGAACTCGCCCGCGCGCCCCGGCAGGGGCGCGACGACCAGAAGCGCGACGGCCGGGACCGCGACGACGCGCCGGTTCAGCGGATGCATCACACTCTCCTGCCTCGGGAGCCGGCACGCCACGGACCCCGTGCCTCTGGGCCATCGCCGGATCGGCGCCCGCTCCGATGACGGAACGGGGCCGGCCCCGGTTGTGCGCGGCGGAGCGGGGCGCCGCCACTCATCCATTCGGCGGAGCGTGCGCCGGGCGGCTCAGTAGGCCCGACCGTAGAAGGGCTGCGAGACCGGGCGATAGCGGTCGCTCACCGGCCACGTATAGGGCTGCTCCTTGCCGGTGCGCAGGTCCGAGCGGAATTTCGGCTCGTTGAAGCCGATCCCGTGCAGGCCGGCCGTGCCTTTGGCGCCGTGGGCCTTCGGCCCGGCATCGCGCGCCAGGGCAGCGCTCGAGACGCCGATCACGAGAGCGGCCGCGAGCGAGACGCGGCCCAGCATGACGTTCATCTCTGTCTCCTGTCCCGGCCGAGGTGCCGGCACAGAAGGAACGGCAGCGGTTCGGCGCGGTTCCGGCCCCGGAGGCCGCTCAGAACCCCTGGCCGAGGCAGGCTTCGGCGAAGGGCCCGCCGCAGAGGTCGCCGGTCCGGACCGGCGCGGCCGCCGCGCCGCCGATCCCGGCACCGCCGATCGCCCCGCCGCCGGTCGCCAGGGTGCGGGCCGCCTGGGCGGGATCGTCCGCGGGCAGCCCGGGCGTCCCGGGGATCCCGGCGCCGCCCGTGCCGGCGCCGCCCGTCCCGGAAACCGTCGCGGCCGTGGCCCCGCTCGCGGCCGTTCCGGTCCCGAGCCCGAACAGTCCGAACAGCCCGAACAGACCGCCGGGGGACAGGGTGGCGCCCGTCGCGCCGATGCCCGACGCGGCCACGCCGCTGCCGAGACCGGCCGACGCGACGCCGGACGAGCCGGTCGCGAGCGAGGAGCCGAGGCTTCCGGCAGCGTTGAGGCCCGTGCCGACACCTACTCCAACGCCTGCGCCGACACCTGCGCCGACACCTGCGCCGACACCTGCGCCGAGGCCGGCTCCCGAGAGCCCGATGCCCAGGCCGGGGGACAGGCCCGACCCACCCCCGAGACCGCCCGTTCCGAGGGTCGGTGTCAGGAGGCTCCCCGCGGTCGAGCCCAGGCCCGTGCGGGACGCGCCGCTGAGGCCGCTGCGGGCACCGGTGGCGCCGATCGTCCCGCCGGTCCCGAGGGTCGTGCCGGTGACGCCGGCACCGCCGGTCGCGGTGGATCCCAGGCCGCCGAGCTGGCCCGTCGCGCCCGAACCGGCGGTCGTGGCGCCGAGCGTCGTCCCGGCCGAGAGGCCGCCCGACGCGCCGATGCGGCCGCCGCCACCGCCGCCGCCCCCGCCGAAGCTCAGCTGGCCGGCATTCACGAGGCCGCCGGTCTGCGCCGAGACGGTCGGGAACGGCCCGGTGGTGGAACTGCCGCCGAGGCTCAGCTGGCCCGGATTGGCGACAGGGGTGATCGGCTCCAGCGATGCCGACAGGCTCTGGGCCCCGGCCGGGACGGCGATCGCCGGCAGCAGGGCGGCGGCGAGGATGGATCGCATGGCACGCTCCTCAGCGGGGACGGGGTCTGGCTCGGAAACCGGAGGGCGTCCGGCCGGTTCCGGCGGCGCGGGGACGCGGCGCGGCGCTGGCCCGTGGGAGAAAGGAGGCCGCCGGCCTTCATGCTGCCGGAAAGACGGTGTGCTCTCGGCACCGGATCCGCCTGCCCCCACGTCCCGACCCGCGCCCGAACCTGCGACCGTGCCGTTGCCCGAAACTCTCGCCCAAGGCCTGCGCGGCGCCGGCTGGCTCGCCGGCCTCCCGGCCCTCGCGCTGATCTGGGCGAGCGCGACCCTCTACGCCGCCCCGCGGATCGCCGACGGCCTCGCGGCGGAGGGCGCGGCGATCGCCGCCGGCACGGCCACCGCCACCGGCGAGCCGTGGCTGCGCCTGGAGGCCGTCGGGCGCGACCTCGTGGCCGCCGGCGAGGCGCCGGACGTCGCCGAGCGCGCCACCGTGCTGTCCCGCCTCGCGGCCCTCGACGGCCCGCGCCGCATCGTCTCCGAACTCGGCATCGTGGAGACCGCCGCGCCCTTCCAGTGGGCGGCGATCCGCACGGGTCAGAACCGGATCGCCCTCGAAGGCAGCCGCCCGGTGGAGATCGGCCGGCGGGCCCTGGAGGCGCGGATCGCCGGCGCCCTCGATCCCGGCACCGGCCTCGACGACACCGCCCGGGCCGCCCGGGGCGCGCCGCCGGATTTCGCCGGCGCGGCCGCGTTCCTGGCGGCCCGGCTCTCCGGCCTCGCCAAAGGCGGGCGGGCGGCGCTCAGCGACACCGTGCTCAGCCTGTCGGGCGAGGCCCTCGACGTGCCGGCCTACGAGGCCCTGCGGGCCGCCCTGTCGGACCCGCCGGAGGGGTTCAGCGTCGGGCGGGTCGAGATCCTGCCCCCGAAGGTGGCCGCGTACCGGTTCGCCGTGGAGAAATCGGGCCGGGGCATCGTCCTCGACGGCTTCGCCCCCTCGGCGGCCGACCGCGAGGCCGCCCTGCGCGCCGCCACCGAGGCCGCGGCGGGCGGCACCGTGGAGGACCGGCTCCTGGCCGCCCGGGGGCTCGACCCGGCGATCGACCCGAAGAGCCTCATCGCCTTCGCGTTCAAGCTCGCCGAGCTGATCCAGTCCGGGCAGGTCGTGTTCCAGGACGGGGCGGTCTCGGTGACCGGCGACGCCATCGACGGGCAGGCGCTCCCCGACGCCGAGGCGCTGATGCGCGAGGGCCGGCCCGCCGGCGTGGCGGCCGGGCGGGTGGCGCTCACGGCGCGGCCGCTCTCGCCCTACCGGGTGGCGATCCGCCGGACCGCCGACGCCGTGACCCTCACCGGCCACCTGCCGGACGCCGCGACCCGGGAGCGGGTACTGGCCGCCCTGCGCCCGCGCCTGTTCCGGGAGCCGGTCATCGACCGCACCCGCCTCGCCGACGGCGCCCCGCCGGATCTCGGGGACGCGCTGGCCGCCGCCGCCCCGCTGGTGACGAACCTCGCGGACGGGACCGTCGCGGTCTCGGACCGCGCCGTGACGCTCACCGGCGAGAGCCTCTACCGGGAGGGCGCCGCGCGCACCCCCGACCGGCTCGCCGAGGCGCTGCCCCCGGGCTGGACCGGGCAGGCCAGCGTCACGGCCCGGGACGCGGCGGAGCGGCGCGACCCCGCCACCTGCCGCGCCGACTTCAGCGCCGCCCTGGCGGGGGCGGACCTGCACTTCCCCGCGGGCGGCGCCGTGCTGACGCCCGCCTTCTACCCGACCCTCGACGCGCTGGCCGCCCTGGCGAAGACCTGCCCGTCGCTGCGCGTCGCGGTCTCCGGCCCCGCCGACCCGGCGAAGCCGCCCGCGACCCCGGCCGCCGGACCGGCACCGGGGGAGGGCGCGACCGCCGAGCCGACCCGGGTCGCCGACGCCGCCAAGCCGGCCACCCCCGCGCCGCCGGCCCCGGCGCCCAAGGAAGCCGCGACGCACGCGGCCAAAATCGCGGCCAAGGACGCGATGAAGGACGCGGCCAAGGACGCGACGAAGGATCGGAGCAAGGCGGGCGCGGCCAGGAAGGAGCCGGCCGGGCCCGGCAAGGCGGCGGCGAAGAAGCCCGCCGAGGCCCCCGACGAGCCGCCGGTCGACCTGCCGCGCCTGCGCGCCCAGGCGGTGGTGGAGTACCTCCTCCAGGCCGGAGCCCGGCCGGAGCAGGTCACGGCCGGGCCGGACGGGCCGGGCGGCCCCGTCGTCTTCGCGCTGCTGCCGTGAGGGAGATCCGCTCCGCCGCGCGCCCGCCAGCCGGGCCGCGCCCATCCGCGCGCCCGGCCGCGCGCCACCATCGCGCCCGCAGGGAGGCCGGACGGCCGTGACGCTGCTGCTCGCCGGATTCTGGCCCGGGCTCGCCGGGGCGGCCGCGCTCGGCCTCGTGGTCGGCGCGCTGGTCGGTTGGCCGGACCGCCTCGCCGCCTCGCTGGGGCTCTGCGTGGTCGCGGGGCTCGTGGCCGCGGCGGCGATCGCCGGGTTCGTGCCCGGGCTGCCCGGCCTGTGGCTCGACGGCGCTGCCCTGATGCTGCCGGCCTACTGCGCGGCCTGCCTGCTCGGGGCGCTGGGACGCCGCCTCGCCGGCCGGACCTGACGGCGCGGGAACCTCTCCGCCCCCCGACGGCGTTTTTCCGGCAGAAAGGGCCCGAGGGCCCGCCCCGAACCCGGAGAGGCCGCGATGCCCAGGACCGTCGACAGTCCCCATCCCGCGCGACGCCGCGCCGTTCGCCTGCCGCGCCCCCGCGCCGGCGCCGCCGCCACCGGCCTGTTCCTGGCCGGACTGATCCTCTCGGCCGCGACGGTGCCGCTGGTCGAGCCCGCCGACGCCACGACCGGTGGCGGCACCGCGCAGGCGGCGCTCGCGACGCCGGCCCGCTGAGCGAGGCAACCCGCGCCCGCCCCGGAATGTTGTTCGCCCGGGCCCGTCCGGCCCGGGCCTAGGGGGGAGACGCGCATGGGACTGCTCGAATCGGCGATCGGCGGCGTGCTCGGTCAGGTGTTCGGCGGGCAGAAGCAGGGGTCCGGGGGCATGTCGCCCCTGGTCAAGGCACTCCTGATGCTCCTGCTGGCCAAGGGCGCCAGCGGCAGCTTCGGCGACATCTTCGGCCGCGGGCACCGGGGCGAGCCCGGCCCCGAGGCCGACCGCTCCGGCGGCGCCGGACCCTACGGGCGCGATCCCGGCCAGCACCCCGCCGATGCCGGCGGGCGCCACCCCGACGAGAACGGCGACATCGGCGGCTGGGACCAGTACGGTGGCCGCCGCGACGGCGGCCCGGGCGGGCCGGCGGACCCGTCCCTGCCGCCCGGCGACTTCTCGGACCTCTCCGGCATGCTCGACGGCCCCGGCGACGCCCCGCCGCCGAGCCGCCCCGCCCCGGACGGGCAGGGGGATCTCGGCGGCCTCGACGGGCTGGTCGACCGGTTCCGCCAGGGCGGCCTCGGCGACGTGATGGAGTCCTGGATCGGCCACGGCACCAACCGCCCGGTGGCCCCGGACCAGCTCGCCCGGGCGCTCGGCCCCGACACGGTGGACACCCTCCAGCAGCAGACCGGGCTGGACCGCGAGACGCTGCTGTCGCAGCTCGCCCATGCCCTGCCGGAGGTGGTGCACGCGCTCACGCCGCAGGGGCGAGTGCCGGGGGAGGATGAGCGACGCGGGTGGTAGACACGATTAAATTCAACCTATAGCGTCATCAAAGCCAAGGTTCCACCACCTAAGGTCGTCAGATGGCGCTAGACCCGGTAACTGCTTCGCTCCTAAAAGAATTCTCGATCGCTCAAAACCTTGAGAATCAAACTGATGAAGAAAAATTCGAACATTTTGTCAATAATCTAGCAGTATCTGATGTCTTTCCCGGCGAGTTTACAGTTTCAGACTTAGCTACGGGTCAAACAGAATTTGGAATCGACGGCATTGCTATCATCGTCAATGACACAATGATAGAGGAAGACGACCAATTTGACGACATAGTCCAAGCAACAAAGACTTTGGAATGCGATTTTGTTTTTATACAGAGCAAGACTTCGAACCATTTCGATTCGGGAGAGATGTTGAAAACTCTATCCGCGATTATAGATTTCTTCAGTAAAGATATAAAATTTGTCCAGGGAATTGAGGTAAAGTCAAAATTCGACATTAAAAACAAAATTTATGATCAAGCGCATTTGTTCACCCGCAGGTTGCCCCAACTAACTATTTTCTTTGCTTCCCTTGGCAAGTGGTCCAATGATACGAATCTTAACGCACTAATTGAGCAAAAGATCGAACAGCTCAAGAATTTAAACATATTCTCTAAAGTATCATTCCGATCGCTAGACACAAAGTCTATTCAAGATTTGTATTTTAAATCAAAGAACTCCGTAAGTGCAACAATAGAATTTCCAGCGAGCGTCGCGCTCCCAAATATACCGAACGTAAAGGAAGCCTATATTGGAGTGATTGGCTCCAACGAGTTCATGAAGCTTATCCTCGATGAAAACGAAAATATTAGGAAATTTATTTTCTCCGACAACGTACGCGATGTATTAGCCGATAGCGACGTCAATAAAAAAATTGGCGAAACATTGGTATCCGACACAAAAAGCGAATTCCCGCTACGTAATAATGGAATAACTATCGTTGCTCGGAGCTTGACGCGCGCAGGAAACAAATTTGTGCTGCAGGATTATCAGATAGTAAACGGATGCCAGACCAGTCACGTTATATTCGATAAAAGATCTTCGATGGATGCATCTATTGTGGTGCCAATCAAAATAATCTCCACGGAGAACGAGGATGTAACAAGCGAAATCATAAAAGGATCAAATAGGCAAAACGAGGTTGCGAAAACCCAGTTCTGGGCGTTAGAACCTTATCAAAAGCAGATTGAATTGTTTTTTGATAAGAATTTTGTTGGCGAACTCCAATTGCTTTACGAGAGAAGGCGTGGGCAGTACGTTGGCATTCCTGGCGTGGAAAAAGTTAGAATCACAACGCCAGAAGGTCTGCTCAAAGCATTTTCAGCCATGATGCTTGATGAACCCCATCAAGTTACAAAGTATTATTCAGGGTTACTACCGTTCGTCGGCAACAGAATTTTTAACAATTCGCATAATTTATTTCCATATCACGCCGCTGCATACGCGATATTCAAGCTTGAACAGCTTTTTCGAAACCGGAATCTCGACTCAAGATATCAGAGATTCAGAGTTTATAGATATCAAACCATAATGGGCTTTAAATACCTCGTCAACAAAGCCGAGAACTTAGATCTCAACAAGAAATCGGCAGAGAAATACAGCAAAAAATTAACAGATGTTCTTTCTGATCAGGCAAAAATTGCCAATCACTTCGATAAAATAATGGGAGAAATTGAGAAAATCGAAAAAATGGAAGGCATCAACGAGCTGAATCGTAGAATTTTTGCCAAGTCGGCAGTGTTGCGGAACAAGCTACGCGAACGAATCTTAGCTGCGGCTTAGAGTTTGGCACTACGATCGACGTTTGCTGAGCACGAGCTAAGCCATGGAGCTATTGTGCTCGGCAAATCACATTCTGATTGATCAGCAAGTTAAGACACTCGCCGCATCACCAAGCTGGCATTCGTCCCCCCGAATCCAAACGAGTTCGACAGCACCACGTCGACCTGCTTCCGCTTCGCCTCGAATGGCACCAGATCGATCTTGGTCTGGACGGAGGGGTTGTCGAGGTTGAGCGTCGGCGGGATGACGTTGTCGCGCAGGACGAGGATGGAAAAAATCGCCTCGACCGAGCCGGCGGCGCCCAGCAGGTGGCCGACCGAGCTCTTGGTGGACGACATGGTCGCGTTCGCGGCGGCGTCGCCCAGGAGGCGCTCCACGGCCTTCAGCTCCAGCTCGTCGCCCATGGGCGTCGAGGTGCCGTGGGCGTTGATGTAGCCGATCTCGGACGGCGCGATCCCGGCGCGCTTCACCGCGGCGGTCATGCAGCGGAAGGCGCCGTCGCCGTCCGGGGATGGGGAGGTGATGTGGTAGGCGTCGCCCGAGAGGCCGTAGCCCACCACCTCGGCGTAGATCTTCGCGCCGCGGGCCTTGGCGTGCTCGTATTCCTCCAGCACCACGATGCCGGCGCCCTCGCCCATGAGGAAGCCGTCGCGGTCGCGGTCGTAGGGGCGCGAGGCCTTCTCGGGCGTGTCGTTGAAGCCCGTGGTCAGGGCCCGGCAGGCGGAGAAGCCCGCGATCGACAGGCGGTTCACCGGCGACTCGGCGCCGCCCGCCACCATCACGTCGGCGTCGCCGAGCGCGATCAGGCGGCTCGCGTCGCCGATGGCGTGGGCGCCCGTGGAGCAGGCCGTCACCACGGCGTTGTTCGGCCCCTTGAGGCCGTACGCGATCGAGACCTGGCCTGAGGCGAGGTTGATGATCCGGCCCGGGATGAAGAACGGCGAGATCCGGCGCGGGCCCTTCTCGTGCAGGGTCACGGAGGCGTCGTAGATGCCGCCGATGCCGCCGATGCCGGAGCCGATCAGCACGCCGGTGGCGCACTGGTCCTCGTGGCTCTTAGGAAGCCAGCCGGCATCCTTCAGGGCCTCGTCGGCCGCCGCCATCGCGTAGACGATGAACGGGTCGACCTTGCGCTGCTCCTTCACCTCCATCACGAGGTCGGGGTTGAAGGTGCCGTCGGTGCCGTCGCCGAACGGGACCTGCGCGGCGATCCGGCAGGGCAGGTCGGCGGATTCGAAGCCGCGGATCGGGCCGGCGCCGCTGTCGCCCGCGATCAGCCGGCTCCAGGTGTGCTCCACCCCGCTGCCCAGCGGCGTGACCATCCCCAGACCCGTGACCACCACCCGCCGCATGTGCCCTGTCCCGTCTTGAGGCGCCGTCCCGCCGGCACCGCCGCGGTCGCGCATCGTCCTAACTCGCTCGGAGGCAGAATCGGTCCCCGCGGGCCCCGTCACGACTCCGAGCCTTGAAACGCATAACGGCGCGGGGGCTGTTTCGCCTCACCCGCGCCGCGTCAAACCCGGTCCCCGGCGCCTTTAGGCGGCGGAGTTCTTCTCCAGGAACTTCACGGCGTCGCCGACCGTCTGGATCGTCTCGGCAGCGTCGTCCGGGATCTCGACGTTGAATTCCTCCTCGAAGGCCATGACCAGCTCGACGGTGTCGAGGCTGTCGGCACCGAGGTCGTCGATGAAGTTGGCGCTCTCGACCACCTTCTCGGGCTCCACGCCCAGGTGCTCGACGACGATCTTCTTCACGCGCTCAGCGATATCGCTCATCGGTCTTCCGTCCTCGTCCTTCTGGTCTGTCAGTCTTCTCGGGGTGGTGCCGTGGCCGCGTCGCGCCCCTGCGGGCTTGTTGTGACGGGCCGGTGTCCGATCGCGCGTGCTTCTGAGGTGAACCGGCGCGTGAGCCGGGACGCCCCCGCCGGAGGGCCTTGGACTGAAAACCCGCTGAACCGTCAACCCCCTGTACGGCTGCGGGGCGTGGTAGCACAGGGTTCCAGCCCTGGCGAGGGCCCGTTCAGAAAGCCTTCATGGGTGTGGCACTTGCGTGTCGGCGGGGGTGATTCGCGCGCCGTTCCCGCCGGCCGGGAACCGGTATACGCGCCCTAGTACATGGCCATCCCGCCATTCACGTGCAGCGTGTGGCCGGTGACGTAGCCCGCCTCCGCGGAGGCGAGGTAGAGGCAGGCCGCCGCGACCTCCGACCCCTCGCCGAGCCGCCCGGCGGGCACGCGGGCGAGGATGCCCTCGCGCTGCTTCTCGTTGAGGGCGTCGGTCATGGGCGAGCTGATGAAGCCCGGCGCGATGCAGTTGACGGTGATTCCCCGCGAGGCGACCTCGGCGGCGAGCGCCTTGGTCATGCCGACGAGCCCCGCCTTGGCGGCGGCGTAGTTGCCCTGGCCGGGATTGCCGGTGCTGCCGACCACCGAGCCGATGTTGACGATCCGCCCGGAGCGGCGGCGCATCATGCCCTTCACGGCGGCCCGCGACAGGCGGAAGGCGGCGGTGAGGTTGACGGCGATCACCTGCTCCCACTCCTCGTCCTTCATCCGCATGAAGAGGTTGTCGCGGGTGATGCCGGCATTGTTCACGAGGATGTCGAGCGGGCCGATCGCGGCCTCGGCGGCCGGGACGAGGCCCTCGACCGAGTCCTTGTCGAACAGGTCGGCCGCGACGGGGCTGGCGCGCTCGCCGAGCTCGGCGGCGAGCGCCTCCAGGGCCGCGGGCCGCGTGCCCGAGAGCGCCACGGCGGCGCCCTGCGCGTGCAGGGCCCGGGCGATCGCCTGGCCGAGACCGCCGGTCGCGCCGGTGACGAGGGCCTTGCGGCCGGTGAGATCGAACATGCGGGACTCCGTCGGATCAGAGCGCGCGGGTCAGAGCGCGAAGGCGGCGACGTCGGCGGGGGTGCCGATTGCGGCGGCGCTCGCCTGGGGGGCGACGCGCTTGACGAGGCCGGTCAGGACCTTCCCGGCGCCGAGCTCGTAGAACCGGTCGACGCCGGAGGCGGCCATGGCGGCGACGCTCTCGCGCCAGCGCACGGTGCCGGTGACCTGCTCGACCAGGGCCGCGCGGATCGCCTCCGGATCGGTGACCGGGGCGGCCGCGACGTTGGCGTAGAGGGTGACGCGCGGGGCCGCCAGCGCGACCTCGGCGAGCGCCCGGGCCATGGCCTCGGCGGCCGGGGCCATCAGGCGGCAGTGGAACGGCGCCGAGACGTTGAGCATCACGGCGCGCTTGATCCCGCGGCCGGTGGCGATGCCGACGGCGCGCTCCACGGCCGCGCGGTCGCCGGAGAGCACCACCTGGCCGCCGCCGTTGTCGTTGGCGACGTCGCAGACCGCGCCGTCGCCGGCCTCGTCGGCCGCCGCCTCGGCGACGGACCGGGCGGCCTCGAGATCGGTGCCGATCAGCGCCGCCATGGCGCCGGCGCCCGGCGCGACGGCCGCCTGCATGGCCTCGCCGCGCAGGCGCAGCAGCCTGGCGGCGTCCGCGACGGTGAGGCTGCCGGCGGCCGCGAGCGCGGCGTACTCGCCGAGCGAGTGGCCGGCCACGCAGGCGACGTCGCGCCCGAGGTCGAGGCCGCGCTCGGCCTCCAGCACACGCAGCACCGCGAGGCTCGCCGCCATCAGGGCCGGCTGGGCGTTGGTCGTGAGGGTCAGCGCCTCGACCGGCCCCTCGAACATCAGCCGCGACAGGTTCTCGCCCAGGGCGGCGTCGACCTCGTCGAGCACGGCCCGGGCCTGCGGGAAGGCCTCGGCGAGGTCCCGCGCCATGCCGACCGCCTGGCTGCCCTGGCCCGGAAAGATGAGTGCGCGCATGTTGCGTCCTGGTCGCCGACGCCGCGCGGCGCGCGAACGCCGCCCGTGTCGGCCGAAACTCTGGAATGGCGCGCGCACTGGCACCCGCGGCGCTGGGTGTCAACAATGCGCCGCACCATGATGCCGCAGCGACGCGGTCCTCCGGCCCCTCGGCGTCCGGCCCCTCGGCGTCCGGCCCGACAGGACCGGCACGCGCGCCGGACGCGCGCCGGGTTCGCGCCGGACGCGCGCCCCGCGCAACCCGCTGTGCTTGTTGCACAACGGCATCCGGTGTAGAGTGACGCCATACCCGACATCACCCGTCGCTCAAGCCCAAGGAGCCGCCCCGCATGGCGCGCGTCACCGTCGAAGACTGCATCGAGAAGGTCGAGAACCGCTTCGAGCTGGTGCTGCTGGCGAGCCACCGGGCCCGCCTCCTGGCCGCCGGCGCCCCGCTGACCATCGACCGCGACCGCGACAAGAACCCGGTCGTGGCCCTGCGCGAGATCGGCGACGAGACCATCACGGCCGACGACCTCAAGGAGCAGCTGATCCACTCGATGCAGAAGTACGTCGAGGTGGACGAGCCCGAGGCCGAGACCGTGCCGCTGCTGTCGAGCTCGCCGGCCGCCGCCGCGGTGGCGCCGCAATCCTCCAGCGACGACGCGGCGGTCCAGTTCGACCGCATGAGCGAGGAGGACCTGCTGCGCGGCCTCGAGAACCTCGCCCCGCCGGTCGAGACCGACGACGAGGGCGAGTGAGCCTGGACACGTGGGCCTGGATGGGCGCGACCTGACAGAGACCGGACCCGGCGGAGACGCCGGGTTCTCTCGTTCCGTGGCCGGCCCGCCGGCATCCGACGCGGCCCCGCCGCCGGGGGCTGGCGCCGTCCCGGCGGTTGCGGAACAATCGCGCGTGATCCAGACCCCGCGCACGACGCCGGACGCGCCGGCCCCGTCCCGGCGGATGATGCGCCAGTACGAGCTCGTCGAGCGGGTCAAGCGCTACAACCCGGCCGCCGACGAGGCGCTGCTCAACCGCGCCTACGTGTACGCCATGCAGGCGCACGGCACGCAGAAGCGCGCCTCGGGCGACCCGTTCTTCGCCCACCCCCTCGAGGTGGCGGCGATCCTCACGGACCTCCACCTCGACGACGCCACCATCGTGGCCGCGGTGCTGCACGACACCGTCGAGGACACCGAGGCGACGCTCGAGGAGATCCGCCGGCTGTTCGGGCCGGAGATCGGCGCCCTGGTCGACGGTCTGACCAAGCTCAAGCGCCTCGACCTCGTCTCCAAGCAGGCCGCGCAGGGCGAGAACTTCCGCAAGCTGCTGCTCGCGGTCGCGGCGGATGTCCGCGTGCTGCTGGTCAAGCTCGCCGACCGCCTGCACAACATGCGGACCCTCCAGCACATGCGCGACGACAAGCGTCGCCGCATCGCGCAGGAGACGCTGGACATCTACGCGCCGCTCGCCGGCCGCATGGGCATGCAGGAGCTGCGCGAGGAGCTGGAGGATCTAGCCTTCCGCAACCTGGAGCCGGAGGTCTACGCCACCATCACCCAGCGCCTGACGCGGCTCTCCGCCAAGTCCGAGACCGTCGTCGAGACCATCGCGCAGGTGCTCACCGAGAAGCTCGGCGCGCAGGGGATCACCGCCGAGGTCAGCGGCCGGCAGAAGCGCCCGTTCTCGATCTGGTCGAAGATGGAGCGCAAGTCCGTCGCCTTCGAGCAGCTCTCCGACATCTTCGGCTTCCGCGTGGTCGTCGACACCGTGCAGGATTGCTACGCGGCGCTCGGCATCGTCCACACCAGCTGGCCGATGGTTCCGGGCCGGTACAAGGACTACGTCTCGACCCCGAAGCAGAACGATTACCGCTCGATCCACACCACGGTGATCGGGCCGAAGAGCCAGCGCGTCGAGCTGCAGATCCGCACCCGCGCCATGGACGACATCGCCGAGTACGGCATCGCCGCGCATGCCCACTACAAGGAGATCGGCACCGAGCTGGTCAAGGACCCGGCCCGCGCCGAGGGCAGCGTGCATCCGCGGCTCGCCGCGGAGAGCGGCGCCTACCAGTGGCTGCGCCGGACCATCGAGCTCCTCGCCGAGGGCGACAGCCCCGAGGAGTTCCTGGAGCACACCAAGCTGGAGCTGTTCCAAGACCAAGTGTTCTGCTTCACCCCGAAGGGCCGGCTGATCGCCCTGCCGCGCGGCGCGACGCCGATCGACTTCGCCTACGCGGTCCACACCGACGTCGGCAACACCGCGGTGGGCGCCAAGATCAACGGCCGGATGGCGCCGCTGCTGCACGAACTCGCCAACGGCGACGAGGTCGAGATCAGCCGCTCCGACGGGGCCTCGCCCCCGGCGGCCTGGGAATCCCTCGTGGTGACCGGCAAGGCCCGCGCGGCGATCCGGCGGGCGACCCGCACCGCCGTGCGGCGGCAATATGCCGGCCTCGGACGGCAGATCCTGGACCGGGCCTTCGAGCGCGCCGCCAAGACCTTCTCGGAGGACAAGCTCCGGGGCGCCCTGCCGCGGCTCGCCCGCGCGACGACCGAGGACGTGTTCGCCGCCGTGGGGCGGGGCGAGATGTTCTCGGGCGACGTCGTCCGCGCCGTCTATCCCGACCACCGCGACGAGCGCCGGCCCTCCGCCGCGCAGGGCGCCGCCAGCGGCGCCGGCCGGCTCGTGCGCTCCTCCGACCAGACCATGCGGCTGACCTTCCCGGGCGCCGAGGGCGGCAAGGAGGGCGGCAAGGAGGGGGAGGACGCGGATCGCAGCGACGCCATCCCGATCCGCGGCCTCGCGGGCGACCTGCCGGTCACCTTCGCGCCGAACGGCGGCGCGGTCCCGGGCGACCGGATCGTCGGCATCCTGACCCCCGGCGTCGGCGTGACGGTCTACCCGATCCAGTCGGCGGCACTCGCGGCCTTCGACAACGAGCCGGAGCGCTGGCTCGACGTCCGCTGGGACACGGAGGCGCTCGGCGGCGAGCGCTTCCCCGCCCGGCTGGCGCTCAAGTCGATCAACGAGCCCGGGGTGTTCGCCCAGATCGCCCAGGTGATCGCCGACCACGACGGCAACATCGACAACATCTCGATGAAGCGGCGAACCCAGGACTTCACCGACATCACCATCGACCTGTCGGTCTGGGATCTCCAGCATCTCAACGCGATCATCGCCGAACTGCGCGGCAAGCGCCCGGTCAACAGCGTGGAGCGCGTGAACGGCTGAGGCCGAGGGTCGCGGGGCGCGGCGCGCGGCGCGCGGCGCGCGGCGCATCTGAGGTTTACAGGATCAACTTACGTAAACCACCGTTTTCACGACGAAGCCCTGTCGTGGTCAATTAATCCGCCCCGAGAGTTCAGCTTTTCACGACCGCACAATCCCGTGCTCTGCTTGACACGGACCCGTTTGAAACGAATGGTCCGGCGGACGGGGCGTCGGTGGCGCGGGTCATCGACCGCGCCGGTCCACCCCGGTTTGCAGAGCGCGGCGGCCGCGATCGCGGCGCACCGTCCCGGCCACGCGCCCCGGCCTTTCGCCCCGGGCGAACCCTGACCGATTGTTCAGACGATTTCCTGTCACCCACGATTTTTCGGGACCTGACCTGTTCATGCCAGTCACCCAGCGCAGCGCCATCTTCATCGACGGCGCCAACCTCTACGCCACCACCAAGGCCCTCGGTTTCGACATCGACTACAAGAAGCTGCTCAAGGAATTTCAGTCGCGGGAGAACCTCCTGCGGGCATTCTACTACACGGCCATGATCGAGGATCAGGAATACTCCTCGATCCGGCCGCTGATCGACTGGCTCGACTACAACGGCTACCGCGTCGTGACCAAGCCCGTGAAGGAGTTCACGGACTCGATGGGGCGGCGGAAGTACAAGGGCAACATGGACATCGAGCTGGCGATCGACGCCCTCGAGCTCAGCCCGCACATCGACCACATGATCCTGTTCTCCGGCGACGGCGATTTCCGCTCGCTCGTCGAGGCGATGCAGCGGCGCGGCGTGAAGGTGACGGTAATCTCCACGATCCAGACCCAGCCGGCGATGATCTCCGACGAGTTGCGGCGGCAGGCCGACGAGTTCGTCGACCTCGCGAGCCTCGCGGGCCGGATCGGGCGCGAGCCCGGCGAGCGCCCGGCGCGGGCCTCCGGCGAGGCGCCGACCCGCTACCGCGGGGAGGGAAGGGCCAATCCGGGCCTGGAGAACCGCTACGGCATCCGCCAGCCGGAGGCCGAGGAGGAGTAGCGCCTCAGGCGCCGGCCCCGTCGAGCCAGTCGAGGACCTGCCGGGCGCTCCGGTCCGGCGGGAAGACCGGGTAGAACAGCTCGCTCACGACGCCGTCGTCGATCACCAGGGTGAGGCGGCGCAGCAGCACCTGGTCGCCGGCCTCGAAGGTGGGCAGGCGCGCCGCCATCGCGAGGGCCCGGTGCGGATCGGACAGCAGCGAGAAGGACAGGCGCAGGCGCTCGGCCGCCTCCCGCTGGTAGGCGCTCGTCTGGGTCGAGAGGCCGAAGACCTGGGCGACGCCCCGGGCCGTCAGCGCGGCGTGGTGATCGCGGAAATCGCAGGCCTGCGGCGTGCAGCCCCGGGCGCCGGGGATCGCGTCCCAGTCGGGCGTCAGGCCCGGCCGGCCCGGCTCGCCGGTGCGCGGGTAGGCGTAGGCCACGGTGCGGCCCGGCAGCCGCGCCAGCGAGACCGTGCGGCCGTCCGTGGCGGTGAGCGACACGTCGGGCAGGCGCATCCCGCGCAGGTGATCGGCCGCGCCGTCGTCGACGGGGACCGGCAGGTCGTCGGGCAGGGTATCGTGGGGGGAGGGCATGGGTCGCTCCGCAGGATCGCAGGCTCGGGACGCCGCACCGGCTAATCCGGGATCTTGTGACATCGCGCGGTCAGCGCAAGGCGAGCGCATCACGGCCTGCGCGCCCCCCTGTCGGAACGATCGTCTTTGCGAGCGGAGCGAAGCAATCCAGGAGCGCCGCGTCTTCAGACGTCGCGCTGCCCTGGGTCACTTCGCTGCGCTCGCGATGACGGCCCGGCCTCAGCCCCGGTCGCGCAGCAGCCGCGCCCGGTCGCGCTGCCAGTCGCGCTCCTTGACCGCCTCGCGCTTGTCGTGGGCCTGCTTGCCCTTGCCGAGCCCGAGCTCGACCTTCGCCCGTCCCTTGTCGTTGAAGTAGATCTTCAGCGGCACCACCGTGTAGCCCTGGCGCTGCGTGGCGCCGATCAGCTTGTTGATCTGGCGGCGGTGCAGCAGCAGGCGGCGCGGGCGCTTGGTGTCGTGGTTGAAGCGGTTCGCCTCCAGGTATTCCGGGATGTAGGCGTTGAACAGCATCAGGTCGTTGCCGGAGGGTCCGGCATAGGCCTCGCCGATCGTCGCCTTGCCGCCGCGCAGGGATTTCACCTCGGTGCCGGTCAGCGCGATGCCGGCCTCGAGCGTGTCCTCGATCGTGTAGTGATAGCGCGCGGCGCGGTTGTCGGCGACGATGCGCCGACTGGGCTCCGGTTTCGGGGCCATGATGCGTGACTTCCCTCAGTCGACCAGCAGGCCGGCGTGGCGCAGGGCGTCGTCGACGATGCGCTTGGTGGGCTCGGTCACCGGCACCAGCGGCAGGCGCAGCTCGTCGGTCATGTGGCCGAGCCGCGACAGCGCGTACTTCACCGGCGCCGGGTTGGCCTCGGCGAACAGGCCGGTCTGCAGGGGGAACAGCCTGTCCTGGAGGGTCAGCGCCCTGGCGTAGTCGCCCGCGAGCGTCGCCTCCTGCAGGTCGGCGCAGAGGCGCGGGGCGACGTTCGCCACCACCGAGATGCAGCCGTGGCCGCCGTGGGCGTTGTAGCCGAGCGCCGTCGCATCTTCGCCCGAAAGCTGGACGAAGCTCGCGCCCATGGCCTGACGCTGCTGGCTGACGCGATCGATCTTGGCGGTCGCGTCCTTCACGCCGGCGATGTTCTTCAGCTCGAAGAGCCGGGCCATCGTCTCGACGCTCATGTCGACGACGGAGCGCGGCGGGATGTTGTAGATGATGATCGGGATGCCGACCGCGTCGTTGACGGCCTTGAAGTGGGCGTAGAGGCCCGCCTGCGTCGGCTTGTTGTAGTACGGCGTCACCACGAGGACGGCGTCGGCGCCCGCGCGCTCGGCGTGCTGCGCCCGCTCGACCGCCTCGGCGGTGGAGTTGGAGCCCGCGCCCGCCACGACCGGCACGCGCCCGCCCGCCTCGTCGATGCAGGCCTCGACCACCCGGTCGTGCTCGGAATGGGTCAGGGTCGGGCTCTCGCCGGTGGTGCCGGTGGGCACGAGGCCGTGGCTGCCCTGCTCGATCTGCCAGCGCACGAACTTCCGGAAGGCGGCCTCGTCGAAGGCCCCGTCGCGGAAGGGCGTCACAAGCGCGGTGAGCGAGCCCCGCAGGCGGCTCCCGGTCATCTCGGTCATCTCAGGCGTCCCAAAGGGTCCCAGCTGGGATTTCGGCGGTCTCGGCGCCGCGCGTGGTCCGCATCGTACGGGCACGGACCGGCAGACATAGGCGGTCGCGTCACGGCGCGCAAACAGATCGTGGGGACGGTTAACGCGATCTTAATGGTCACGGCCCGATCCTCGACCTTTCCCGCTCCGGTGATCAGTAGGGGGGAATCGTGATCCGACCCGCGGCCTCGCATCCGGCCCCGAAGCGCACGTCCCTCACCGCCGCCGCGCTCGTCGCCACCGTCGGCGTGGCGCTCGCCGGCCCGGCCGGCCAAGCCGGCCAAGCCGGCCAAGCCGGCATCGACGCGCCCACGACGCCGCCGGCCACGCAGCCAGCGACACAGCCCGCGCCGCCGGCGAGCGACGCTGCCCTCTCGACCGCCCAGGTCCGGGGCGCGCAGGCCGTGAAGGCGAGCGACCCTGTCGCGGCCGACGCCCTGAAGCTCGACCCGGTCCACGCCTCGAGCGGCGACGACAAGGGCGAGGAGCCCGCCCGGACGCTGCCGGCCGCGGCCTCGGCCTACGCCTCCGCTGACCCCGACGCCCCGGTGGCCTTCCCGCTGCCGGACGCCGCGGTCACCCCGGCGGCCCCGGTGCCCGAGGTGCCGGATCCCGCGCGCCCGAAGATCTCCGGCGACACCGACCCGACGCTGCTGCGCGGCGCCATCGACCTCTACCGCAAGGGCCGGGTCGCCGACGGCGACCGGATGCGCGACGGCTTCACCGACCCGGCCGCGAAGGCGCTTCTCGAGTGGGTGGCGATCCGCGCGGGCGCCGGGATCGGCTTCAACCGCACCGTGGCCTTCGTCCGGGCCAATCCGGACTGGCCGGCCGGCCCGCTGCTGCGCCGCCGGGCCGAGGAGGCGCTGCTCTCCGAGAAGAAGGCGCCCGCGACGGTCCGGGCCTACTTCGCCACGGCGAAGCCGGTGAGCGCGCCGGGCAAGTTCGCCTTGGCGCTGGCCCTGCGCGCCGACGGCTGCGACGCCGACGCCGCCGAGATGGTCCGAGACCTCTGGCGCACCGAGAGCTTCGGGCGGAGCCTGGAAGCGAAGGTGCTCGACGCCTTCCCGGACGCGCTGACCCGGGTCGACCACCGCTACCGGATGGAGCGGGCGCTCCTGAAGGACGACTGGGAGAGCGCCGGCCGGGCCGCCGGCTACGCGGGCGGCGCCTATGCCAGCCTCGTGCGCGCCCGCCGGGCCGTGGAGGACAAGTCCTCCGGCGCCGCGGCCGCGCTCGCCGCGGTGCCGCCGTCGCTGCGCAGCGACGCGTCCTACATCTTCTCCCGGGCGCAGTATTTCCGCCGGGCCGACAAGCCCGAGGCGGCCGCCGCCGTGCTCGCGACGGCGCCGAGCAACCCGGACGTGCTGGTCGACGGCGACGAGTGGTGGATCGAGCGCCGGATCGTGGCGCGCAAGCTCCTCGACCTCGGCGATGCCAAGACCGCCTACGCGGTGGCGAGCCAGCCGGCGGCGCGCTCGCCCGAGAAGCGCATCGAGGCCGAGTTCCACGCCGGCTGGATCGCGCTCCGCTTCGCCGGCGATCCCGCCGCCGCCGCGCAGCATTTCGCCCGGGTGGCGGCGATCGCCGAGAGCCCGATCTCGGTGGCGCGGGCCGCCTACTGGCAGGGACGGGCGGCCGAGGCGCTCGGCCAGTCGGAGGAGGCGAAGCGCTTCTACGAGCGCGCCGCCCTGCAGCCGATCGCCTATTACGGCCAGGTGGCCCGGGCCCGGCTCGGCCAGACCAGCCTGCCCCTGCGGGCGCCGGCCGACCTCGAGGGCGCGGAGCGCCAGGCCTTCGACGGGCGGCTCTCCATCCGCGCCCTGCGCCTCCTCGGCGAGGCCGGGATCAAGGAGCTGGCCCTGCCGCTCTACATCGACGCCGCCCGGGACCTCTCGGACCCGCGCGAGCTCCAGGCGCTCGGCGACCTCGCCACCGACATGAAGGACGCCCGCGCCCTGGTGGCGATCGGCAAGCTCGCGGTCCAGCGCGGCCTGCCGCTCGACGCCCACGCCTACCCGACGATCGGCATTCCCACCTACGAGACCTTCACGGCAGTCCCGCAGGTCGAGCGGGCCATGGTCTACGCCATCGCCCGCCAGGAGAGCCAGTTCGACCCGCGCGCCCAGTCGGGCGTCGGCGCCAGGGGGCTGATGCAGATGATGCCGGCCACCGCCCAGCGCACCGCCCGCCGGGTCTCGACCGCCTTCGACGTCGACCGCCTGACCAGCGACCCCGCCTACTGCGCGAGGCTCGGCCAAGCCCATCTCGGCGAGCTGATGGAGGATTGGCGCGGCTCCTACGTGCTCGCCTTCGCCTCCTACAACGCGGGCGGCGGCAACGTGAAGAAGTGGATCGACGCCTACGGCGACCCGCGCAAGGGCGACGTCGACGTGATCGACTGGGTGGAGCGCATCCCCTTCACGGAGACGCGCAACTACGTGCAGCGGGTCATGGAGAACCTGCAGGTCTACCGCTCGCGGCTCGACAGCCGCAGCGCCCTGCTGATCGAGGGCGACCTCCACCGCGGCGCGCGGTAGCGGGCTCCTCACCGTCTTTGCGAGCGGAGCGAAGCAACCCAGTCGCGCCAGACCGCCGGACGTCGTGTTGCCCTAGGTCGCTTCGCTCCGCTCGCAGAGACGAAGTTCTCGATCTGCGGCCTGCCGCCGGGACGTAACCCACACCCCAGCTCCGCCGCGGCATAGCTTTTGGTTGTGCCCTCGCTGCCTCGCTCCCTAGAAGATGGGCCGGTCCGCATTGACCGGCTCCCGAGAGCCCGCGCTGCCGAGAGGTTCCCATGCTGCGTTCGAGATCGGGTTTCGCCCTCCTGCTGAGCACCGCGCTCGCGGCCGCCGCCCCGGCCCTGGCCCAGGAGGCCTCCACCGCCGAGCAGACGATCGACGTGATGAACACGCTGTTCGGCAAGCATCCGGGCGCCCGGGCCAACCACGCCAAGGGCGTGGTCGCCGAGGGCAGCTTCACCCCGTCGCCCGAGGCGGCGAAGATCAGCAAGGCCTCCCTGTTCCAGGGGCCGGCGGTGCCGGTGACGATCCGGTTCTCGGACGCCACCGGTGTCCCGACCATCCCGGACGGCGCGGCCGACGCCAACCCGCACGGCCTCGCGCTCAAGTTCAAGCTGAGCGACGGCTCCGAGATGGACGTCGTCACGAACTCGCTGAAGTACTTCCCGGTCGCCACGGGCGAGGAGTTCCGCGACCTCCTGAAGGCCGCCGCCGAGAGCGGCCCGAAGGCGGCCCATCCGACCGCGCTGGAGCGCTTCGCCGCCGCCCACCCGGCCGCCGCCACCGCGGGCGGGACCGCCAGGACCCCGTCGAGCCTCGCCCGGCAGACCTATAACGGCGTCAACGCCTTCATCCTGGTGGACGCGGCCGGCAAGCGGCAGCCGTTCCGGTTCCGCTTCGTGCCGGTGGAGGGCGAGGAGATCCTCCCGCCCGAGGAGGCGGCCAAGCGCGATCCGAACTTCCTGATGGCCGAGATCGGCCCGCGGGTCGCCAAGACTCCGGCGAGGTTCCGGATGCTGGCCCAACTCGCCGAGCCGGGTGACCCGACCAACGACGCCACCAAGCCCTGGCCGGACGAGCGGAAGACGGTCGATCTCGGCACCGTGACGGTGAGCAAGGTCGTGCCCGACAGCGCCGAGGCCGAGAAGGCGCTGCTGTTCATGCCCAACAACCTGACCGACGGGATCGAGGTCTCGGACGACCCGCTGATCGACGCCCGCGTCCAGGCCTACGCGGTCTCGTTCAGCCGCCGCTCGCAGTAGCGCGGCCCGGCCGGACGGAGTCTCCGACCCGTCGCCTCATCCCGCGGTGCCGGAGCGGATCAGCGGCCCGTCCCGGCCTTCGGGGCGGAGGTCGGCTTCGCGCCGCCCGGCTGCCCCTTGCTCTCGACCGAGCCCGTGCGGGCGCCGTCCCGGGTGGCGCCGGTGCCGCTGAGACCGCCCGCGCCCATGCTGGTCGTGGGCGCGCCGGCATCCTGGCCGGCCTTGCCCCGGCCCTCGGCGGCGTGAACGGTCCCCGTCGCGCCGGCGAGGAGGACGACGAGCAGCGTCGTACGGGTCAGGATCCTCATGGGGCCTCCGCGGGTCCACCGCCGCCCGGGCGGGCTCTCCGGTCCAACCGGGCGCGCCCGGGAGCGTTCCCGTGAGGACGGGGCGTCACCCGGCGGCGCGCAGGCCCGCGGCGGCGCGGCGGCCCCGCCGCTCGGCGGGATCCTGGAACACCCCCGACCACAGGCCGAGGCGGCGCCCCCAGGCGCGGTCCGCCGCGGGCGCGTAGTCCGGCGCGAGGTCCCGGTCGGGCAGGGCGAGGCCCTGCGCCACCATCCAGGCCCCGAGATCCGCCTCGCCGACCCGGCAGAGCGCCGCGCCCGCCTCGCCCCGCGGCTCGCAGGTGACGGCCGCCCCGCCGATCCGGTCGGCGAGCGCCCGGGCGGCGTCGCGGCCGCACGGGTAGGGCCGGTCCCCGGCGTCCGCGCAGGTCGCGTCGGCCTCCGGCACGGCGATCCCGAACAGGCTCACCGGCCGCCCGCCGACGCGCAGCGTCCCGCCGTCGATCACCTGGGCGGGGCCGCGCAGGATCTCGCCGGCCCGCGCGGGGCCGTGCCAGGACAGGCCGCCGATCAGGAGCGCGGCGAGGAGCGGCAGGCGCGAGCGGCCGCCCCTGTCGTCCGGGCAGAGGAGGGTGCCGGCGAGGCCGGCCGCGCAGGCAAGGAGGATACCGACGTAGAGCGACATGGTCTCAGGTCTCCGGAAGGGCTATGGCGGCCCTTGTGCCGAAGCCCCGCCCCGCGACCCTGACGCCGGCTGTCAGCGTCCCGTCAGGCGGCGCGGCCTAGCCTGCGCCCGCATGAGCCCGTTCCCGCCCCGCCGCCTCGTTCTCGCCCTCGGCCTGCTGGCCGCCCTCGCGGGCGGGCCCCTGCACGCCTCCGAGGATGCCGACCGGGCCCGCCGGGCGCTGGAGAGCGGCGAGATCCGCCCCCTCGACGCGGTGCTGGCGGCGGCCCGGGCGGCGGTGCCGGGGGACGTCGTGTCGGTCGACCTCAAGCGCGATGACGGGCACTGGCTGTACAAGCTGCGCATCCTCGGGCCCGACGGGAAGCGCCGGACCGTAAAGGTCGATGCCGGCACGCTGAAGATCCTGGACGAGGACGACGATGATTGAGGAGGCCGGCC
The DNA here is from genome assembly GCF_053345625.1 of Methylobacterium sp. D53M. NCBI lineage: Bacteria > Pseudomonadati > Pseudomonadota > Alphaproteobacteria > Hyphomicrobiales > Methylobacteriaceae > Methylobacterium > Methylobacterium sp. D53M. Next base: position 33,084 of record NZ_JBKFAL010000022.1, read on the forward strand.
CGTGCGCGTCCTGATCGTCGAGGACGAGCCGCGCATCGCGGCGGACATCCGGCAGGGGCTGGAGAGGGCCGGCTACGTCGCCGACGTGGTGGCGGACGGCGAGGCGGCGTGGTTCCGCGCCGAGACCGAGCCTTATGACGCCATGGTGCTGGATCTCGGCCTGCCGCGCCTCGACGGGCTCGGCGTGCTGCGCCGCCTGCGCGCGGCCGACATCGCCCTGCCGGTCCTGATCCTCACCGCCCGCGACGGCTGGCGCGAGCGCGTCGAGGGCATCGACGCCGGCGCCGACGACTACCTCGCCAAGCCGTTCCGCATGGAGGAGCTGGTCGCGCGGCTCCGGGCGATCCTGCGGCGCACCGCCGGCCACGCCGCGCCGGTGCTGCGCGCCGGCACGGTCGAGCTCGACACCCGCACCCGCGCGGTCAGCGTCGACGGCAGGCCCACGGAGCTGACCGCCCTGGAATACCGGCTGCTGGCCTTCCTGCTGCACCGGCCGGGGCAGGTCGTGCCGGCGGGCGAGCTGCTCGACCACCTCCACGGCGTCGGGACCGAGCGCGAGGCCAACGCCCTGGAGGCGCTCCTGACGCGCCTGCGCCGCAAGATCGGGCCCAGGGTGATCGAGACCCGCCGCGGCCAGGGCTACCTGATCGCCGGACCGGACGGGCCGTGAGGCGCGACTCCCTCCGCCTGCGGCTCGGCCTCGCGGCGGCCGCGCTGATCGCGCTGGCGCTGGTGCTCGCCGGGATCAGCCTCACGGTGATCCTCGACCGGGTGCTCGACGCCCGCACCGTCGCGGATCTGGACCGGACCGCCAAGCTCATCGCCGGCCGGGTGGGCCTCGCGCCGGACGGGACGCCGACCCTGTCCCGGGACCTGCCGGACCCGCGCTTCGCCACGCCCTACGGCGGCCTGTACTGGCAGGTCGAGGCGGGATCGCGCGCGCTGCGCTCGCGCTCCCTCTGGGACAGGAGCCTCGACCTGGGACCGGCCGGGGCGGGCGCGCAGGCCCCCGCCACCCGCGACACGACCGGGCCCGACGGCGGCCGGCTCATCGCGGTGGTGCGGCCGCTGCAGATCGGCGCGCCGGGCGCCGAGACCGCGCTGCGGGTCGCGGTGGCGGAGGACCGGCGCGGCCTCGCGGCGAGCCGGACCACCTTCCTGCGCCTGCTCGTCCCGGCGCTCGTCGCCCTGTTCGTCGTCCTGACCCTGGCGATGGGCCTGTTCGTGCACCGGGCGCTCGGCCCGTTCCGGGTGCTGCAGGCGGAGCTCCTGGCGGTCCATACCGGGCGGCGGGCGCGGCTGCCGGAGCAGTTCCCCGACGAGGTCCGGCCGCTGGTCACCGATCTCAACCGGCTGCTCGACGCGCAGGAGCGCGCCCTGGTCCGCGCCCGCGACGCCGCCGCCGACATGGCCCACGGCCTCAAGACGCCGCTGGCGGTGCTGGACGCCCTGGCGCGCCGGACCGGGCCGGCCGACCCGGCGCTGGCGGCCGAGATCGCCGAGCAGGCGCGGGCCATGGGCGGGCAGGTGGAGCGGGCGCTGGCCCGGGCGCGGGTCGCGGCCGCGGGCGACCTGCGGCGGCGGTCCTGCCCGGTCGCCCCGGTGGCGGAGCGCCTCGTCGCGACCCTGCGGCGGCTGCCGGAGGGCGGGTCCCTCGACTGGGCCGTGGCGGTGCCCGGGACCCTCGCCTATCCGGGCGAGGAGGGCGAGCTGATGGAGGTGCTGGGCAACCTCCTCGACAATGCCCGGAAGTGGGCGCACCGGCGGGTCCGGATCACCGGGACGGTCGCCGGCCAGCCGGGCCTCACCGTCGAGGATGACGGCCCCGGCATGAGCGCCGCGGCCATCGCGGGAATCGGGCGCGGCCAGCGCTGGGACGAGAGCCGGCCGGGCACCGGGTTCGGCATCGCCATCGCCCGCGACGTCGCCGAGGCCGCCGGCGCCCGGCTCGATTTCGGCCGCTCGGCGCTGGGCGGCCTGCGGGCGGAGCTGCGCTGGCCGGGCGGGTAGGGGCACCGGCGCCGCTGACGGGCGCGACCTGCCCCCTCTCCCATTCGGGAGAGGGTTGGGGTGAGGGACGAGAACGCCCGGAATCGAGCACGTGATCGATGCGCCGGCAGGGCGCGCCGCTCACCGCCCCGGCCTCGCACCCGCGCCCGCCCGGCTCAGCCGCATCAGCCGCGCGCTCAGGGCGCGGGCGCAGGCCGCGGTGCCGCGGCCCTCGGTGGCGATCGTCAGGTCCGGTCGCTCCGGCGCCTCGTAGGGCGCCGAGATGCCGGTGAAGCCCGGGATGCGGCCGGCGCGGGCCAGCCGGTAGAGGCCCTTCGGGTCCCGGGCCTCGCACAGGCCCAGCGGCGTGTCGACGAACACCTCCAGGAACGGGATGTCGCCGGCGATCCGGCGCGCCAGCGCCCGGTCGGCCCGGTAGGGCGAGATCAGCGAGACGATCACCACCGTCCCTGCCTCGGCCATCAGCCGCGCCACCTCGGCGGTGCGCCGGACGTTCTCGGCGCGGTCCTCCGGCGAGAAGGCGAGGTCGGCGTTGAGCCCGTGGCGCAGGTTGTCGCCGTCGAGGACCGCGCTGTGCCGGCCGCCCGCGACCAGGGTCCGGTCGGCCTCCGCCGCCAGCGTCGACTTCCCCGCCCCCGACAGGCCGGTCAGCCACGCGATCACCGGCACCTGGCCGAGGCGCGCCCAGCGCGCCTCCCGCGCCTGGAGGGGGTGCCAGGTCACGGGGCCCGGAGGGAGGCCGGCCGGAACCGTCTGCGGGATCTTCTGCACGACGCACATATCCACCGCCTGGTCCACCGCCTGGTCACACGCCTGGGGCGGCGTCCGCGCGGGCGGCCGCCGGTTCTCGGACATCGACACGCGCGGGCCCCTACGGCACGCGCCAGACCGGGTAGCCGACGGCCTCGCCGAGGCGCTCCCGGCACTCCTCCAGGATATGGGCCGTCCGCCGCCGCCACGCGGGCGGGGACCGGAAGGCGGCCCGCGCCGCCGCCGCCCGCACCAGCGCCTCGACCGCGGCCTCCGTCTCGGGCGCGACCGGCCCGGCGGCGAGCTCGTTCGGCGGGGCGGCGGGCGCGGCCGCGATCACCGCGTCCCAGCTCTGCCCCCAGCAGGCGGCGGCGAAGCGCGCGTTCCCGGCCGCGTAGCGCGCCGCGACGCGGGCCAGCCCCTCCGGGGCGTCGCCGCGGAACCGCTCCGCGTCGAGCCCCCGCGCCCAGGCCCAGTCGTCGAGGACGTGGCCGAGCAGCCGGCGATGCCCGGTCACCTGCCGGTGCACGCCGAGCCGGTACAGGCGGCGCGACGCCTCGACCGCGACCGGCCCGGAACTCCGGTTGGTGCGGTAGGCGAGGTCGGCCGGGCCGAGGAGCGGCGCGAGGCGCTCGCCCAGCCCGAGCCCGTCGACCAGCCGCGCCAGCAGCGGCGCGTCGGACCGCCGGTCGCGGTACGGCAGGGCGGTGACGCGCCCCGCGGCGGCGCGGCGCCAGGGCTCGAGCCGGTCCGCGTAGTCGTAGCGCCGGGACCCGCCCTCGGAGCGCAGGAAGCCGCGGAACGTGCGGCCCTCGGCGACGACCTGCGCCCGCAGGGCGTAGGCCGAGGCCAGCTGCTCGGCCTGCGGCTTGACCACGAGCGCCGCCTCCAGGGCGAAGCCGCGGCGCGCGAACAGGTCGGACAGGATCTCGGGAACGCGCCAGAACGGGCGCTGGACGGAGAAGTCCTCGTAGGAGAGCAGGACCGTGTCGGCCGGCGTGGCGGCCAGGATCGCGTCGAGCCGCGCGAGGGCCTCGCGGCGCTCCGCGGCGCCGCGGCGCCGGTCCAGCGCCTGGCCGAGCCGGTAGTGGTTGACGTCGTCGCTGCCGGGGGCGCCCGGCGGGGCGAGGTTCGGGTAGCAGATCCCGGCCGCGGCGAGGCGGGGGCGCAGGCGGGCCAGCACCTCCTGGAACGCGGTGGAGCCGGTTCGGGGCATCCCGATGTGAACGATCGCGCGGCGCACGTGTCCTGTCGACCCTGCTGGAATTCGCGGTTGCGGCAAGTCTTCCGCGCAGCCGGGCACAGTCCACGACCCCTCGTGGACGCGCACGTCTCGGGATGAACGCCGGACGAATCCGTAATCACGGTCCGATCACGGGAACGCGACCAGAAATAGCCAAGCTCCGTTTCTGCTCTATTTCAGACGGATTGCGGAATCGCCGGGCCGGGGCGCCGCGGGTGCGCCCGGGAGAGACAGCGCCGCGCGGCGACCCTGGAGCGCCGGACAACAGCGGCGCGATGCTGGGGCCGCTTCCGATCGTGTTGCAACGGTCGGGAAGGACGACGACCCCGGTCGAGACATCCGCGCCACGCCCCCTCTCCCGTGCGGGAGAGGGTTGCGGTGAGGGACAAGACGCTTCGAGGTCGAGCGAGCCATCACGGCGCGACGGGGGTGTGCCTCGTCCGGACGGAGCTGATCCCTCACCCTGTCCCTCTCCCGCACGGGAGAGGGGACCCGCGCCTCGTCCGGCACGGGCTCGACGCGCCACCGCCTCGCCTTGCTCGGGAGCGGTTCTAGGGCCCGGCATCCTCGCGCCGGAGCAGGAACACGCCCTGCGCGCCGAACAGGTTCCAGACCCACCAGGGCATGGAGAACCGCATCGGCCGGCCGCGGGCGTCCAGCGCCGTGGCGTGCTCGATCCGCGCGCCGATCAGGCGGCACAGGCCGACGAAGTCGCGGATCGTGCAGTGGTGGATGTTGGGGGTCTCCCACCACGCGTCCGGCATGATCTCGGTGACCGGCATCCGCCCGCGGAAGGCCAGCTCGGAGCGCACCCGCCAGTGCCCGAAATTCGGGAACGAGATGATCACCTGCCGGCCGATGCGCAGCAGGTGCTCCAGCACCACCCGGGGATTGCGGGTCGCCTGGATGGTCTGGGACAGGACCACGACGTCGAAGGCGCCGTCCGGGTAGTTGGCGAGGTCGGTGTCGGCGTCGCCCTGGATCACCGACAGGCCCCGGGCGAGGCAGGCGTTCACGCCCTCGCGGGACAGCTCGATCCCGCGCCCGTCGATGCCACGGCGGTCGCGCAGCAGCGCCAGCAGCGAGCCGTCGCCGCAGCCGATGTCGAGCACCCGGGCGCCGGCCGGGACGAGGCCGAGCACGACGAGGTGGTCGACGCGGGCGCCGCCGCCCTCGGCCGCGTGGGGCAGGGCGTCCGCGCCCTCCCAGGGGGCGCCGTGGCGGACCTTGCCCGAGGCGATCTTGCCCAGGGGCAGCTTGCCGAAGGTCATCTTGCCGGGCCCGCCGCTCGCCATCCGCGTCACAGCCCGCGCGCCCGGGCGGCGGCGTCGATGAAGCCGCGGGCCGCGGAGAACATCGCCGGCTCGTCGAGCAGGAAGGCGTCGTGGCCCTTGTCGCTCTCGACCTCCACGAAGGCCACCGGCGCCGCGGCGGCGTTGAGCGCGTGGACGATTGCCCGGGAGTCGCGGGTCGGGAACAGCCAGTCCGAGGTGAACGAGATCACGCAGAAGCGGGTCTTGGTGCCTCGGAAGGCGTTGGCGAGCACGCCGCCGTGGTCCTCCGCGAGGTCGAAATAGTCCATCGCCCGGGTCAGGTAGAGGTAGGCGTTGGCGTCGAACCGCTCGACGAAGCTCAGGCCCTGGTGGCGCAGGTAGCTCTCGATCTGGAAATCGGCGTTGAACGAGAAGGTCGGCGCCGTGCCGCCCTGGAAGCGCCGGCCGAACTTCCGGTGCAGCGCCGGCTCGGACAGGTAGGTGATGTGCGCGCCCATCCGGGCGACGCCGAGCCCCTTGGCGGGCCGGGTGCCGGCCTCGAGGTAGCGCCCGTCCGCCCAGGCGGGGTCGGCCATGATCGCCTGTCGGCCGACCTCGTGGAAGGCGATGTTCTGCGCCGAGTGGCGGGCGCCGGTGGCGATCGGCATCGCGGCGAAGACGCGCTCGGGATAGAGCGCCGCCCATTGCAGCACCTGCATCCCGCCCATCGAGCCGCCGATGCACAGGAACAGGTCCCGGATGCCGAGATGCTCCAGCAGCATCAGTTGGGCCCGGACCATGTCGCGGATCGTCACCAGCGGGAAGTTCAGCCCGTAGGGCCGCCCCGTCGCCGGGTCGATCGAGGCCGGGCCGGTGGAGCCCATGCACGAGCCGATGACGTTCGAGCAGACGACGAAGTAGCGGTCCGTGTCGATCGGCTTGCCGGGGCCGACCAGCGTCTCCCACCAGCCGGGCTTGCCGGTCACCGGGTGGGTGTGGGCGAAGTACTGGTCGCCGGTGAGCGCGTGGCAGATCAGGACCGCGTTCGAGCGCGCGGCATTGAGCGTGCCGGCGGTCTGGTAGGCGATCTGGAAGGGCGCGAGCTCGACGCCCGCGTCGGTGAGCAGGGGCGTGTCGGCGGCGAAGCGCGCCACCGGGCTCCGCGGGTCGAGCGCCTGCGAGCGCTCGGACGCGCGCCGGGCCGGCTCGTCGATCGGGTCGGGCCGCAGGGCCGTGTCCGTTTGGGTGTCCATGGCGGGTCTTGACGACCGTGTATCGGTTCGGATCCGAACCGGGAGAGCACGGGATCGCCTGACGCGCCGCACTCGCCCGACGCGGCCAGCCCCGCCGAGGTAATGCGCGGGGGGCCGAGCGTCAACGCGGGCGGGCCGGACGGTCAGGCCCGGCCGGGTCGCTCACGCGATCGGGGCGGCCATCACGGCGAGCCCCAGGGCGGGCAGGCCGAGCGCGAGGGCGGCCCGGGCATCCAGACGGTCCGCACGGACGCCCGCCCGCCAGTGCCGGCTCGCCGCGCTCTCGATCAGCATGCCGGTGAGCACGAGACCGCAGCCGATCAGGGCCTGCATCGAAACCATGGGAACCTCGCCCGGACAGCCGCGCGACCGGGGGCGCCGCGCGTCTCGGCGCGCCCCCGGTTGCCGCTGGGAAAGTCCGTCCGGTGTCTGACGGTTCCTCGCCGACGCCTCAGCCGGCGCCTCAGCCGGCGCTTCAGCGCATGGCGGCCGCGCAGGCCGCGAAGACCAGGGCGGCGCCGGCGGCCGTGATGCAGCCGTTGGCCCAGGGCGCCGCCTCGGCGCGCCGCAGGCGGCAATCCGCGGCGACCGAAACGAGGATCCCGATCAGGAAGAGGCTGCAGGGGATCAGGTCACCGGGCATCGTCGATCCATCCAGGGGTTGCGGGTCGGGGCACGCCCGACGCGCCCCTGTTCTCCCGGTTCAACAGGCCGAAACGTGGCGAGTGCCCCGCGGCATTTGCGCGTCGCCGATTTGCCGCGGCGCCCCGGATGGATCGCGCTGGTTGAAGTCTGCCGATGAAGTCCCGCCGATCAGGTCCTGGCCGAGGCCGGCCGGGTGTCGAAATCCTCCGGGCCCAGATCGAGGAGGTCGTTGGGGGTCTCGGTGCGGTCGTAGGCCTGGCTCGCCGCGGCCTCGATCACCGCCTGATTGCGGGCGAACAGCTCCAGGGGGGCGAGGTCGGCGCCGCCGAACTGCTGGCGCAGCACGGGAACCGGGACCTCGACCGCGATCACCCGCTGGCCGTTCGTCATGGCGAAGCGGATCAGCGAGTCGTCGGCGGGGAGGATGTGGGCGCCGCCGTCCAGGTAGCGTTCGAGGGGCATGCAGGGATCCTTCGTGTTGGGCGCCTGTCGGCGGAGCGCCGGCATACAGGCACGACTCCGTGGGGCCGGACAAGTCGCCCCGGCACGGTCGGGCCGGCCCCTCCGGGCGCGGCCCCGGGTTCACCGGCCGAGGAAATGCTGTAGACGGGCGCGGAACCGACCGAACCCCGCGCATCCCGAGTCGCACCGCTATGTCCGCCCCCCGACCCGCCCGTCCGGAACCACGTCCCGGCGTCCTGGCGATCGACACCTACGTGCCCGGCAAGAGCGGGCGGCCCGGGGGCGGCAAGGTCTACAAGCTGTCCTCCAACGAGACGCCCCTCGGCCCGAGCCCGGCGGCGCTGGCCGCCCTCCACGCGGCGACCGCCAAGCTCGAGACCTACCCGGACGGGCGCGCGACCGTCCTGCGCACCGCCATCGCCCGGCGCTACGGGCTCGATCCCGAGCGGATCGTCTGCGGCGCGGGCTCGGACGAGCTCCTGTCGCTGCTGGCCTACGCGTATGGCGGGCCGGGCACCGAGGGGATCTACTCGGAGCACGGATTCCTCGTCTACCGGATCGCCATCCTGGCCTCGGGCGGCGAGCCCGTGGTCGCGCCCGAGCGCGACCTCACCGTCGACGTCGACGCGATCCTGGCCCGGGTCACCGACCGGACCCGGATCGTCTACGTCACGAACCCCAACAACCCGACCGGCACCTACCTGCCCTTCGACGAGATCCGCCGCCTCCACGCCGGCCTGCCGCCGCACGTGCTGCTGGTGATCGATGGCGCCTACGCCGAGTACGTCCGCGCGAACGACTACTCGGCCGGGCTCGAGCTGGCCCTCGAGGCCGAGAACGTCGTGATGACCCGCACCTTCTCGAAGATCCACGGCCTCGCCTCCGTGCGGATCGGCTGGATGGTCGCGCCGGCGCACGTGGCGGACGCGGTCAACCGGATCCGGGGCCCGTTCAACGTCTCGGGCCCGGCGATCGCCGCGGGCTCGGCCGCCATCGCCGACGAGGCGCACATGGCCGCCGCCGCCGCCCACAATGCCGAGTGGCTGCCGAAGCTCACCGAGGGCGCCCGCGCGCTCGGCCTGGAGGTCACGCCGAGCGTCGCGAACTTCCTGCTGATCCACTTCCCCGACGCGCCGGGCCGCTCGGCGGAGGACGCGGACGCGTTCCTGACCGAGCGCGGCCTCATCACCCGGCGGGTCACCGCCTACGGCCTGCCCAACGCCCTGCGGGTGACGGTCGCCGGGGCCGAGGCGAACGAAGCCTTCCTGGCCGCGCTCGGCGAGTTCGTGCGGGGCCGGCATGGCTGAGACGTCCGTGGCCGGGGCGCCCGGGACCGAGGCGCCCGCTATCGGCCGCCTCGCCATCGTCGGCCTCGGGCTGATCGGCTCCTCGATCGCCCGGGCGGCGCGCCGCTACGGCCTCGCCCGGACCATCGTGGCGGTGGACCGCGACGCGGCCGTGCGCGCCCGGGTGCGCGAGCTCGGCATCGCCGACGTCGTCACGGGCGACCCGGCGGAGGGCGCCGCCGGCACCGACCTCGCCATCCTGTGCGTGCCGGTGGGCGCGATCGGGGCGGCGGCGGCCGAGATGGCGCCGCATCTCAAGCCCGGCGCGATCGTGTCGGATGTCGGCTCGGTGAAGGGCGCCGTGGTGGCGGCGGTCCGGCCGCACCTGCCCGAGGGCGTCGCGCTGGTCCCCGGGCACCCGATCGCCGGGACCGAGTTCTCGGGGCCGGACGCGGGCTTCGCGACCCTGTTCCAGGGCCGCTGGTGCATCCTGACCCCGCCCGAGGGCACCGATCCGGCGGCGATCGAGACCGTCCGCGCCCTGTGGGCGGGGATGGGCGCCGACGTCGAGACGATGAGCGCCGAGCACCACGACCACGTGCTCGCCATCACCAGCCACCTGCCGCACCTGATCGCCTACAACATCGTGGGCACCGCGGCCGACCTCGAGGCGGCGACGCAGTCCGAGGTGATCAAGTTCTCGGCGAGCGGGTTCCGCGACTTCACCCGCATCGCGGCGTCGGACCCGACCATGTGGCGGGACATCTTCCTCAACAACCGCGAGGCGGTGCTGGAGATGCTCGGCCGGTTCAACGAGGACCTGTCGGCGCTCGCCAAGGCGGTGCGCTGGGGCGACGGCGACGCGCTCCACGCGATGTTCACCCGCACCCGGGCGATCCGGCGCAGCATCGTGGCGCAGGGCCAGGAGACCGCGGCACCGGATTTCGGCCGGCCGCGTCCGCCGGAAGAATAGGGAAGGCGGCGGACCGACCCTCACACGGACTAGGTCCCTCAGCGCCGTCTTTGCGAGCGCAGCGAAGCAATCCAGGGGGCTCTACGCTGTGGGGGATGTCGCGCTGCCCTGGGTCGCTTCGCTGCGCTCGCGATGACGGGGAGCGCTCAAGCTGGCGGGCGGTTGACCAGCACCGGCTGCGCGGCCGTCCGCTCCGGGAACAGCTGCTTCAGGGCCTCGAGCTTCGGCGCATCGTTGGCGGCGATGTACGGGTGGCCGGGGTGCAGGGCCATGAAGTCCTGGTGGTAGCCTTCCGCCGGGTAGAACGCGGCGCCCGGCTCGATCCGGGTGGCGACCGGCCGCACGTAGGCCTGGGCCGCGTCGAGCTGGGCGATGTAGGCCCCGGCCACCCGCGCCTGGTCGGCGTCCTGCGGGAACAGGGCCGAGCGGTACTGGCGCCCGGCATCGGGTCCCTGGCGATCCACCTGGGTCGGGTCGAGGGCCACCGAGAAGAAGATCCGCAGCAGCTCGTCGTAGCGGATGACCGACGGGTCGTAGGTGACCGACACGGCCTCGGCATGGCCGGTCCCGCCGCCGCTCACGGTGCGGTAATCGGCCTCCGCGCGGGTGCCGCCGGCGTAGCCCGACACCGCGCCGCTCACCCCGCGCACGTGCTGGAACACCCCCTGCACGCCCCAGAAGCAGCCGCCGGCGAAGACGGCCACGCGCGGCCCCGGTGGCTCGGCGGAGCGGGTCACGGCCTCCGGCAGGCGCCGGGGCGCCTCCTCGGCGAAGGCCGGGAGCCGGGGGAGCAGGACGGCGCCCGCGAGCCCGAGCCCGAGCCCCGCCCCGAGGACCGGGCGGGAGAGGGTGCGGAACGTGTCGCGAAGGGCCATGGTCAACCTCCTGCCGGATGCTGACAGCCCGTTCGCGCCGGCGCCCGATCCGGTTACGCGCGCGGCTGGCCGCATTGCGGTGACGGCGACATGGGTCTAGGCACCCGGCAACAGATCGACACGCGCGCGCAGGATCCGTCCCGTGACCATCGCCCCCGAGCCCAACTCCTTCCGCACCGGCCCCGACGAGCGCGGCCGCTTCGGCATCTTCGGCGGCCGCTTCGTCGCCGAGACGCTGATGCCGCTGATCCTCGAGCTGGAGGCGGCCTACGACGCGGCCAAGCAGGACCCGACCTTCCAGGCCGAGATGGAGAGCTACGGCACCCACTATATCGGCCGGCCGAGCCCGCTCTACTACGCCGAGCGCCTCACCGAGCACCTGCGCGCCAAGGCGCCGGCGGGGCAGGGCGCCAAGGTCTATTTCAAGCGCGAGGAGCTGAACCATACCGGCTCCCACAAGGTGAACAACGTGCTGGGCCAGATCCTGCTGGCCCGCCGCATGGGCAAGCCGCGGATCATCGCCGAGACCGGCGCCGGCCAGCACGGCGTCGCCACCGCGACGCTCTGCGCGCGCTTCGGCCTCAAGTGCGTCGTCTACATGGGCGCGGTCGACGTCGCCCGGCAGGCGCCCAACGTCTTCCGCATGAAGATGCTCGGCGCCGAGGTGATCCCGGTGGAATCCGGCACCAAGACCCTCAAGGACGCCATGAACGAGGCGCTGCGCGACTGGGTCACCAACGTCGCCGACACGTTCTACTGCATCGGCACGGTGGCGGGCCCGCACCCGTACCCGGCCATGGTCCGCGACTTCCAGTCGGTGATCGGCCGCGAGACCCGCGAGCAGATGATCGCCCAGGAGGGCCGGATCCCGGACTCGCTCGTCGCCTGCATCGGCGGCGGCTCGAACGCCATGGGGCTGTTCCACCCGTTCCTCGACGACCGCGAGGTCGAGATCTTCGGCGTCGAGGCCGCGGGCCACGGCGTCCAGTCGGGCCTGCACGCGGCCTCGCTGACCGGCGGCAAGCCGGGCGTGCTGCACGGCAACCGCACCTACCTGCTGATGGACGGGGACGGCCAGATCGCCGACGCCCACTCGATCTCGGCGGGCCTCGACTATCCGGGCATCGGCCCCGAGCACGCGTGGCTGCACGAGATGGGCCGGGTCACCTACCTGTCGGCGACCGATTCCGAGACGCTGGAGGCGTTCAAGCTCTGCTCGATGCTGGAGGGGATCATCCCGGCCCTGGAGCCGGCCCACGCCCTGTCCAAGATCCTGGAGCTCGCGCCGCAGCGCCCGGCCGAGCACCTCATGGTGCTCAACATGTCGGGCCGCGGCGACAAGGACATCCCGCAGGTGGCCGAGATCTTCGGCACGAAGCTGTGAGGACGCGGCTCAACCTTCGGCCTGGATCTTGTCCCGCGCGGCCGAGACGAGGAAGGCCGACCGGGTGAGGCCCCGCGCCCGCGCCGCGGAATCGATCTCGGCGAGGGCCGCGGCATCCAGCGAGACGTTGACCCGCACCGGCCGGCCGGAGTCGAGGAGAAGGGGAACGAGGCCGAGCGTCGCCTCTTCCAGAGCCTCGGCCAGCGCCGGGTCAGCCCGGACCGCGTCGGGCGCGCGCGGAGCCGGTGGCGCGAGGCCCGCCGCGATGCGATCCCCCATCCACTCGCTGAGGGCGGCGGTGGCGTTCGCCATCGCCTCATCGATGGTCGCACCCATCGCGGTGCAACCGGGGCAATCAGGCACCGCGACGCCGTAAGCGCCGGCCGCCCCATCGATCAACACCGTATAGCGGGACATCCGCATCCTCCTCAGATCCAGCCCGCCGCTGCGCCGATGTTGCGTGCGACACCCGGCGAGAGCACGCGGTGATGCGGCACCATGATCTTGATTCCCGGTCGGTCAGGGTGCGCGAACTTCTCGTGCTTGGCGCCGCCTTCGCCGATCCACCCCTCCTGACGGAGGCGGTTCACGGTAGTCTTGCGATCGGTTTCGACCCGCGGCATCGCAGCCTCCGGCGGAGTGTGTATTTATTGGCACACTCCCTGGAAAGCCAGCGGTCCATCGACCGGAGCTAGCCTCACCGCACAGTCACCTGATCCTTGATCTTCTCGTAGACCGACCGGCTGAGCACGCGCTTCGACAGCAGTTGCTCCACCGACGTGTAGGGCCGCTTGGCGACGATCGCCCGGCCGATGGCGCCGCCGCCGCGCAGGTGATTGAGATCCGCCACCGAGGCGGTGTTGAGATCGAGGATGGCCAGGGCCCGGGGACCGGCGCTGTCCTCCGCCCGGTCGACCTCGGCCTGACCGGCCGCCTCCTGCGCCGACGGATCGGGCTGCGCCTCCCGCGGGAGCGGCTCGGCGGGGAAGGCCGTCGCGTCGGAGGGCATCTGCGTCGGCGCCGGAGCGCCGCCGGACGGGGCGGGGGCAGGCTCGACCGCCGCCGCTGGCGGGGCGGACGGAGCGGCCGGGGCGGGCGGCGCCGCAGGAGCCGCGGGAGGCGGCTCGACGCGCCGGACCGTCGCCGAGGGCTGGGGGGCCGCCGGTGTTTCCGGAGCGGACGCGGGCGGAATCGCCGGTCCGGGTGCGGGGCTCGGCAGCAGGGCCTGCACCACCGCCGCGAGGATGCCGGCAATGATGAGGAGAACCGAAACTCTGAGAATTGCAGGACCGCTGAGCACGCACCACTCGACGAGGATTAAAACTATATGCATCTACAGTTAATGCTGTCCTTGCGCGTCGTCCAATCCACGCTCCAAACCCGGCGGGTCATCCCCAGGGTATGAGCGGGCCCGTACCGCGGCCGGGGGCGGGACTGCGTCGGCGACTCGGCGAGCGACTCGGCAAGCGCCTGGGCGATCGCCTGGGCGCGCGCGTCGGCGCCCTGCGCTACCTGCCGACCCTGTTCCGGGAGATCGCCGCCGCGAGCCCGCGCCTACTGGCGGCGAGCCTGTCGCTGCGCCTCGTGGCGGCCTGCCTGCCGGTCCTGACCCTCTACCTCGCCAAGCTGATCCTCGACGGGATCGTGGCCGAGCACGCCCGGCCGGCGCCGGAGGCGGGGCTCGCTTCGTGGCTCGCCGATCCCGGCCGGGCGCGGCTCGCCGGCCTCGTCGCCGCCGAGTTCGGCCTCGCCCTGCTCTCGGACCTGACCGGCCGGCTCTCGAGCCTCGTCGAGACCCTGATCGGCGACCTCTACGCCAACGCGGCCTCCCTGCGGCTGATGGCGCACGCCGCCGAGCTCGACCTCGCCCAGTTCGAGGACAGCGCCCAGCAGGACCGGCTGGAGCGGGCCCGCCGGCAGGTCAGCGGCCGCACCGGCCTCATCGGCACGGTGTTCGGCCAGCTGCAGGGCCTCCTGACCCTCGCGACCCTGGCGGTCGGGGTCGCGGCCTTCACGCCCTGGCTCGTCGTGCTGATCGCCGCCGCCCTGGTCCCGGCGGTGCTCAACGAGTGGCACTTCACCAAGGCCGGCTACCGCCTCGCCTGGATCCGCAGCCCCGAGCGGCGGCGGATCGACTACCTGCGCTACCTCGGCGCCAGCGTCGAGACCGCCAAGGAGATCAAGCTCTTCGGCCTCGCGGGCTACGTCACCGGGCTCTACGCCGCGGTGGCGGGGCGGCTGCTCGCCGAGAACCGCGGCCTCGCGGTCGCCCGGGCCGGCTGGGGCTTCGCCTTCGCGAGCCTCGGGACGCTCGCCTACTACGCCGCCTACGCGGTGATCGTCTGGCGGACGGTGGCGGGCGCCTTCTCGGTGGGCGACCTCGCCTTCCTGGCCGGCGCGTTCCAGCGGCTGCGCGGCGGCCTGGAGGGGCTGCTCCTCGGGCTGACCCAGATCACCGGCCAGGCGCAGTACCTCGAGGACTTCTACGCCTTCTTCGCGATCCGGCCGCAGATCCGCTCGCCCGCGCGGCCCGCGCCGGTGCCGAGCCCGATCCGCGCGGGGCTGGTCTTCGAGGGGGTCGGCTACCGCTACCCGGGCACGCAGGTCTGGGCGCTGCGCGACCTCTCCTTCGCCGTCCGGGCCGGGGAGACGGTGGCGCTGGTCGGCGGCAACGGCGCCGGCAAGACCACGATCGTCAAGCTGATGACCCGGCTGTACGACCCGCACGAGGGCCGCGTGCTCCTCGACGGCGTGCCGCTGGCCGCCTACGACCTCGACGACCTGCGGGCGCGGATCGGGGCGATCTTCCAGGACTTCGTCCGCTTCGACCTCACCGCCGGGGAGAACGTCGCGGTCGGCCGGATCGCGGCCGCCGACGACGCGGACCGCATCGCGGCCGCGGCGGCGAGGGGGCTCGCGGCCCCGGTGATCGAGCGCCTGCCCGAGGGCTACGCCCAGCCGCTGGGCAAGCGCTTCGCCGGCGGCCTCGACCTCTCCGGGGGCGAGTGGCAGAAGGTCGCGCTGTCCCGGGCCTACATGCGCGAGGCCGAGATCCTGATCCTGGACGAGCCGACCGCCGCCCTCGACGCCCGGGCCGAGCACGACGTCTTCGCCCGGTTCCGGGAACTGTCGGCCGGGCGGACGACGGTGCTGATCTCGCACCGCTTCTCCACCGTGCGCATGGCCGACCGCATCCTCGTCCTGGAGGGCGGCCGGGTCCTGGAGGAGGGCAGCCACGCCGCCCTCATGGCGCGGGGCGGCCGCTACGCCGAGCTGTTCGCCCTCCAGGCCGAGGGCTACCGGTAGGGCGGCCGGCGCGTCGCCGGGGCGGCCCAAGCATTGCCCGATTCCCTGAGCCTGCTATCTGCGGCGGACCGAACCGGGGTTGTCCATGCGCCTGCGCCTCTTCCCACTGCTGACGGCCGGTCTTCTCGTCTGCGCCGGGCCCGCCCGCGCGGCCCCGCCCGCCGCGCCCGAACCGGAGGCCAAGCCGCCGGCGCCCGAGATCGTGCTCGCCAACCACCGCGCGGTCTACGACCTGTCGCTGGCCGAGGGCGGCGGCACCCGCTCGGTGGAGAGCGCCCGCGGGCGCATCGTCATCGACTTCCGGGGCGACGCCTGCCGCGGCTACACGATGCAGACCCGCCAGGTGACGGAGCTGTCCTCCGGCGAGACCGGCGCGCGCCTGTCCGACATGCGCAGCACCACCTTCGAGGGCGGGCAGGGGCGCGAGTTCCGGTTCAAGACGACGACGCTCACCAACAACAAGCCCGCCGCCCCCGTGGACGGGACCGCCTCCGAGCAGGGCGACGCCCTGACGGTGAAGCTGAAGGGCGGCCCCAAGCCGTTCACCGTGGAGGGGCCAGTCCTGTTCCCGAGCGAGCACATGCGCCGCCTGATCGAGGCGGCGCGGGCCGGCCAGTCGACCCTCGCGGTCAAGGTCTTCGACGGCTCGGACGACGGCCGGAAGGTCTACGACACCTTCGCGGTGATCGGCCACGCCGCGACCGGCCCGGCCCCGGCCTCCGGCTCGACCCGCGACAAGCCCCTGCGCGACGGGTCGCTGGCCACCATGCCGCGCTGGCCGGTCCGCCTCAGCTACTACACCGAGGGCGCCGGGGAGCGGACGCCGATCTACACCCTCGGCTTCGACCTCTACGAGAACGGCGTCAGCGGCGCGCTCAAGCTCGATTACGGCGACTTCGCCATCCTGGGCGACATGACCGCCCTCGACATCGACGCCAAGGCGGGGCGGGCCGACAGGGAGGCGGGCAAGGGCTGCACGCCCTGAGGCCCCGCCTCACGCCCATGCGTCGTCCGGCCGCGGCGAGAGCGCCTGCCAGGCCGCGGCGATCCGCTCCGGCTTGATCCCGAGGCCGTTCGCGCAGGCGACCAGCACGTTCTCGTCGCCCATCACGTGGTCGAGGACGCCGACCAGGAAGGCCGGCTCCCGGGCGCTCGCGCGGAGCGTGTCGGGGCTCAGGCCGCTCGCCGCCAGGAAGGGCAGGAGACGGTCGTCGTCCCCAGCGATCCACAACAGAACGTCCAGGGCGAGCCGTTCGGCCGACTCATGCCCTTGAAGAGGTTTGCCATTCATCAACATGTGAACGCTACAAAGGTGACGGAGGGGCTTCACGGCCCGCTAATCATGATCGGCGCGCACCGGGACAACGGATCATGAAGAAGACGGTGCTGATCGTCGAGGACAACGAGTTGAACATGAAGCTGTTCAACGATCTCCTGGAGGCGAACGGCTACGCGACGCTCAAGACCGCCCACGGCATCGAGGCGATCGAGCTGGCGCGCGCCCATCACCCCGACCTGATCCTCATGGACATCCAGCTCCCCGAGGTCTCCGGCCTCGAGGTGACGAAGTGGCTCAAGGAGGACGACGACCTCAAGAGCATCCCGGTGATCGCCATCACGGCCTTCGCCATGAAGGGCGACGAGGAGCGGATCCGCGAGGGCGGCTGCGAGGCCTACCTGTCGAAGCCGATCTCGGTCGCGAAGTTTTTGGCAACGGTTCGGGCCTATCTTGAACCGCGTTGACGCCGGCGAGGCGTGCCGTTGAACCGGACCCCCGGCCGCGCCGGGCCGGGTGACCGGTTCAACCGTCCGTCCCGTCGTGTCCGCCCCGGCCCCGGCGGCCGGCCGGCGGCGCGCCCCCACGGCACACGGCGCCCGGTCCGGGCCGCTCACCCGCGCCCGCACGAGGAACCATGTCGGCCCGTGTCCTGATCGTCGACGATCTGTTCCCGAACGTCAGGCTTCTGGAGACGAAGCTCGGCCTGGAATATTTCGACACGCTCGCGGCCATGAACGGCCGGGACGCGATCGCGATCTGCGAGAAGGGCCTCTGCGACCTCGTCCTGCTCGACGTGATGATGCCCGGCATGGACGGGTTCGAGGTCTGCCGGCACCTCAAGAACAACCCGCTCACGGCCCACATCCCGGTGGTGATGGTCACGGCCCTCGACCAGCCCGCGGACCGCCTGCGCGGCCTCGACGCCGGGGCCGACGACTTCCTGACCAAGCCGGTGGACGACACCGCCCTGTTCACCCGGGTGCGCAGCCTCGTGCGGCTCAAGGCCGTGACGGACGAGCTGCGCCAGCGCGCGCTCGCCTCCCGGGAGTTCGGGATCGGCGATCCCCTGGCGCTCGCCACCGCCGAGACCGGCCTCGACGCCCGGATCCTGCTGATCGAGGACCGGCCCGGCTCGGCCGAGCGCCTCGCCGGGGCCCTGCGCCAGCACCACGTGGTCACGGTCGAGCCCGACCCGCAGGAGGCCCTGCGCCTCGCCGCCGAGGAGTCCTTCGACCTCGCCCTCGTGAGCCTCGACCTCACCGGCTTCGACGGCCTGCGCCTGTGCAGCCAGCTCCGGTCCCTCGACCGGACCCGGGCGATGCCGCTGATCATGCTCGCCGAGGAGTACGACCGCGCCCGGGTGGTCCGCGGGCTCGATTTCGGCGTGCACGACTTCCTGATGCGGCCGGTCGACCGCAACGAGCTGATGGCCCGGGTCCGCACCCAGGTGAAGCGCAAGCGCTTCACCGACGCGCTCCGGGGGGCGATGCAGGCCTCCCTGCAGATGGCCGTGACCGACGCGCTCACCGGCCTGCACAACCGGCGCTACCTCGACAGCCATCTCGGTACCCTGTTCGGCGACGAGGCCGCCCGCCGGGCGAGCCTCGCCGCGCTGATCCTCGACATCGACCACTTCAAGGGGATCAACGACAGCTTCGGCCACGAGGCCGGCGACGAGGTGCTGCGCGGCTTCGCCGAGCGGGTCCGCCAGCACACGCGGCCGATCGACATCGTGGCGCGCTACGGCGGCGAGGAGGTGGTGGTGATCCTGCCGGAGGCGGGCCTCGTCGAGGCGCAGGGCATCGCCGAGCGCATCCGCGAGCGCGTCGAGGCGGTGCCGTTCACCGTGCAGGGGGCGACCCGGACCGTGTCGGTGACGGTCTCGATCGGCGTCGCCGTGCGCCGCGGCGAGGATCTCGGCCCCGCCGACATGCTCCGCCGGGCCGACCTCGCCCTCTACCGGGCCAAGGCGGCGGGCCGGAACCGGGTCGAGTCGCAGGCGGCCTGACCGGCGGCCTGACAGGCGTCCCCGCGTCAATACGCGCGCCCGCGCGCGCGGATGAAAAGGCCGGCCTCGCCGTGTTATCGGATTCGGCCGGCCCGTCGAGGCCGGCGGAGCGGCGCGCGGGACCGAACCCATGGACATGCAGGTACCGGCACGAACCGGCCGCGACGCGAGCGTGCTGAACCACCGCCGCCTGTGCAAGATCGCGTCCTCGCCGCACGCCTACGTCCGCGGCAGCACGGCGCGGTTCTACGAGCTGCTCGCCGGGATGCCGGCCGGCACCCTGCCCGAGGGGCCGCCCGTCTGGATCTGCGGCGACGCGCATCTCGGCAATCTCGGCGCGCTCGCCGGCCCGGACGGCGGGATCGACATCCAGATCCGCGACCTCGACCAGACCGTGGTGGCGAACCCGGCCTTCGACCTCGTCCGGCTCGCGCTCTCCCTGGTCACCGCGGCGCTCAACGCGACCCTGCCGGGCATCGTCACCGCCCGGATGATGGACGCCATGGCGGACGGCTACGCCGACGGGATCGCCGATCCCGAGGGGGCCGAGCGGGGCGTCGACCCGTCCGAGATCGTCGTCACGACGAAGCGGCGGGCGCTCGGCCGGCGCTGGCGCCACCTCTCGCGCGAGCGCCTGAAGGGCAAGGCCGCCCGGCTCCCGCGGGGCAGCCGGTTCTTCGACCTCGACGCCGACGAGCAGGACGCGCTGACGGCGCTGATCCGCGATCCGGAGATCCGCCGCCTCGTCCTGGCGCTCGGCAGCGCGGCCGACGACGCCGAGATCCGGCTGCTCGACGCCGCCTACTGGATCAAGGGCTGCAGCTCCCTCGGGCGCCTGCGCTACGCCGCCCTGGTGGAGGTGCTGGGCGGCGACCGCCCGCAGCTCGCCCTCCTCGACGTCAAGGAGGCGGTGCCGCACCTGGCGCCGGCCGCCGCCGGGATCGCGGTGCCGCCCGACCACGCCGCGCGGGTCGTCGCGGGGGCGCGGGCGCTGTCGCCCAACCTCGGCGACCGGATGGTCGCCGGCCACATCGGCGGCACGCCCGTCACGGTCCGCGAGCTGCTGCCGCAGGATCTCAAGATCGACGCCGAGCAGTTCTCCCGCGGCGAGGCGGTCCGCGTCTCCCGGCACCTCGCCGCCATCCTGGGCCGGGCCCACGGCCGCCAGATGGGCGCGGCCGACCGCCGGGCCTGGATCGACGCCGTGCGGGCGCCGGGCCCGGGCCCCGACGCCCCCGGCTGGCTCTGGTCGGTGGTCACCGACCTGATGGGCGCGCACCAGCGCGGCTACCTGGAGCATTGCCGCCGGATCGCCCGGGAGGCGCTGGACGCGGCCTGACGCGGCCTGACGCGGCCCGGACCGGTCCGGACCCGGGGCGCTTCCGCCACGCCGCCGGTTGACACCATCCCCGCCATCGCCAACACCTCGCGCCCGCCGCCTCTCGCGCGGCGGACCCCGGGAAGACCTGTGATACGATGGCGGTGACGCGCACCTACCTCGACTTCGAGAAGCCGGTGGCCGAGCTGGAGGCCAAGCTCGAGGAGCTGCGCGCCGTGAGCGCGCGCGACGGCGCGGTCTCCATCGCCGAGGAGGTCGGCCGGCTCGAGGCCAAGGCCGGCCAGGCGCTCGCCGAGATCTACGCGAATCTGACCCCCTGGCAGAAGACCCAGGTGGCCCGCCACCCGCAGCGGCCGCACTTCGTGGACTATCGCGACGGGCTGATCACCGAGTTCACCCCGCTGGCCGGCGACCGCAGCTTCGGCGAGGACGAGGCGATCCTGGGCGGGTTCGGCCGGTTCCGCGGCCGGCCGGTCCTGGTGCTCGGCCAGGAGAAGGGCGCCACGACCGAGGCGCGGCTGCGCCATAATTTCGGGATGGCCCGGCCCGAGGGCTACCGCAAGGCGGTCCGGCTCATGGAGACCGCCGACCGGTTCGGTCTGCCGGTCCTCGCCTTCGTGGACACCGCCGGCGCCTATCCGGGCATCGAGGCGGAGGAGCGCGGCCAGGCCGAGGCCATCGCCCGCTCGACCGAGGCCTGCCTCGCGCTCGGCGTGCCCAACGTCGCCGTGGTGATCGGGGAGGGCGGCTCGGGCGGCGCGATCGCGCTCGCCACCGCCAACCGGGTGCTGATGCTGGAGCACGCGATCTACGGGGTGATCTCGCCGGAGGGCGCCGCCTCGATCCTGTGGCGCGACCAGGGCCGCGCGTCGGACGCCGCGACCGCCATGAAGATCACCGCCCAGGACCTGCTGCGGCTCGGCGTCATCGACGCGATCATCCCGGAGGCCACCGGCGGGGCGCACCGCGACCGCGAGGCGGCGATCCGGGCCGCGGGCGACGCCATCGCCGACGCCCTGGCGCAATTCGACGGCCTCTCGCCCGTCGAGGTCCGCGACCGGCGCGCCGAGAAGTTCCTGGCGATCGGCCGGACCCTGTGAGCGAGCCCGGGGCGACGGGGGGGCTGTTCGGCGCGCTCGGCCGGCTGCTCGGCCGGCGCGACGCGCGGGAGCCGGGCCGGCACAACCACGTCTCCCTGGGCTGCAATTGCCAGATGGCGCACGTCCTCAAGACGCTCGACCTGCGCCAGTGGTCGGGGCCCCTCGACTGGATCTTCTCCATGCCCGGCATGGCCCGGGACTGCCTCGCCGACGACTTCGCGGCGCTCGTCGACCGGGGCCAGCTGGAGAGCATCCCGGAGGCCGAGCGGCGCGGCCCCGGCATCTGGCGGGGGCGCCACCGCCTCTACCGGGAGCGGCACGGCCTCGAGTGCGTGTTCAACCACCACGACCCGGCGACGAGCGAGGCGGACTACGCCTTCCTCACCGAGGGCGTGCGCCGGCTGCGCCGGGCCCTCGACACGCCGGGCACCGACAACCGCCTCTGGATGATGACCCATCTGCACACGCCCCGCGACGTGGTCGAGGCGATCGACGACCTGCTCGGGCAGCGCGCCAGCCGCAACCACCTGACCTTCGTGCAGCTCGAGACCGGGCACCCGCGCATGGCGGTGGTCGAGGCGCTCGAACTCCGGCCCACCCTGCGCTGGCTCACCGTGCAGACGCCCTCGGAGCCGGTCGGCCTGCGGCTCGCCGACCCGGCCGACGACGCGGCGCTGGTGGCGATCATCCGCGCCGAGGCGGCGCGGCGGCCGGCGCTGTTCGCCTGAGCGGGCGCCCGGGGGCGACGTTGCGGGGCGGCGGCCGGTCGGCTCCCGGGGCGGCCGTCAATGCGCGGCGCGCGACAGGGCAACGATCGCGCCGACGATGACGATCGTCTGGAAGCCGATCGAGCCGATCACCCATTTCATGATGTCGAACTTCGCTTCGGCCAGATCGGTCTTGGTGACGAGGTTCGTCAGATCGGAATCCCGACTCTCGCGGATCGCCGCGGTGATCGCCTCGGCCTGATCCTCGGACAGGCCGGTCGCCCGCAGGCGACGGACGAGGGCGTGCGTGTCGAGCGAGAGGGCCCTCATGGGCGACGTTCGCGTGTTCGAGCCGTCTGGGTCGATCGGCCGAATCCGGATGGCAGCCTCCGCGAACGTGGCGCCTTCATCCCGCCGAGGCAAGCAGCTCAAAGTTGGACGCCCGGCGCGGTCGCACGCGTCCGCTCCGCCAGGGAGTCCACCGGTCCGCGCACCGGGCCGGCAGGCCGGACCGCGGGCGGGACCGCGCACGAGCACAGCATGGATCGCCGCGCGGCCCTGCGGCTCGAACGGCGCCGTCCCGCGACCCCGCCGCGGCGCGCTGTGGATAGCGCGCATGCGCGGGCTCTCCACACCCGAGAACAATCCAGTGTTGCAGCCGGGTCCTTGCGGTAAGGAAGGCGCAAGCTTAACGAGCCTATTGGGTTGGGGAGTGGCACCCGACGCGGCCAGCAAGGCCCGCGGGCGCGCGTAAGACGATCGAGGTTCCCCATGACGGCGCGTCTCGCGACCGCGCGACTGCTGGCGGCGGCGTCCCTGCTGGCCCTGTCGCTCGCCGCCTGCCAGGACGGTTCCGGGATCAACGGCCCGAGCGCGCGCAGCCTCGCGCCGATCGCCCCCCAGACCGTCGCGTTGATGCAGTCCAAGGGGATGCAGCCCTCCGACCCGATCCTGATCCGCACCTTCAAGAAGGAGGCGGAGATGGAGATCTGGAAGCGGGGGAGCGACGGCCGCTACGCCCTCATGAAGACCTACCCGATCTGCCGCTGGTCCGGCCAGCTCGGGCCGAAGACCCGGGAAGGGGACCGGCAGGCGCCCGAGGGCTTCTACACGATCACCCCGGGCCTGATGAACCCGAACTCGTCGTACTATCTCTCGTTCGACACGGGCTTCCCGAACGCCGTCGACCGGGCCAACGGGCGCACCGGCAAGTACCTGATGGTGCACGGCACCTGCTCGTCGGCGGGCTGCTTCGCCATGACCGACGCCACCATCGCGGAGATCTACGCCGTCGCCCGCGACGCGTTCATCGGCGGCCAGCGCAGCTTCCAGTTCCAGTCCTACCCGTTCCGGATGACGGCCGAGAACATGGCCAAGTTCCGCAACGACCCGAACATCGCCTTCTGGCAGAACCTCAAGGAGGGGTTCGACTATTTCGAGGCCCTGCACGAGGAGCCGAAGTTCGGCCAGTGCGGGACCAAGTACGTGTTCGGCGGGGCCGACGCGGCCGCCGGCTCGTGCAAGCCGCGGGTCGACCCGCTGGTCGCGGAGAAGAGCGCGCGCGACACGCACGCGGTCGCCGACCTCGTCGCCAAGGGCACGCCGGCGGTGCGGGTCGTGTACCAGGACGGCGGCCAGAACCCGGTCTTCCGCCCGCAGAACGCCAGCGCCTTCGCGAGCCTCGGCGGCACCGAGACGGTCCTGCCCTACGACGCCAAGGAGTACGGCCGGCACAATCTCGGCGACGTGAGCCGGCCCGAGACCCTGGCGGCCGGCCCGCAGGAGATCGAGCTCGCGCCGAAGGGCCAGCCCACGATGCTGGCCGGCGCCGAGCCGGCGGCCGCGACCCGCGCCGCGAAGGCCGGCGGCAAGGGGCACGGGCGGGAGCCGGCGGCGCCCGCCACGCCCACGACGCTCATGGCGAACCGCGCCGATCCCGGCGCGCAGGTCGAGGCCACGGCGGCCCTGCCCGACAAGCCCGCCCGCATCGCGGTGGCGGACGCGGACGGCGATGCGAGCAGCTACCAGAAGCTGTTCGGCCAGCTCTTCGCCAAGGACAAGCCGGCCCCGGCGGCGCCCGCGGCCCCGGCGGTCGCCGCCGCGGTCGTGCCCGCAGCGGCGCCGGAGCCGGCGAAGGTCGCCCACGCCGCCGAGACGGTCGCGCCGAAGGCCGCCAGGGCCCACGCGGTGAAGACCGCGAAGGTCGAGGGCAAGGGTGAGTCGAAGGCCGACGCGAAGGCGGAGAAGCCCGCCCTCCGGAAGGGCGAGCCCGAGGGCCGGAAGCCCTGACGGCTCAGACCAGCGGCCGGTCGCGGTTCATCAGCCACAGGGCGTGGACCGTGCCGGGCAGCCAGCCCAGGATCCACAGCAGGATGTTCAGCAGGAACTGAAGGCCGAAGCCCGTGGTGACGAGCACGGCGATCGGCGGGAAGAAGATCGCGAGCAGGATTCGGACGAGGCTGGACACGGGGACTCCGGGCGTGAGGTCGGCACGTCCCGGCTCCAACGAAACACGGTTTTATCCGTTCCGCCCGATCTGACCCCGAACCGGCCCCGAAGACCCCGGCAGGCCGGGGCCGCGGGGGCGGCGCCTCAGTTCTTCGCCGGCGGCGTGGTGGCGGAGGGGACGTTGGCGGCCTGCTTCTCCGGGTGCTTCACCTGGCTGTAGGCGACGTTCGCGAAGGTGCCGATCACCGCGGGCCAGCTCGGGTTGCCGTATTGCGGGTCGTCGCGGCCGACCTTGCAGAAGGCCGTGGTCAGGCCGTTGACGATGTCGTCGTCGGTGACCCCGGTCGGCTCCGCCTTCACCTGCTGCACCAGCCGGGCGAGGGTCGGGACGAAGTCCTGCTGCTTCAGGCCCTTCAGGCTCGCCTGCAGCCCGATCTTGTCGAAGGCGGCCTTGAGCTTGTCCTGCTCGATCTCCGCGCAGGGCGCCGTGCCGGCCAGCATGGTCTTGGTGGCGGCGCGCGCCTCCGAGGCCTTCTCGCCGGTCACGACCGGCGCCTTGTTGCCCCAGGAATTGCGGATGTAGTCGGTGACGTTCTTCACCTCGACGTCGGTCATCTGCTGGCCGATCGCCACCATCGGGGCGAGCCCGCTCTGGGCGCCGAGCCCGCCGTAGATCACCCGCAGCACCGTCTCGGGGCCCTCGGACTGGACCGAGGTGTTGCCGGCGAGCGCCGGGACCGCGCCCTCGATGCCCTTGCCGTCGGGCTGGTGGCAGGAGGAGCAGTAGGTCAGGTAGGTGGAGGCGCCGGGCGCGTCGGGCGTGTCGAAGGCCGTGAGGTCCTTCGGCTTGTAGGTCTGCTTGGCCGGCACGGTGCGCAGGTACGCCACCATGGCCTTCAGGTCCTCCTCCTTCACCTTGGAGAGGGATTCCATGATGGTCTGGCGCATCGGCCCGGCGGCGACGCCCGGCCGGTCGCCCGGGGCGGTGCCGGTCTTGAGGTAGGTCACCACCTGCTCGTCGGTCCAGGCGCCGATGCCCTGGTGGCCGTCCGGGGTGATGTTGGGGGCGTACCAGCCGTCGATCACGCCGCCGCCGAACCGGCCCGCGAAGCTCGAGTTGCCGACGAGCTTGTTCTCGTTGTGGCACATGGCGCAGTGGCCGAGCCCCTCCACGAGGTAGCCGCCGCGGTTCACCTCGGCGCTGGCCTTCGGGTCGGGCTTGAAGCGCTCCTCGGTGAAGAAGGCCGTCCGCCACGTCACCAGCGCCGTGCGGACGCTGAACGGGAACGGGATCTGGCTCTCCTTCCGCTTCTCGTTCACGGCCGGGACCGACTGGAGGTAGGCCCAGATCGCCTTGGTGTCCTCGTCGGTGACCTTGGTGAACCACGCGAACGGGAAGGCCGGGTACAGGTAGCCGACGTTCTTGCTGTAGCCGTGCCGGAACGCCTGATCGAAGTCGGCGTAGCTCCAGTTGCCGAGGCCCGTCTCCTTGTCGGGGGTGAGGTTGGGGGTCATGATCACGCCGAAGGGCATGTTCAGCGCGTAGTTGCCGGCGAGGTACTTGCCGCCCGGCGCCGTGTGGCAGGCCGCGCAGTCGCCCATCGTCACGAGGTACTTGCCGCGCTCGATCTGGTCGGCCGACCCGTCCTGCGCCAGCGCCGGCGCGGCCAGGAGCAGGCCGGCGAGGAAGGGGGCGGCCCGCATCGGGGCCAGCCGCGTCGGGGCCGCGCGGCCGGAGGAGAGGGCTCTCGTGCGCTGCATGCCGCGTCTCCCATCCCGATTTTAGAGCTGTTTGAAACTTGTGACGCGCGTGAACGCGGCCGTCGCGGGCGTTGTTCCGGCCGGCGCCGCGCTGCGGCGTTGTGCCGTGGCCGCCCGGACCCGCAGGCCGAGGTCGGCGAGATGGGCGACGAGCCCGGCGAGCATCCACCCGGCGACCGCGACCCAGCCGGCCCCCACG
This sequence comes from Methylobacterium sp. D53M, assembly GCF_053345625.1. Lineage (NCBI taxonomy): Bacteria > Pseudomonadati > Pseudomonadota > Alphaproteobacteria > Hyphomicrobiales > Methylobacteriaceae > Methylobacterium > Methylobacterium sp. D53M. The sequence continues at coordinate 59,365 of NZ_JBKFAL010000022.1, forward strand.
AGCGCCGCCCGCAGGGCCAGCATCAGCGCGGCGCCGGAGGCGAGGTTGGCCAGCAGGGACGGCAGCGGCGGGCCGCCCCGGCGGGCGAGCCACGCGAGGGCGAGCGCCTCCAGGGCGACGAGCAGCAGGATCCCGTCGACGATCCGGCCCGACGCGAAGGCGGGGCCGAGGACCGGGTCGAGGAGCGCCCCCATCAGGCGGGCTCCGCGAACGGCCCGTTGAGGCGGACGATCCGCAGGTTCAGGCAGGCGGCGACGCTGACCCAGGCGAGGTAGGGCAGGTTCATGAGCCCCGCCGCGCCCGAGACCCGGCCAGTCAGCAGCACCAGCACGGCGATGGACAGCCACAGGACCGCGACCTCGGCCAGCGCCCAGTCGGGCCGGCGGAACCGGAAGAACAGCACGCTCCAGGCGATGTTGAGCACCCCGTTCACCGCGTAGGCGGCCAGCAGGACGCCCCGGGCGACGGGGTCGGCGTCGCCGTTCCAGGCCAGCACGCCGGCCGTGGTGGTGAGCGCGAAGATCACCGCCCAGACCGGCCCGAAGGCCCAGTCCGGCGGCTTCCAGGCCGGGACCCGCAGGCGCCGGTACCACGTGTCCGTCGTGGTCGCGAGGCCGCCGGCCACGGCCACCAGCACGGCGGCGACCGCCGCCACCACGGGCGGTCCCAGATCGGCGGCGGCGAGGCTCACGGCGAGACCCAGCGGAACAGGTGCGCGAGGTCCTTGAAGAAGATCCGCGCGTGGGCGGCCGGCTTCGCGCGGACCAGCTCCTTGTTCATGTAGCTGTCCCAGGTGAGCTGCTGGACGTCCTTGTCCCGGCAGATCGAGACGAAGCGCTCGCGCAGGCCGTCGCTGCGGTACCAGACCCACTGCATCATCCCGAGGATCCAGAACACGCGCCCGTGCAGCTTCATGAACTGCTTCCGCGCGCCCGCGAGGGCGCGCGCGTCCCCGGTCCGCAGGAAAGCTGTGGCGGCCTCGGCCGACAGCCGGCCGCCGAGCATCGCGTAGTAGATCCCCTCGCCGGAGGCCGGCGCGACGACGCCCGCGGCGTCGCCCGCGAGCAGCACGTCCCGGCCGTTGTCCCAGCGCTTCAGGGGCTTCAGCGGCAGCGGCGCCCCCTCGCGGCGGACGGTCTCGGCGTGGTCGAGGCCGGTGGCGGCGCGCAGGGCCCGGATCGAGGAGCGCAGCGAGAACCCCTTCCGCGCGCTGCCGGTGCCGATGCTCAGCGTGTCCCCGTGGGGGAAGATCCAGCTGTAGAAGTCCGGCGAGTGGCGGCCGTGGTAGTAGACGTCGCAGCGGGTGGCGTCGACCGACCCGGCCCCGGGGGCGCCGGCCTCCGGGACCCGCAGGATCTCGTGATAGGCGAAGACCTGCCGCATCCTGGCGTGGCCCGGCACCTCCGCGCGGCCGACCGGCGAGCAGGCGCCGTCGGCGCCGAGGACGAGGCGGGCCCGGACGGCGTGGCGGGCGAGGCCGGCCCCCGCGCCGGTGGTGAAGTGGACCAGCGGCGGCCCGTCGTCGGGCCGGGTGATCCGGTCGTAGGCCGCCGCGCGCAGGTCGGCGCCGGCCGCCGCGGCCCGCTCGCGCAGCCACGGGTCGAAGTGCTCGCGGTCGACCATGCCGACGAAGCCCTCGCCCACCGGCATGTCGACGGCCTTGCCGCTCGGCGCCACCATCCGGGCGGACCGGATCTTCGCCACCAGGAGCGCGTCCGGGATCGCGAAGTCCCGGATCAGCCGGGGCGGGATCGCGCCGCCGCAGGGCTTGATCCGGCCGGGCTTGTCGAGGAGCAGCACCGCGTGGCCGGCCCGGGCGAGGTCGGTCGCCGCCGTGGCGCCGGCCGGCCCGCCGCCGACCACGACGACGTCGTAGCTGTCGCGGCCGGGGCCGCCATCGTCCAACCGAGCCATGGCCTCACCTCGCGCTGAAGGCAGGATCGAGCGGCACCGTGTCGGGTGCCGGAGCGGGTTCGAGCCGCGCCGCCAGGACGACCGCGACGAGGAACAGCAGCCCTTCCGCGGCGAAGACCGCCGCGTAGGCCTGGACGGGTTCGGCGGTGACCAGCCGGACGGCGTCGACCGCCACGGCCCCGAGGAAGCCGCCGGCCCCGAAGGCGACGCCCTGCGCGGCGCCCCAGACGCCCATGCGGGTGCCGCGCTCCCGCGCGTCGCCGCGGCCGGCGAGCGCCATCATCGAGCCGATCGCGGCGACCGCGTAGGCGCCGTTGGCCACCCCGAGGGCGAAGACCGTCGCGCGCAGGGGGAAGTCCGATCCCGCCGCCGCGCCGCTCGCCAGGGCGAAGAGGGCGGCGGCCGAGCCGGCGCAGCCGATCCCGATCCAGAGCCGCAGGGAGGCGAGGACGGTGCCGCGGGCGAGGAGCGTCACCGCCGCCACCAGCAGCATGCCGGCGAGCACGCCGCCGTGCTGGAGGCCGGCGAGCTTGGTGGTGGCGCCGGGGCTCATCGCGAAGACGAGGCCGGCATAGGGCTCCAGGATCAGCTCCTGGGCGCTGTAGGCCAGCATCGACACGAAGACGAAGATCGTGAAGGTCCGGCTCACGGGGTCGGCCAGCACGTGGGCCAGCACGGTGAAGAACGGGCGGCGCGCCTCCGCGGGCTCGGGCGCCCGGACCGGCAGGCGGCGCTCGACGCCGGCGACCGCGAGCGCCGCCACGCAGAAGGCGACGAGCGAGACCGTGCCCGACACCGCCACGAGGCGCGGGCCGGAGAACGGGTCGAGGAAGTGCCCGGCGAGCGGCGCCGTGACGGCGAAGCCGACGATCATCATCACCCAGACGACGGTGGCGGCCGCGCCCCGCCGGGCCGGCGCTACGCCGCCCGAGAGCAGGACGAGGAGCGAGGTCCCGGCCGCGCCGACGCCCATGCCGACGCACAGGAACGAGAGGGCGGCGAGCGCCAGCCCCAGGGCGAGGCTCTCGGCCGCCAGCGCGGTGCCGCAGGCGGCGCCGAACCCGCCGAGGCAGAGGGCCGCCATGCCGCCGACGATCCAGGGGGTGCGCCGGCCGCTGCGGTCGGAGCCGTAGCCCCAGCGCGGGCGCAGGACCTGCACGGCGTAGTGCAGGGCGACCAGCAGGCCCGGCACGAGGGCGGGCAGCGCCAATTCCACCACCATGACCCGGTTGAGGGTGGCGGTCATCAGCACGACGACGCTGCCCAGCGCGGTCTGGACGAGGCCGAGGCGGACGATCTGGGGCCAGCCGAGGCCCGTGCCGGGGTCCGGTGCCATCACGCCCCTCCCACCAGCGGGCGCAGCGCGAAGGCCGAGACCAGCATGCCGAGGACGTAGAGGGTGGTGCCGGTGCCGTTGTACCAGATCGCCCGCTCCCGGGGATTCTCGAGGAACCGGGCCATCAGGGCGAACTGCCCGGCGAGCAGCGCGGCGACGAGGCCGGCGTGCCAGTAGCGCTCCCAGTCGACGAGGAGCGCGATCACCGCCACCTGCGGCAGGGCCATGACCAGGCAGGCGAAGCGCGCGGCGCGCTCGGAGCCCATCTGCACCGGCAGCGACAGCAGCCCCATCCGGCGGTCGCCCTCCACGGACTTGAAGTCGTTGAGGGTCATGATGCCGTGGGCCCCGGCCGCGTAGAGCAGCGCCACCAGGAGCACCCGCCGGTCGGGCAGGGCGGCGGCCATGACGGCGGCGCCGGTGAACCAGGGCAGCCCCTCGTAGCAGAGCGCCACCGCGGCGTTGCCCCACCAGCCGTTCCGCTTCAGCCGCACCGGCGGCGCCGAGTAGATCCAGGCCAGGACCAGCCCGAACAGCGCGGCCCCGAGGATCCAGGGCCCGAGCGCGGCGGCCACCGCCAGCGACAGCGCCGTCCAGGCAAGCGCGAGGTAGAGCCCCCAGCGGCCCGGGATCCGCCCGGAGGGGATCGGCCGGTTCGGCTCGTTGATCGCGTCGACGTGGCGGTCGAACCAGTCGTTGGCGGCCTGGCTGGTGGCGCAGACCAGCGGGCCGGCCAGCAGGATGCCGGCGGCGATCACCGGCCACTGGCCGCTGGCCGGCTGGCCCGAGGAGATCACCCCGCAGGCGAAGGCCCACATCGGCGCGAACCACGTGAGCGGCTTCAGCAGCTCGATGACTGCGCTCGGGGCGGGCGTAGCGGTCATGACGGGAGGCTACCGGCGCCCGGCGGGGTGTCAAGCCAGATTTACACCGCACGCCAGCATGTGCGCGACGTTTGTCGAATAAATACAGCGGCGGACCAGAAATACATTATCCGAAACACCGAAAAACCGTGCCGGCGGGACCGGCCGAGCGGGCGCTTTCCGGCGCTCCGGCGGCGCCTCGGGCGCTCCCGGCGACCCCCGTCCGCGAGGACGATTCCGGGATCTTCGAGGCCTTCGGTGCCGGGATCCGAGGGGGTCCGGCGGGCCCCGCCGCGCGCACCTTCGGGGGATGGGATAAGGATGGGATGGGATTGGATTGGTCCCGCCGCGCCCGGAGGCCGCGCCCGGATCCTCAGATGTCCTCGACCGGGCCGTCCAGGTCGCCGACGCCGTAGCGCCGCATCTTGGCGTAGAGGCCCTGCCGGCTCAGGCCGAGCATCTCGGCCGCCGAGGCCCGGTTGTCCCGGGTGATCCGCAGCGCCGCCTCGATGCAGAGCTTCTCGATCAGGTCGGTCGTCTCGCGCACCAGGGTCTTCATCGAGACCCGGCCGACCAGCTCGGTCATCTGCTCCACCGAGCGGGGCACCTCCCGCCCGACCCCGGGGCGCCCTTCGGCGATCCGCCGCGGGCCCGACCGGATGGCGAAGCCCAGGCAGGGGCGGGTGCCGGCCACCGACACGGCGGCGACCTCCACGTCCTCCATGCCGCCGTAGGCGCCGCGGACGACGGTGGCGAAGCGGCGCACGGCGCCGTGGTCGACGAGGGTCGCGAACAGCGCCTGCGCCTCGGTCTCGTCGCGGCCGAGCCAGTGGTCGAGGGTGCGCCCGCGGGCCTGGCCCACCGTGGCGAGCTGCGCCAGTTCCAGGAAGGCGGCGTTGGCCATGAGGATCCGCCGCGCCGAATCGGTGACCACGAAGCCCTCCGGCATCGCCTCGATCACCGCGGCGGTGGGCGCCTCCTGGTCGGGCCCGGGCGCCGCCGTCGCCGGGTCGGCGACCAGCTGCAGCAGCGCGCTCGCGCCGCCCTCGCCCCGGAACAGCGAGGCCGAGACCGTGACCTCCCCGCGCCCGTGCTGCAGCGCCGCCCGGATCTCGCCCGCCTGCCCGGTCGCCCGCAGGGCGGCGAACTGCGCCTCCAGGGCCCGGGTGCTGGCGGGGTCGAACAGCTCGACGGCGTCCTGCCCGGCGATGCGCTTGGCCGGGCGCCCGAGGAGGCGCGCCGCGGCCGGGTTGGCCTCGGCCACCCGGCGCGTGCCGGCATCGACCACCAGCACCGGCTCGCCGGAGATCTGGAACAGGAGCCGGTAGCGGGTCTCGGCGGCGCGGAGCCGGTCGTAGTCCCGCTCCAGGGCCTGCTGGGTCTCCACCAGCCGGCGCTGCAGGGCGGCCACCGCCCGCATGTCGCGCCCGAGCACGAGGATCGGGCCGCCCTCCGAGGGCCGGATCGACGCGTAGCGGATCGGCAGGTCGGCGCCGTCGGGCGAGGGGTGGTTCACCTGGCGCCAGCGGGTGATGCCGTCGGCCCCGGCGTCCCGCAGCAGGGCGTCGACCTTCGGGCGGCTCTCCACCGTGACGGTGTCGATCCAGCGCCGGCCCAGCCAGCCCGCCACGGTCTCGGCCGCGAGGTCGGCGCCGACCGTGGCGTCCCGAATCACCCCGTCCGCGTCGATCACCAGGGAGAGGTCCGCGGACGCCGCGACGATGCGCCCGACCGCCTCGCCCTGGAGGAGGCCGGCCACCTGCTGCAGGGCCGCGGGCGGCGACTGCGGGGAGGGGCGGGGCTGAGGGGTCACGGTCACCGCAATGTGATAGTCGGTTGGAGGCCCTTTCAGCAGGCCAAGGCCTGTCTGTCCAGCAAAGCTTCCGCCGCGGCGGGCGCGAGGCACGCGTCCGACGCGCAGGCATCCGCCCCGACGATCCCCGCCTCGCCGCCGTGGCGCGCGAAGAAGGGGCCGCCGACCAGCACCCGGACGTCCCGGTTGCGCGAATCGCGGCGCACCTCCGCCACCGTCGCCGCCAGGACCGGCAGCAGCACGTCGCAGGAGAGCGACAGGCCGACCACGTCGAACCAGTCGGAGCGGAGCAGGTCCAGGGGGTCGACCCCCGGCCCGGGCACCGCGGTGGTCACGTCCCAGCCGGCCTCCCGGAAGAAGCTCGCGACCAGCGACAGGCCGAAGACGTGGGTCTCGCCCGGGCAGGGCAGCAGCAGGACGCTGCGCCCGTTGGCCGGGACCGATTCGCTCTCCAGCTCGGCGCAGAGGCGGCGGCTCACGGTGTGGAGCCGCCCGAGGGCCTCGGTCACCGCCAGGAAGTCGCAGGCATCCTCCTCCCAGAGGGCGCCGAGGTGCCGGGCGGCCGGGGCGAGCAGGTCGAGGAGCAGGCGCGGGAGCGGCAGGCCGCCGTCGCGCAGGGCGTCCACGCGGGCGTCGAGGTCGACCGGGCCGGAGGCCAGGAGCAGGGCGCTGAAGTCGGCGATCTCCCGCGCGCTCGGCGCCCGGTCCGCCGGGACGGCGCGGCCGGCGGGCCGGTGGGCGAGCATCAGGCGGGGCAGGATCTCCGCCTCGACGACCTTGGCGAGCGCGTCGGGCACGGGCCGGTGCAGGTCGGGCCAGCCGAGGGCCGCCTCGCGGAACACGGGGAGCCCGTCGCTCACGGGGCTGCAGCCGGCCGCGGACGGACCGTGATCCAGACGGCCACCGAAATGCCTCCAGTTTCCCATCGGCATCCTCCCTGAGACGGCCCCGTCCCGGAAGGGCCGGCGGATCCGCTCGCGCGCTCGGTGTGGCGTTGCTCGCCCGTCTATTCTTCGTGTCCGTCAGTTCCTGAGTCTGACAAGCCGAACGGCAGCAATCTCTGCCGCCACGGCCGACGATACGCTTCCTGACGATCTTGGCAATGATCTTATTCGAAGAAAAAATATCCCTGCCACTGTCATGTCGTGAAAGCGTCAAGCGCACTTGACACTTCCCGGACCCCCGCCCTAGCCTCTGTCAACGACGGAGCCTGAGGCGCCGCCGACGACCAGGGAGCGGATGCATGGGTCCCGAGGACCGGCCGGCACGACCGCTCTACACGCCCGCCGAACGGCGCCGGCGCGATTCGTCGCTCTGGACCGTGGTCCAGGGAGTGCTGGCGCCCCTCCAGTTCGCGATCTTCCTGGTCAGCCTCGTCCTGGTGCTGCGCGCCCTGGCCACCGACGACGGCCTGCGCGCGGCCGAGATCTCGGTCGTCGTGAAAACCCTGGCCCTCTACGCGATCATGGTCACCGGCTCGATCTGGGAGAAGGTCGTGTTCGGGCGGTGGCTCTTCGCGCCTGCCTTCTTCTGGGAGGACGTGGTCAGCATGCTGGTGCTGGCTCTCCACACCGCCTACCTCGCGGCCCTCGCCACGGGCGCGCTCAGGGGTCAGGCGCTGCTGCTCCTCGCGCTGGCGGCCTACGCGACCTACGTGATCAACGCGGCCCAGTTCCTCCTGAAGCTCCGGGCCGCGCGCATGGAGAGTGCCGGAAGTCGTGCGCCGCGTCTCGCGGAGGCGCTGCCGTGAACGCTCCCCTGGTCCATCAGCCACCCTGCGGCGGCATCGAGCTCCGCCAGGAGCAGGGCCAGCGGGCCGTGTTCTGCGGGCTCACCGGCATCGTCTGGCTGCACCGGAAGATCCAGGACGCGTTCTTCCTCGTGGTCGGCTCGCGCACCTGCGCGCACCTGATCCAGTCCGCCGCCGGCGTGATGATCTTCGCCGAGCCGCGCTTCGCCACGGCGATCATCGACGAACGCGACCTCGCCGGCCTCGCCGACGCCAACGAGGAGCTCGACCGGGTGGTGACCCGGCTGATCGAGCGCCGGCCCGACATCAAGCTCCTGTTCCTCGTGGGCTCATGCCCGTCGGAAGTGATCAAGCTCGACCTGTCCCGGGCGGCCCAGCGCCTGTCGGGACGGCTCGCCCCCGTACGGGTGCTGAACTACTCGGGTTCCGGCATCGAGACGACCTTCACGCAAGGGGAGGATGCCTGCCTCGCCGCCCTCGTGCCCGACCTGCCCCGCGAGGCCGAGACGGCGGTCCCTTCGCTCCTCGTGGTCGGGGCGCTGGCCGACGTGGTGGAGGATCAGTTTCTCCGGCTCTTCGCCGCGATGGGGATCGCGGATGTCCGGTTCCTGCCCGCCCGCCGGGCGAACGCGATGCCGGCTGTTGGGCACAACACCCGCTATCTGCTGGCCCAGCCCTTCCTGACCGACACGGCCCGGGCCCTCGACGAGCGCGGCGGCCGCCGGCTGCCCGCGCCGTTCCCACTGGGCGCCGAAGGCACCACCGGCTGGCTTCGGGCAGCCGCCGAGGCGTTCGGCGTCTCCGCGGCCGCCTTCGAACAGGCCACGGAAGCGGGCCGCGCCCGCGCCGAGACCGCGCTCGCCCCCCACCGCGAGAGGCTCGGCGGCAAGCGCGTGTTCTTCTTCCCCGATTCGCAGCTGGAGGTTCCGCTCGCCCGCTTCCTCGCCCGGGAGCTCGGCGCGGACCTCGTGGAGGTCGGGACGCCGTACCTGCACCGGGGGCATCTCGCCGCCGAGATCGAGCTGCTGCCCGCGGGCACGCGGGTGACGGAGGGCCAGAGCCTCGACGACCAGATGGACCGCTGCCGGGCGGAACGGCCGGATCTCACGGTCTGCGGCCTCGGCCTCGCCAATCCGCTGGAGGCGGAGGGGCTGTCGACCAAGTGGTCGATCGAGCTGCTGTTCACGCCCGTGCAGGGCTACGAGCAGGCCGGCGACCTCGCCGAGCTGTTCGTGCGCCCGCTCCGCCGCCGCGCCCTGCTGGAGGTGTAGAGCCATGCAGCTCACGCTCTGGACCTACGAGGGACCTCCTCACATCGGCGCGATGCGCGTCGCCACGGCGATGTCCGGGCTGCACTACGTGCTGCACGCGCCGCAGGGCGACACTTACGCCGACCTGCTGTTCACGATGATCGAGCGGCGGGACGCCCGCCCGCCCGTCACCTACACGACCTTCCGCGCCCAGGATCTCGGCCGCGACACCGCCGAGCTGTTCAAGCAGGCGGTCTCGGCCGCCCACGCGCGGTTTCAGCCCCAGGCGATGATCGTCGGCGCCTCCTGCACCGCCGAGCTGATTCAGGACGATCCGGGCGGCCTCGCCAAGGCGCTCGACCTGCCGATCCCGGTGATCCCGCTGGAATTGCCCGCCTACCAGAAGAAGGAGAACTGGGGCGCGTCGGAGACCTTCTACCGCCTTGTCCGGGCGCTCGCCGGTCCGCCCGCCCCGCATCCGGCGCGGGAGCCCGGGCAGCGTCCGCTCTGCAACATCCTGGGACCGACGGCGCTGGGCTTCCGCCACCGGGACGACCTGATCGAGATCCGCCGGCTGCTCGACACCCTCGGCATCGCGGTCAACGTCGTGGCACCGCTGGGCGCCTCGCCCGCCGATCTGGGCCGGCTGCGCGAGGCCGATTTCAACGTCGTGCTCTATCCCGAGACCGCCCGGTCGGCCGCGGACTACCTGAAGAAGAGCTTCGGGCAGCCGTTCACGCAGACTGTCCCGATCGGCGTCGGCGGCACCCGAAGGTTCATCGAGGAGATGGCAGCCCTCGCCGGGATCGACCCGGCGCCCGTGCTCGACGGCCCCGGCTCGCGGCTGCCCTGGTACTCCCGCTCGGTCGATTCGACGTATCTCACGGCCAAGCGCGTCTTCGTGTTCGGCGACGCGACCCACGCCATCGGTATCGCCCGGGTCGCCGCCAAGGAACTCGGCTTCACCGTCGTGGGACTGGGCACCTACGGCCGCGAATTCGCGCGCGAGGTTCGCGCCGAGGCGGCCGAGCACGGCATCGAGGCGCTGATCACCGACGATTACCTCGACGTCGAGGCGGCGATCCGCGCGGCCGCGCCGGAACTGGTGCTCGGCACCCAGATGGAGCGCCACGTCGCGAAGCGGCTCGGCATCCCCTGCGCGGTGATCTCCGCGCCGGTGCACGTCCAGGACTTCCCGGCCCGCTACGCCCCGCAGATGGGGTTCGAGGGCGCCAACGTCCTGTTCGACACCCTGGTCCATCCGCTGATGATGGGCCTCGAAGAGCACCTCCTCGGCATGTTCCGGGAGGATCCCGAATTTCACGACGGCGTCGGCCCCTCGCATCTCGGCGGCAAGTCCTACGGGACTCCGGCGGACGGGGCGTTCGAGGCCGCGGAACGGGCGCCGGCCGACACCCCTCCGACGCCGGCGCCCGTTCCGATTCTTCTGGACCGGGCCGCAGCGTGGTCGCCCGAGGCCGAGAAGGAACTCAAGAAGATCCCGTTCTTCGTGCGGGGCAAGGCGCGCACCAACACCGAGACCTTCGCCCGGGAGCGGCATCTGCCGCTCATCACCGTCGAGACCCTCTACGATGCCAAAGCGCATTTCGGCCGATAGGCCGCCGATCCGCGTCGTCATCGTCACGCTCGACAATCACTTGGCGAGCGCGGTGGAACGGGCGCGCCTGCGCCTCCGGACCGAGATGCCCGGGCTGGTTCTGGGCTTCCACGCGGCGGCCGAATGGGACAACGACCCCGTGACCCTGGAGGCCTGCCGGGCCGACATCGCGCAGGCCGACATCGTGCTCTCGGCCATGCTGTTCATGGACGAGCACGTGCGGGCGATCCTGCCGGCGCTGGCGGCGCGGCGCGACGCCTGCGACGCGATGGTCGGCTGCCTCTCGGCCGGCGAGGTGGTGAAGACGACGAAGCTCGGCCGCTTCGACATGAGCGGCACCAAGCGCAGCGCCCTCGACTTCCTCAAGAAGCTGCGCGGCAAGCCGGGCCAGCAGGGCAATGCCGGACGGCAGATGGCCCTGGTGCGCAAGCTGCCGAAGATCCTGCGCTTCATCCCGGGCTCGGCCCAGGACGTGCGCGCCTATTTCCTGACCCTGCAATACTGGCTTGCGGGCTCGGACGAGAACGTCGCCGCGCTGGTGCGCTTCCTCGTGCACCGCTACGCGGCCGGCGAGCGGGCCACCTGGCGTGACGGCCCGGCGGCGCCCGCACCCCTCGACTACCCCGAGACCGGCCTCTACCACTCGCGCCTGCCCGGCCGGATCGGCGCCGACCCGTCGCGGCTGCCCCGCCTCGCGGGCGCGAAGGGCCGCGTCGGCCTCTTGGTGATGCGCAGCTACGTGCTCGCCGGCAACACCGCCCATTACGACGGGGTGATCGCCGCCCTTGAGGCGCAGGGCCTCGACGTCGTGCCGGCCTTCGCCAGCGGCCTCGACAACCGCCCAGCAGTGGATTCCTTCTTCATGAAGGACGGTCGCACCTGCATCGATGCGCTGGTCTCGCTCACCGGCTTCTCGCTGGTCGGCGGCCCCGCCTACAACGACGCCGCCGCCGCCGAGTCGATGCTGGCCCGCCTCGACGTGCCCTACCTCGCCGCCCAGGCGCTGGAATTCCAGACCCTGGAGCAGTGGGAGGCGGGCGACCGCGGCCTGTCGCCGGTCGAGGCGACCATGATGGTCGCGATCCCCGAACTCGACGGCGCCACGGCGCCGATGGTGTTCGGCGGCCGCTCCGCGAATTCCGGCGCCGACAACGCCCGGGACATGCGGGTTCACCCCGAGCGCGCCGCCCGGCTGGCCGAGCGGGTCGCGCGGCTGGTGTCGCTCCGCCGGGCCGCTAGGCCCGAGCGGAAGGTCGCCGTGGTGCTGTTCAACTTCCCGCCCAATGCCGGCGCCACCGGCACGGCGGCGTTCCTCTCGGTCTACGCCTCGCTGCTCAACACCCTGAAGGGTTTGGCGGCGGACGGCTACACGGTGGAGGTGCCGGAGAGCGTCGACGCCCTGCGCGAAAAAATCCTCGACGGCAATGCCAAGCGCTACGGCACCCAGGCCAACGTCCACGCCCGCATTCCGGCCGAGGACCATCTGCGGCGCGAGCCCTACCTCGCCGAGATCGAGGCCCAGTGGGGCCCGGCGCCGGGCCGCCACCAGACCAACGGCGCCGAGATCTTTGTCCTCGGCGCGCAGTTCGGCAACGTCTTCGTCGGGGTCCAGCCGGCCTTCGGCTACGAGGGCGATCCGATGCGGCTGCTGTTCGAGCGCGGCTTCGCGCCGACCCACGCGTTCTCGGCCTTCTACCGCTACCTGCGCGAGGATTTTTCTGCCGACGCCGTGCTGCATTTCGGCACCCACGGCGCCCTCGAATTCATGCCCGGCAAGCAGACCGGCCTGTCCGAATCCTGCTGGCCGGAGCGGCTGATCGGGGCGCTGCCCAACGTCTACCTCTACGCGGCCAACAACCCCTCGGAAGGGACGCTCGCCAAGCGCCGGTCGGCCGCGACGCTGGTGAGCTACCTCACCCCGAGCCTCGCGGCTGCCGGGCTCTACCGTGGGCTGATCGACCTGAAGAGCTCGATCGAGCGCTGGCGCGGCCTCGGCCCCGAGGCGGCGGGCGAGCGCGAGACCCTGGCCCGCCTGATCCAGGATCAGGGCGCGGCGGTCGACCTCGTGGCGGCCGATCCGGCCTGGAGCGGCGATCTGGAGGCGCGGGTCTCCGGCCTCTGGACCGCGCTGCAGGAGCTGGAGCAGACCCTGATCCCGCACGGGCTGCACGTGGTCGGGCAGGGGACGCCGGAAGAGGAGCGGGTCGATCTGCTCCTGGCGCTCGCCGAGTCGGCGCATGGCGTGAAGCCGGAGCGGGCTGGCATCGAAGCGCTCGTCGCCGGCCGGGGCATCGAGGCGGTGCTGAAGGCCTCCGGCTTCTCCGCCGACGAGACCAACCGCGAGATACTCAAGAACCTCGCCGAGACCGACCGGCTGCTGTCCCGCGACCATGAAGTGCCGGCGCTGCTGCGGGCGCTCGACGGCCGCTTCGTGCCGCCGGTGGCGGGCGGCGACATCCTGCGCAACCCGGCCGTGCTGCCGACCGGCCGCAACCTCCACGGCTTCGACCCCTACCGCCTGCCCTCGGCCTTCGCGGTGGCGGACGGCGCCCGGCAGGTCGCCCGGATCCTCGAGCGCTTCGCCGCCGACGGAAAGCCCTGCCCGGAGAGCGTCGCGCTGGTCCTGTGGGGCACCGACAACCTCAAGAGCGAGGGCGGCCCGATCGCCCAGGCGCTCGCGCTGATCGGCGCCGCGCCCCGCTTCGACGGCTACGGCCGCCTGAGCGGCGCCGAGCTGATCCCGCTGGAGACCCTCGGCCGCCCGCGGATCGACGCGGTGGTCACCCTGTCCGGCATCTTCCGCGATCTCCTGCCCCTGCAGACGAAGCTCCTGGCAGAAGCCTCGTACCTCGCCGCCACCGCCGACGAGCCCCTGGAGCAGAACTACGTCCGCAAGCACGCCCTCGCCATCCAGGCCGAGCAGGGCTGCGACCTGGAGACGGCGGCGCTCCGGGTCTTCTCCAACGCCGAGGGCGCCTACGGGGCCAACGTCAACCACCTCGTCGATTCAGGGAACTGGGACGACGATGCGGAACTCTGCGAGACCTTCTCGCGCCGCAAGAGCTTCGCGTACGGCCGCACCGGCCGCCCGGCGCCGCAGCGCGCCCTGATGCAGGCGGTGCTGGCCTCCGTCGACATGGCCTACCAGAACCTCGACTCGGTCGAGGTCGGCGTCACCTCCGTCGACCACTACTTCGACGGGCTCGGCGGCATGGGCCGGGCGGTCGCCCGTGCCAAGGGCGAGTCGGTGCCGATCTATATCAGCGACCAGACCCGCGGGGAGGGGCGCGTCCGCTCCCTGGAGGAGCAGGTGGCGCTGGAGACGCGCACCCGGATGCTCAACCCGAAATGGTACGAGGGCCTGCTCGGCCACGGCTACGAGGGCGTCCGCCAGATCGAGACGCATCTCACCAACACGGTCGGCTGGTCGGCCACCGCCAACGCGGTCCAGCCCTGGATCTACGAGCGGATCACCGAGACCTACGTCCTCGACCCCGCCATGCGCGAGCGCATGGCCGCCTTGAACCCCACCGCCTCCGCCAAGGTCGCCCAGAGGCTGATCGAGGCGCACCGCCGCGGCTTCTGGACCCCCGACGCAGAGATGCGCGACGCCCTCGACCGGGCCGAGGAGGAGCTGGAGGACCGCCTGGAAGGCGTCACCGCAGGAGTGGCCGCATGAACATCGCGATCCGCAATCCCGTCGTCGCCCGGAAGGAGGAGGGGAGCCTTCAGGTCGCCCTCGACCCCGACCTGAAGATCGAGACCGCCAAGGTCTTCGCGGTCTACGGCAAGGGCGGGATCGGCAAGTCGACCACCTCGTCGAACCTGTCGGTGGCCTTCTCGAAGCTCGGCAAGCGGGTGCTGCAGATCGGCTGCGACCCGAAGCACGACTCGACCTTCACGCTGACCAAGCGCCTCGCTCCCACGGTGATCGACGCTCTGGAGGCGGTGAACTTCCACTCGGAGGAGCTGCGCGTCGAGGATTTCGTGGTCGAGGGCTACAACGGCGTGATGTGCGTCGAGGCCGGCGGCCCGCCCGCCGGCACCGGCTGCGGCGGCTACGTGGTCGGCCAGACCGTGAAGCTCCTCAAGGAGCACCACCTCCTGGAGGACACCGACGTCGTCGTCTTCGACGTGCTGGGCGACGTGGTCTGCGGCGGCTTCGCCTCGCCGCTCCAGCACGCCGACCGGGCACTGATCGTCACCGCCAACGACTTCGACTCGATCTTCGCGATGAACCGGATCGTCGCGGCGATCCACGCCAAGTCGAAGAACTACGGCGTGCGGCTCGGCGGCGTCATCGCCAACCGCTCGGCCAAGACCGACGAGATCGACCGGTTCAACGACGCGGTCGGCCTGAAGCGCCTCGCCCACTTCCCCGACCTCGACGTGGTCCGCCGCTCGCGGCTCAAGAAGTCGACCCTGTTCGAGATGGATTCGTCGCCCGAGCTCGACGCCGTGACCGCCGAGTACATGCGGCTCGCCGAGACGCTCTGGGCCGGGGGCGAGCCCTGCGAGGCGATCCCCATGAAGGACCGCGACCTGTTCGAGTTCCTCGGTTTCGATTGAGTCTGGAGTTCGACCGATGGCCAGCGCCAGCTACGACGCCCGCCGGGGCGAGCTGACCACCTACTTCGACCGCACCGCGGTCGAGGCGTGGTCGCGCCTGACCTCGGACGCCCCGGTGAGCCGGATCCGCGGCACCGTGCGGGCCGGGCGCGACGCCATGCGGGCGACGCTGCTGTCCTGGCTCCCGGCCGACATGACGGGCTCACGCCTGCTCGATGCCGGCTGCGGCACCGGGGCGCTCAGCGTCGAGGCGGCGCGGCGGGGCGCCGAGGTGGTGGCGATCGACGTCTCGCCGACGCTGATCGGGCTCGCCCAGGAGCGGCTGCCGGCGATCGCGGGCGCGGGGCGCATCGATTTCCGGGTGGGCGACATGCTCGATCCGGCCCTCGGCCGGTTCGACCACGTCGTGGCGATGGATTCGCTGATCCACTACCGCGCCGCCGACATCGCCCGGGCGCTGGCGGTGCTGGGCGCGCGCACGGACGGCTCGGTGCTGTTCACCGTAGCGCCGCGCACGGCGCTCCTGACGGTGATGCACGCGGCCGGGAAGTTCTTCCCGCGCGGCGATCGCTCGCCCGCCATCGTGCCGGTGACCGAGGGCGGGCTGCGGCGGCGGATCGCCTCGGAGAGGGCCCTCGACGGCTTCGCCTGGGCGCGGTCGCACCGGATCAACAGCGGATTCTACCTGTCGAACGCGGTGGCGCTGACGCGCACCCTGCCTCACCGCGCGGATGGTCGGCCAATGACACCCGGGGCGCGACCATGACCCCCGCCCGCAAGCTCACCGAGGCCCTGATGCGCCTCGGCCCGGCGCTGCTTCCCTTCGCGGACGCCGCCACCGCCGAGCTGCCGCTGGGGCGGCTGCTCCGCCTCGCCCTGTTCCAAGTCACCGTCGGCATGGCCGCGGTGCTGCTGATCGGCACCCTCAACCGGGTGATGATCGTCGAGCTCGGCGTTCCGGCCTGGATCGTCGCGATGATGCTGGCGCTGCCGCTGGTCTTCGCGCCCCTGCGGGCGCTGGTCGGCTTCCGCTCGGACACCCACCGCTCGGTGCTGGGCTGGCGGCGCGTCCCCTACATCTGGTTCGGCACGCTGCTCCAGTTCGGCGGCCTCGCGATCATGCCGTTCGCCCTGCTGATCCTGTCGGGCGACACGACCGGGCCGCTCTGGGTCGGCAACCTCGCGGCGGCGCTCGCCTTCCTGCTGGTCGGCGCCGGCCTGCACACGACCCAGACCGTCGGGCTGGCGCTCGCCACCGACCTCGCCCCGGCGCACGCGCGCCCGAAGGTGGTGGCGCTGCTCTGCGCGGCGCTCCTGTTCGGCATGATGGCGAGCGCGGTGCTGTTCGGCCTGTTCCTCGCCCATTTCTCACCCGTCCGGCTGATCCAGGTGATCCAGGGCGCGGCGCTGGTCACGATCATCCTCAACGGGTTCGCCCTCTGGAAGCAGGAGCCCCGCGATCCGAACCGGACGCGGACGGCACCGCAGCGCGACTTCCGGTCCTCCTGGCAGGCCTATGCGGGGCAGGGCACCGCCCGGCGACGCCTCGTGGCGATCGGCCTCGGCACGGCGGGCTTCTCCATGCAGGACATCCTGCTCGAACCCTACGGCGGTCAGATCCTGCACCTCTCGGTGGCGGCCACCACGGCGCTGACCGCGCTGCTGGCCGCCGGAGGCGGGCTCGGCCTGCTGGTCGCGGCGCGCTGGCTCGGGCGCGGGGGCGACCCGTTCCGTGTCTCCGCGGTGGGCGTCGGGATCGGGATCCTGGCCTTCTCGGCGGTGGTCTTCGCCGCCCCGCTCGCCTCGGCCGACCTGTTCGCCGCGGGCGTGAGCCTGATCGGCCTCGGCGGCGGCCTGTTCGCCCACGGCACGCTCACGGCCTCGATGAACCGCGCCGGCCCCGAGGATACCGGGCTCGCCCTCGGTGCCTGGGGCGCCGTGCAGGCGACCGCGGCCGGCCTCTCGATCGCGGCGAGCGGCCTCGTGCGCGACGTCGGCGGCGCCATCGCCCAGTCGGGGGTGCTCGGCGAGGGCATGAACGAGCCCGCCATCGGCTACCTCATCGTCTACCACATCGAGATCGCCCTGCTGTTCGCCGCGCTGCTCGCGCTCGGACCGCTGGTGCGTGAGGACGCCCGGATACGAGTTCGAGACAGCATCACCGACGGCCTCGCCGGCCGCACAGCCTGAGACTTGGGGAGGACAGCCATGCCAACCGGCGCACTTACGGGTTACGTCGACGTCGCCCAGGTTGTACTCTACGCGTTCTTCCTCTTCTTCGCGGGGCTGGTCTTCTGGCTGCGCCGGGAGGACCGGCGCGAGGGCTACCCGCTGGAGAACGAGACGGTCGGCCGCCGCAAGGCGGACGACCCGATCCTGATCCCCCGGTCCAAGGCGTTCCATCTGCCGGGCGGCGAGACGACCTACGCGCCGCAGGCGGTTCATGGCCGGGACGACATCGAGACCGGGATCCCGGCCCGCAAGGTCGAACCCTGGCCGGGCGCCCCCTACGAGCGCACGGAGACGTCGCTCCAGGCCGGCGTCGGCCCGGGCTCCTGGGTGCTGCGGCACGACGTGCACGACCGGACCTGGGACGACGAGATCCGCATCGTGCCCCTGCGGGTGGCGAAGAACTTCGTCATCCACGAGGACGGCCCGAACCCGATCGGCATGACGGTGTTCGGCACCGACAACGCGGTCGCGGGCGTGATCAGCGACGTCTGGGTCGACCGCGGCGAGTCGCTGATCCGCTACTACGAGGTCGAGCTCCCGACGGGCGGGCGCCGGCTGATGCCGACCACGTTCTGCCGGGCCGGCGGCTTCACCAAGACGGTGACGACCGAGGCTCTGCTCGCGAGCCAGTTCGCCGACATCCCCAGCACCCGCGACCCCGACAGCGTGACCTTCCTGGAGGAGGAGCGGATCATCTCGTATTTCGGCGCCGGCACGCTCTACGCGACGCCGGCCCGGGCGGAGCCCCTGATATGAGCGGCGACTTCCTCCCCGAGGGCACCCTGCGGGGTCTGCCCGGCCCACTCCCGGCGGGCGAGCGCATCCTCTGGCAGGGTGCGCCGACGACCGCGGGCCTGCTGGTCCGGGTGTTCCACGCCCGCTTGGTGATCGCGTGGTTCTCGGTCTGCGCCGTGGCCTTCGGCCTCGCGGCGGGCTCGCCCGCGGCGGCGATCAAGGTGGTGGCGCCGACCCTGGTGATCGGCGCCGGCGCCGTCGCGCTGCTCTGGCTGCTCGCCTGGCTCACCCACCGGACGACGCTCTACACGGTGACCAACCGCCGCGTCGTGCTGCAGGCCGGCATCGCCCTGCCGGTGACCCACAACCTGCCCTTCGCGCAGATCGAGACGGCGGCCCTGCGGGCCTTCACGGATGGCAGCGGCGACCTGCCGCTACGGTTGCGGCCGGGCCTCCGGATCGCCTACCTTCACATCTGGCCGCATGTCCGGCCCTGGCATCTCGCCCGGACCGAGCCCATGCTGCGCTCGGTGCCGGACGCGGACGCCGCGGCGGCGCTGCTGGCACGCGCCCTCGAGGCCCATGCCGACGGCACCGCGCCGCCGGTTCGGGTGGCGCGTCTCGGCCGAGCGGACGAGAATCCCGGCCGCCTCGTCGCGGCCGAATAGGGAGAGGCACGATGGGCGAGCGGGCGGAGGGCGCCGGCCGGGCCATGGCGGTCGCGGGACCGGCACCGGCGCTGCTGATGATCGGCGCCGGCGCGCTGATGGGCTTCACCATGCTGGCGGTCCTGATCGGCCGGAGCGAGAAGGTCGGCCTCGTCGCCCTGCCGCCCGCCAAGGTGGTGGAGCGCCTCGAGTTCCGCGCCGAGGATCAGGTCGACGGCTCGATCGCCCTGCGGGACGTCGCCGACCGGCACATCGTCGCCTGGATCCGTCCCGGCGAGGACGGGTTCCTGCGCGGGACCCTGCGGGGCCTCGCCCAGGCCCGCCAGCGGGAGGGCCTCGGCCCCGAGAAGCCCTTCAGCCTGACCCGCTACGACGACGGCCGCCTCGCGCTGGCCGACGAGGCCACCGGCCGCCGGGTGCCCCTGGAGGCCTTCGGGCCGACCAATGCCGGGGCCTTCGCGCGGCTGATGCCCGCGCCGGGCGCCCCCGCCGCGGAGACGCGGTGATGGGCCTGTTCGGCAGCCGCACCGTCACCGTGCCCTGCACGGTGGAGATCGAGCAGACGCCCGAGAGCCTGCACGCGCACGTGACCCTCGATGCCGGCTTCGAGATCGAGCCCGGCGACGAGGTCCAGGTCCACGACGCGCCGACCTCGGTGCCCTACGGCGAGCGCCTCACCGTGCGGCGCACCGCCACCGTGACGCGGGCCGGCGCGCTGGAGCGGGCCTGGACCAAGCTCATCGCGCATCTCGAGCTGACCGAACTCTACGAGGTCAGCTTTTCCGAGAGGAGGAAGCTGTGAACGCACCCGTCCCGCCGCCCTCCGGCCAGCCCGTCCCGAAGACGCCGATCAATGAATCGACCCGCTCGGCGCAGGAGACGACCTTCCTAAGCCCGCGCTTCTACACGACCGATTTCGACGAGCTCGACCGCACGAACGTCGAGCCGGTGCGGCGCGACTGGGACATCCTGATCGCCGAGCTGCGCTCGGACCCGAACAAGCGCCACTTCACCCGCAACGAGGAGTTCGACTGCGACCTGTCGAAGATGGAGCCGGAGCTTCGGAAGGAGTTCCTGGACTTCCTCGTGTCGTCCATCACGGCGGAGTTCTCCGGCTGCGTCCTCTATGCCGAGATGCGCAAGCGCGCGAAGAACAAGGACATCAAGGAGCTGTTCGGCTTCATGAGCCGGGATGAAGCCCGCCACGCCGGCTTCATCAACGACACGCTCAAGGATTTCGGCATCGGCGTGGACCTGGGCTTCCTCACCAAGTCCAAGAAGTACACGTTCTTCCGGCCGAAGTTCATCTTCTACGCCACCTACCTGTCCGAGAAGATCGGCTACGCCCGCTACATCACGATCTTCCGCGAGCTGGAGCGGCACCCGGAGCGGCGCATCCACCCGATCTTCAAGTGGTTCGAGCTGTGGTGCAACGACGAGTTCCGCCACGGCGAGGCCTTCGCGCTGCTGATGCGCGCCAACCCGAAGCTGACGAGCGGCGTGAACCGCTACTGGATCCGGTTCTTCCTGCTCGCCGTCTTCGCCACGATGTACGTGCGCGACCATCACCGACCGGCCTTCCACGCGGCGCTCGGCGTCGATCCCAGCGACTACGACTTCAAGGTCTTCCGGATCACCTCGGAGATCTCCCGCCAGACCTTCCCGCTGGAACTCGATATCGACAACCCGAAGTTCAAGGCGGGCCTCGACCGGCTGCTCGCCTGTTCCCGGGCGATCGCCGACGCCAAGGCGCGGGGCGGCCTCGTCGGCAAGGCCCTGCAGGGCCTCCACGCCGCGCGCGCGGCCGTGACCTTCGCGCGACTCTATCTCCTGCCCGTCAAGGCCAACGCCCTGCCGGCCGACATCCGCCTCCAGCCGGTCTGGTAGCATGGGGACCTACGCCGCCCCGGTCCTGTACGCGGTCCTGCTCTGGTGGTTCTCCACCGGGCTGATCCTGCTGCTCGATCACGCCCCGCGGCGGACGCATCCGTGGAGCATGGCCGGGGCGACCCTCCTGCTCGCCGGCGCCCTGGTGGCGATCCGGTCCAGCGCCGCCGACACGAGCGCCACGGGGGCCTACACGGCCTTCACGGCGGCGCTCGTCGTCTGGGGATGGCAGGAGATGAGCTACTACATGGGCTTCCTGTCGGGCCCGCGGCCCGTCGCCTGCGCGCCGAGCGTGCGCGGGCTCGACCGGTTCTTCGCCGCGCTCGCCACCAGCCTGTGGCACGAATTCGCCATCGTGGTCGGCGGCCTCGCGATCCTGGCGCTGGTCTGGGGCAGCCCCAACCGCTTCGCCCTGTGGACCTACGGCACGCTGGTGGTGATGAACCTGTCGGCGCGGCTCAACCTGTTCCTGGGGGTGCGCAACCTCCACGCCGAGTTCCTGCCGGACCATCTCGGCTACCTCGCCTGCTACCTGTCCCGGAAGCCGATGAACCTGCTGTTCCCGGTCTCGGTGAGCCTCGGGACCATCGCGGCGGCCCTGCTCGGGCGGGCGGCGCTCGGCGCCGACCTGCTGGAGCACGAGCTGATCGGCTTCACGGTCCTGGCGACGCTGACCGCGCTCGCCACCCTGGAGCACTGGTTCCTGATGCTGCCGCTGCCCTCGGCGGAGCTGTGGCGCTGGAGCCTGCCGGCCCGGGCGCCCGGGGAAGCGGCCGGGCCGCCGGACCACGTGTAGGCCGAGGGATCACGAGCGGGCGACGCACGTCCACCAATCTGGAACTGGTCTTGTGCGAAGTCCGGTGTCACAGGCGGGATCAACCCGCAGGATTTGTTCGGGGAGAGGCGACATGGATTACGAGACCTTCTTCGGGGCTGAGATCGCCGGGCTCCACCGCGAGGGCCGCTACCGGGTCTTCACCGACCTCGAGCGCCACGCGGGCAACTTCCCGCACGCCACCCACCACCACGCGGCCGGCACCCGGCCCGTGACGGTCTGGTGCTCCAACGACTATCTCGGCATGGGCCAGCACCCGACCGTCACCGGGGCGATGCACGAGGCGATCGACCGCTGCGGCGCGGGCGCCGGCGGCACCCGCAACATCTCGGGCACCAACCACTACCACGTGCTGCTGGAGCGCGAGCTCGCCGACCTCCACGGCAAGGAGGCGGCCCTGCTGTTCACCTCCGGCTACGTGTCGAACTGGGCGGCGCTGGGGACCCTCGCGTCGCGCCTGCCGAACTGCGCGGTCTTCTCCGATTCCGAGAACCACGCCTCGATGATCGAGGGGATCCGGTTCTCGCGGGCCGAGCGCCACATCTTCCGCCACAACGACCCGGAGGACCTGAACCGCAAGCTCGCGCTGGTCGATCCCGCCCGGCCGAAGCTGGTGGCCTTCGAGTCGGTCTACTCGATGGACGGCGACATCGCGCCGATCGCCGAGATCTGCGACGTGGCCGAGGCCCACGGGGCGCTGACCTACCTGGACGAGGTCCACGCGGTCGGCCTCTACGGCGCCCGCGGCGGCGGCATCTCGGAGCGGGACGGCGTCGCCCACCGGCTGGACGTGATCGAGGGCACGCTCGGCAAGGCCTTCGCGGTGCACGGCGGCTACATCACGGCGTCGGAGAAACTCTGCGACTTCGTGCGCAGCTTCGCGTCGGGCTTCATCTTCACGACCTCGCTGCCACCGGCCGTCGCGGCGGGCGCGGCGGCGTCGATCCGCCACCTGAAGGCGAGCGGCGTCGAGCGGGCCCGGCATCAGGAGCGGGTGGCGAAGGTCCGGCAGGCGCTGGAGGCCGCCGACATCCCCACAATGCCGAACGACAGCCACATCGTGCCGGTGATGGTCTGCGATCCGGTGCTCTGCAAGGGGATCTCCGACACCCTGCTCGACGAGTTCGGCATCTACGTGCAGCCGATCAACTACCCGACGGTCGCCCGCGGCACCGAGCGCCTGCGGATCACCCCGTCGCCGCTGCACACCGACGCCGACATCGCCCATCTGGTCGAGGCGCTCACCACGATCTGGGGCCGGATCGGGCTCCGGCAGAAGGCGGCGGAGTAAGCGCGGGCGGGGGTTCCCTTCTCCCACCTTCGCCCTCATCCTGAGGTGCCCGCGTCAGCGGGCCTCGAAGGAGGCCTCCAGCCATCGCACGTCTTCTGGAGACCTCCTTCGAGGCCTCCGCTGCGCTGCGGCACCTCAGGATGAGGGGGTTGGGTTGGATGCCCCCGCAGCATCGAGTCATCGCGTGCCCACCTTCCCCTTCTCGGCCATCGTCGGCCAGGACGAGATGCGCCAGGCGCTGCTGACCGCGGCGGTGGACCCGGCGGTCGGCGGCGTGCTGGTCTTCGGCGACCGCGGCACAGGCAAGTCCACGGCGATCCGGGCGCTGGCCGCCCTGCTGCCGCCGATGCGGGCGGTGGTCGGCTGCCCGTACAATTGCGATCCCGAAAGTCCCGCAGAATCCTGTCCGCACTGCGCGAGCCTGCCGGGCGCGCGGAGAAAGTCCGAGAAAAAGCCGGTGCCGGTGGTGGACCTGCCGCTGGGCGCCACCGAGGACCGGGTGGTCGGCACCCTCGACCTGGAGCAAGCGCTCGGCGCCGGCGTGAAGGCCTTCGAGCCGGGGCTGCTGGCCCGGGCCAACCGCGGCTTCCTCTACATCGACGAGGTCAACCTCCTCGAGGACCACCTCGTGGACCTCCTGCTCGACGTGGCGGCCTCCGGCGTCAACACGGTCGAGCGCGAGGGCCTGTCGCTCCGCCACCCGGCGCGGTTCGTCCTCGTCGGCTCCGGCAACCCGGAGGAGGGGGAGCTGCGGCCGCAGCTCCTCGACCGGTTCGGGCTGGCCTGCGAGGTCGCGACGCCGAGGGACATCCCCACCCGCATCGCGGTGGTGCGCGCCCGCGACGCCTACGAGCGCGACCCGGAGGGGTTCTGTGCTGCCCGTGAAGGCGAAGAGCGAAAGATTCAAAAAAGAATCCTGCTGGCACGGGAGCGCCTGCCATCGGTCACCGTGCCGGATGCCGCCCTGGAGCGCGCGGCGCGGCTCTGCCTCGCCCTCGGGACGGATGGCTTGCGCGGGGAACTGACCCTGATGCGCACGGCCCGGGCGCTCGCGGCGCTCGACGGCGCCGCGATGGTCACCGACGATCACCTCCGGCGCATCGCCCCGGCCGCCCTGCGCCACCGGCTGCGGCGCAACCCGCTCGACGAATCCGGATCCACCGCCCGGGTGGAGCGGGCGCTGGCGGAGGTCTTCGCGTGACGGCGCCGCTGCGCGCGCCCCGACCGCGAGGGCGTTCATCGCGCGGCTCCGGCCGAATCGGCGCGGAGCGGAGCGCGGGGCTCCTCTCCCGTGCGGGCGCGGGACAGGGTGGGGGACGGGGACCGGCCGGACGAGGCGCGGCCCGAACGCGTCGCGCGGGCGCGCTCTGGACTGGACCTCCGCATCCCGCACCCCGACCCTCTCCCGCCCGGGAGAGGGGGCCGGTCGCGCTCCGTCGCCCGCGTCGCGGTCCGATGGACGTGTCTGACCCTCGGCACCCGCTCGGGAGCGGGGCCCTGTCGCGCCCCGCTCGAGCCGATGCCTGAACATCGCCGTCCCGCAGAGCAGGGCGGGACACCGGCCTGCGCCTGGGCCGATGCCCGCCTGGCCGCCCGGCTTCTCGCCGCGGACCCGCACGGGCTCGGCGGCGCGGTGCTGCGGGCCCCCGCCGGGCCCGTGCGCGAGCGCTGGCTCGACAGCGTGCGGGCGGCGCTGCCCCCGGGAACGCCCTGGCGGCGCCTGCCGCCCGGCATCGGCGACGACGGCCTGCTCGGCGGCCTGGATCTCGCCGCGACCCTGGCGGCGGGCCGCCCCGTCGCGCGGGCCGGCCTGCTGGCGGAGGCCGATGGCGGGATCGTCGTCGTCCCCATGGCCGAGCGTCTGCCGCCGGGCACCGCGTCGCGGCTCGCCGCCGCCCTCGACACCGGCACGGTCTCGGACCGCGGCGCCCGGTTCGGCCTGATCCTCCTCGACGAGGGCGTGGCGGACGAGACGGTCGCCGAGGCGCTGGCCGATCGCCTCGCCTTCCGGCTGGACCTGAGCGGGCTCGGCCTCGCGGACGCCGCGGCGGCCGAGCCGGAACCCGCCCCGGGCGCGCCGGAGCCCGACCCGGTCGGGCGCCTCTGCGCCCTGGCCGAGGCCTTCGGGATCGCGTCGCTGCGCGGCCCGATCCTGGCGGCGCGCGTGGCGCGCGCCCTCGCGGGAGACGGGCCGATCGGCCAGGAGGCGATCGTGGCGGCCGGGCGCCTCGTCCTGGCGCCGCGGGCGACGCGCCTGCCCGCACCGGAGCAGCCCGCCCCCGAGACCGCGGAGGCGCCGGCGGAGCCGCCCGAGCCGAACGACGCGGAGGAGGCGTCGGGTCCGGCCGCAGAGGCGCCCGACGACGTCGTGCTGGAGGCGGTGCGCGCCGCGATCCCGCCGAACCTCCTCGACCAGCTTCTGGCGGGCGCGCAGCGTCTCCCGGCCGCGAAGGCCGGCCGGGTCGGGCAGGCGGCCTCGGCCCGCACCGGCCGCCCCGTGGGCAGCCGGCGGGGCGACCCGCGGCGGGGACGGCTCGACCTGCTCGCCACCCTGCGGGCGGCGGCGCCCTGGCAGGCCGTCCGCAGAGTAGAGGGGGAGACGCGCCGCATCGTGGTGCGGCGGGACGATCTGCGGATCCAGATCCTCAAGCAGCGGACCGAGACCACCACGGTGTTCTGCGTGGACGCCTCGGGCTCGGCCGCCCTGGAGCGGCTGGCGGAGGCCAAGGGCGCGGTCGAGCTGCTGCTGGCGGAGGCCTATGTCCGGCGGGACCGGGTGGCGCTGGTGGCGTTCCGCGGCGCCGGCGCGGATCTCGTTCTGCCGCCGACCCGTTCGCTCACCCGCGCCAAGCGCGGGCTCTCGGGACTGCCGGGCGGGGGCGGGACGCCGCTCGCGGCGGGGATCGACGCCGCGGTCGCGGTGGCTCTGGGCGTGCGCCGCGGCGGCAGCCGGCCGGCGATCGTGCTGCTGACCGACGGGCGCGCCAACGTCGCGCGGTCGGGGGAGGGGGGACGGGCCCGGGCGGGCGCGGAGGCCCTGCAGGCGGCCCGAGCCCTGCGTGCGGCCGGGCTGCCGGCCCTCGTGGTCGATACCGGCACACGGGGCGACGAGGCCCGTTCGGTGGCGGACGCGATGGGCGCCCGCTACCTGAAGCTGCCCCGGGCCGAGGCCGGTCAGCTCAGCGCGGCGGTGCGGGCGGCGCTCTGAGCGCCGCGCCCGTCCCCCCGCGACAGGGTGTCAGAGGTCGCCGCCGATGCCGCTGTCGGCGAGGCGCTGGTGGTGGGCGAGCCAGGAGCTCAGCATCTCGCGGACGATGGCCTTGAGGCTCCAGCCGCCGGAGACCGGAGCGGCGATGTTCTGGGTCGAGGAGGTGAAGAGGATCATGACCTTCTCCGGAGTTGGTGGACGCGTCTTGTTCTTGCTCGCCCGAGATATGCCGTTGCTATTGCAGCGCAGCAATCGGTCTCCGCTCACCGGTGGCATGCGGCCCCCGCATAGGATTGTTCAGTGTTACGAAATACTTCCGGCCATGAACGATAGCGCCGCCGTCGCCCCCGGATCGTCCGGCTATGCCGCAGTGCAGGATACGCGCGCATGCTGAGCGGCTTCGACGCGGACCGGCCCGACTGGGCCGTGGAGGGCCGGGACTGGCCCCATCGGGAGGCCAGCCGCTTCGTGGAGGCGGCCGGCCTCCGCTGGCACGTCCAGGAATACGGGTCTCCGGACGCCCCGACGCTGCTGCTCCTGCACGGGACCGGGGCGGCCACGCATTCGTGGCGCGGGCTGGCGCCGCTCCTCGCGCGCGACTTCTCCGTGATCGCCCCGGACCTGCCGGGCCACGGCTTCACGGACCCGCTGCCCGACGCCGACCTGTCGCTGCCCGGCATGGCCCGGGCCGTGGCGGGCCTCGTTGCGGCGCTCGGCCGGCCGCCGGTCCTGGCGGCGGGCCACTCGGCCGGCGCCGCCGTCCTCGCGCGGATGTGCCTCGACGGCGCCATCGCGCCCCGGCTGCTGGCGGCCTTCAACGGCGCTCTCGCGCCGCTGCCGGGGGCGGCGAACCTGCTGTTCCCCAGCATGGCGCGCCTCCTGTTCCTCAACCCCTTCACTCCCCGGATCTTCGCCTGGACGGCGGACCGGTCCGCGGCCAAGCGCCTGATCGAGGGGACCGGCTCGCGCCTCGACCCGGAGGGGGTCGACCTCTACCGGCGGCTCTTCGCCCGGGCCGGCCATGTCCGCGGGGCGCTGGGCATGATGGCGAACTGGGATCTCGCCGGGCTGCACCGGGCGCTGCCCGGCCTCGCCACCCGGACCCTGCTGATCGTCGGCGGCGACGACAAGGCCATCCTGCCGGACACCGCCTTCGCCCTGCGCGACCGCATGCCCGACGCCCGCGTTCGCCTGATCCGGGGGCTGGGCCACCTCGCCCACGAGGAGGCGCCGGAGCGCGTGGCCGAGGTGCTCCGCGCCGAGGCTTCGGACGCGGGCGTTCTGTCGCCGCCGTGAGCCGGACGGGACTGGCGCCGGCCTTGCGTGGGTCGTAGAGCCTGCCGCGGCGGGCAGGGCAGGATCGAGGAGCGGCCGGAACGATGGCGAGACCCGTGATCGGCGTCATCGGCAACGCGCGCCTGATCGACAGCCGCTTCCCGGCGCAGATCGTCGGCGAGAACAACATGCGGGCGGTCGCCGCGGTGGCCGGCGCCCTGCCGCTGATGTTCGCCGCCGTCCCGACGATCACCGACCTCGGGGACCTCCTCGACACCGTGGACGGCGTCCTGCTCACGGGAGGCCGCGCCAACGTCCATCCGGCGCGCTTCAACACCGAGCCCTGCGCGGCGCACGAGCCCTACGACGAGGATCGCGACGCCGTGGCGCTGCCCCTGATCGAGGCCTGCGTGGCGGGGGGCGTGCCGCTGTTCGGCATCTGCCGCGGCTTCCAGGAGATGAACGTCGCCTTCGGGGGCAGCCTGCACCCGGAGATCCGCAATCTGCCGGGCCGGCTCAACCACCGCATGCCGCGCCTCGCGAACGGCGAGATCCACCCGGACCTGGAATTGATCTTCGCCGACCGTCACGAGGTCCGGCTGACGCCCGGGGGCGCCTTCGCCCGCCTCCTGGAGCGCGAGACGATCCGGGTGAACTCCCTGCACGGCCAGGGCATCCTGGAGCCGGGCGGCCGGATCGTGATCGAGGGCCTCGCCGAGGATGACACGGTCGAGGCGATCCGCGTCCGCGACGCGACGGGCTTCGCGCTGGGCGTCCAGTGGCACGCCGAGCACGATCCGGCGACCAACCCGATCAACCGCACCCTGTTCGAGGCCTTCGGGGCCGCCGCGGCGGCGCGGCACCGGGCGCGGCGGGCCGGCCGGGGATGAGCCGCTCGCGCGCTGGGACGGCCCAGTGCAGAGGCCGCGCGCGGCAGCACAGCGCCGGCACACCGCCGGCACAGGGAGTCTTTCCGGCCTTAACCTATGTTTATTCGCTGGCGCTGATCCACGGAATATTGGCCGTCCACCCGCACAGATCTTGGTCACACGCGACCGGATTCACCTTATCCCCCGGACGACCTGTCGCAGGACGGAACAGTGGCCTCCCGGTGGTGTTCCCGGAGTCCCGAACAGCGGCCGCCTCGCGTGGAGGCCGGCCGCGCAGAGACCGGGCAGGCCCTGCATGCATCTCCCCCGCGACGACCGAGAGCACCCCCGTGCCGAGGCCTTCCGCGACTTCATCCGGAACCCGCCCTTCCCCTGCGTGGGCGCCAAGTCGGCCCTGTCCCGCGGGCGGATGCGGATCGTGGTGGCCCGGGACATCACCTCGGGCTGGGACGACATGCGGATCTACCCGGCGCTGCTCGCCTTCGTGGCGCAGTACCGGGCGCAGCCCGACCTGTTCCAGAGCTTCGCGGTCGTGTTCGAGGGGCCGGGCGACCTCTCGGAGGAGGCATTCGAGCACAACCTCTGGGCGCGCGCGCAATCCCTGACCGACAAGGACGCCTGGCTCGGCCAGCCCCACGATGCCCGCGTGGCCGAGGATCCCGACAACCCCCACTTCTCCCTGAGCTTCGGCGGCGAGGCGTTCTTCGTCGTCGGGCTGCACCCGCAGGCGAGCCGGCCGGCGCGGCGCTTCTCGTCGCCGGTCCTGGTCTTCAACCTGCACGCGCAGTTCGAGCGGTTGCGGGCGGAGGGACGCTACGAGAAGCTGCGCGCCGCGATCCTGGAGCGCGACGAGGCCCTCGCCGGCAGCGTGAACCCGATGCTGGCGCGCCACGGCGAGGCCTCGGAGGCGCGCCAGTACAGCGGCCGCGCGGTCGACGCGGACTGGCGCTGCCCGATGAAGGGCCGGCCGGCACCGGTCCCGGAGGCCCGGGACTGGAGCCCGCCGGCCCTGCCCTTCGATTGCGGGCTGCCGGGCAGCGGCGCCTGAGCCGGTCGGATCCGGTCCCCAGTACGGAGCGAGCCACCCCCATGTGCCAACCCACCCTGTGCCAGGCCGACGTGCAGACGATCGCGCCGCGCTCCGGCGTCGCCTTCACCCTCGACCGGGGCCAGCGCCTCACGGTGATCGACCCGTGCGGGGAGCAGGTGGCCGACCTCCTCGCCTTCAACCGCCACGATACGGGAGAGGTGATCTCGTCGGGCCGGACCCTCGACTACGCCAGCCGGATCTACCTCACCACCGGCGACCCGCTCTACTCGAACCGCTCGAAGATCCTGCTGCGGATCCTCGAGGATACGGTCGGCCGGCACGATTTTCTGCTGACGCCGTGCTCGGCCGACACGTTCCGCATCATCTACGGCGACGCGAACCCGCATCGCGGCTGCTTCGGCAACCTCGCGGCGGCGCTCGCACCCTACGGCATCGCGCCGGACGCGATCCCGGTGGCGTTCAACTGCTTCATGAACGTGCCGGTCGACGGCGCGACCGGGGCGCTCACCGTGGCGCCGCCCCTCAGCCGGGCGGGGGACCGGATCGTGTTCGTGGCCGAGACCGACCTGATCATCGGGCTCACCGCCTGCTCGGCCCTGCAGTCGAACAACGGCAGCTTCAAGCCGATCCACTACAGCGTGAGCGCCTAGCTGCGGGCCCTCAAAGGCCCCGGCCCGATCCGGATATTGATCCATGTAAAGCTGTAGACTGTACCGCATTCGATGACTTGACATCGATATTCGCCCACTGACTGCCGGCGAACGGCCGCAGGTCTTTGCGATTTACTAACCCGAATGCACGAGGTTGAGCCCGTACGGCGCCCACGGCGAGTCCCCGCCGGCCGCAGGCCCCTCTTCCGGTGCTCGGATGACCCCCACGCAGACCAGCCGCCCGCCCGCCGACCGTGCCGCGCCGTGGCAGCGCCTCGCCGATCTCCGGCTTCGCCACAAGCTCGCGGCCGTGATGGCCCTGGTGCTCCTGGCCATCGGCGCCCTCAGCGCCCTGAGCTTCCTCGACATGCGCGGCTCGGCGCTCGAGGACCGCGCGCTGATGACCAAGCGCCTGACCGAGGTCGCGCAGAGCCTGCTCGTCCACTACGAGGCGCAGGCCCGGACAGGCCAGATGCCCGTCGCCGACGCGCAGAAGGCCGCGCTCGCGGCGATCACCGCCCTGCGCTTCGGCAGCGAGGACTACTTCTTCGTCCTCGACGACCGGGGCTACCTGATCGCCAACGCCTTCAACGCCAAGAACGTCGGCAAGCAGGTGGTGGACCAGACCGACGTCCCCGGTGGCAAGCGCTACTTCGCCGAGATGGTCGAGACCGCCAAGCGCGACGGCTCCGGCTTCGTCGACTACATGAAGCCGCGCCCCGGCGGGGCCGTGCCGGTGGAGAAGGTCGCGAGCGTGCAGATGTTCAAGCCGTGGGGCTGGATCGTCGCCACCGGCCTGTACCGGGACGACGTCCACGCGGCCGTGCGCGACCGCGCCGTCACCATCGGCCTCTGGTCCGCCGGCCTCGCCCTGCCGATCCTGGCGCTGCTCCTGCTCGTGGGCAACAGCCTGTCCCGCCCGATCACCCGGCTGACCGCGGCGATGCGCGGCCTCGCGGACGGCGACCTCGCGGTGACGGTCGCCGACCAGCGCCGCGGCGACGAGGTCGGCGCCATGGCGCGCGCCGTCCAGGTGTTCAAGGACGCCCTGATCGCCAAGCGCGACGCCGACGCGGCCGCCGTGGCGGAGAGCGACGCGAAGATGCGCCGCGCCCAGATGCTCGACACGGTCACCGCCCGGTTCGACGCGCAGGTCAGCGCGCTGACGCAGGGCCTGTCGGCGGCCGCGGTCGAGATGGAGGCCACGGCCCGGGAGATGACACGCACCGCCGCGCGGACCACCGACCAGTCGGTGCGCGTCGCCGCGACCTCCGAGCAGACCTCCAGCAACGTGCAGACCGTGGCGGCGGCGAGCGAGGAGATGGCGGCCTCGATCAACGAGATCGCGTCCCGCGTCGCCCAGTCCTCCGCGATGGCCGACCGGGCCGGCACGGACGTGGCCCAGACCAACGCCCTGATGCAGGTGCTCGCCCGCGGCACGGACCAGATCAGCGAGGTGATGGGCCTGATCGCCGGGATCGCCGGGCAGACCAACCTGCTGGCCCTCAACGCCACCATCGAGGCCGCGCGCGCCGGCGAGGCCGGCAAGGGCTTCGCCGTGGTGGCGGGCGAGGTGAAGGCGCTGGCCTCGCAGACGGCCCGGGCGACCGAGACCATCGCGACGCAGATCGCCGCCATCCAGAACGAGACCCGCCAGGCGGTCGAGTCGATGCGGACGATCGGCGGCACGATCGACGAGATGCGCACGGTGGCGCTCAGCGTGGCCGCCGCCATGGAGGAGCAGGGCGCGGCGACGAGCGAGATCGTCCGCAACGTCACCCAGGCGGCGCAGGGCACCCAGGCGGTGAGCACCGACATCGCCGACGTCCGGCAGGCGGCCCGCGAGACCGGCGCGGCCTCCGACCAAGTGCTCAGCGCCGCGCAGGAGCTGGCCCGCTACTCGACGAGCCTCGGCCAGGAGGTCACGACCTTCCTGGCCGCCGTGAAGGCCGCCTGAGGGCGGGGTCGCCGGACCGCCCGGCGACCCCGCACCCTTACAGGCTGATCCGCTCGCGCATCGCGATGTCGGGGCTCGACGCGCCGCAGGTCGGCAGGCTCTCGACGGGGCCGTGCACCGCCGACGTCGTCGCCGAGAGGTCGTGGTAGCAGATGCAGCCTTCCGCGAAGTAGTGGTGCACCAGGGCCTTGCGGGAGCGCTGCATGTCGGCCCGCGCGGAACCGCCGTGCAGCAGGTTCGCGTGCCAGAACAGCACGTCGCCCTTGCGCGCCGTGAAGTAGGCCGGCGTCGCCCCGTGCTCCCGGATCTCCTGCTTGATCGCCGGTTCGTAGCGCTCGGAATAGGCACCGTAGCCGCGCTCGCGGAACTCGTCCGTGGTGATGCCGACGTCGTGGCTGAACAGGTACGGCAGGCGGTGGGTGCCGGGATAGTAGACCAGAGGCCCCGCATCCGCGTGGATGTCCTCCATGGCGACCCAGCAGGCGGCCAGGTAGCCGAGCGGGTAGGTCGTCATGTGGATCGAGTCCGAGTGCTCGGATTGCTGGCTGCCCTTGTGGGACGCGATGGTCTGGAACGGGATCGCGGGGCGGCCCAGCACCATGCTGCTGAAGTTCATCAGCACGGGGTGCTTCAGCAGCCGGTCGATCGCCTCGACCTTCAGGTGCGGGTTGAGGTAGCGGCCCGGATGGGGATCGTCCGGCGCCGCCTTCTCGGGGGCGAGGGTCAGGTCGCCGCCGGCGATCGCGGCCTCGTAGGCGGCCCAGACCTCGTCGATCGTGTCGGGATCGATCGCGCCGCGCAGGACGTAGTAGCCGTGCTCCACCCAGGACCGGCAGATCTCGGCCTGCCGGGGCGTGATCTCCCGGCGCGCGACGCGGCGCGCGACGATGTCGAGGGCGTCGGGCTGGTCGAGCCAGGGGCTCGGCCCGGATTCCGGGAAGCTCTCGGCCCGGAAGACCTTGATGCAGCCGATATCGACCGGGATGTCGGCGTCGACCGTGTGGGACGGCGCGGGCGGCAGGTGGGGCGCGAGGGGCGGGACGTCGTCGCGCCCGAGGGCGAGGTTGCGCACCGTGGTCCCCACCGTGCGCGCCAGCGATGCAGCGCGCGCAAACCCCTGAGCCATCGTCTCAACCCGCCGGTTCCGTCTCCAGCGTAACCAGGCCGGACGATCGCGACTTTAGCGAGGCAAACAACTTTACGGCGACGGACTTTCGTCTTCGTCGCGTCGGCGGTCGCATCGATGCTCGGGTTGGCCGTCCGGTCCGCCCGCGGCTCAGGCGATCCCGTCGATCGCCACCCGCAGGTGCTCCGGGCCGCGCAGGGCGGCGCCCGGCCGGTAGGGTGGCGGGTCCTCGACCAGGCGCGGCGCCTTCAGCCGGCGGGCGAGGGCGGTGAGCGCCGCCTCGGCCTCGAACCGGGCCAGCGGCGCGCCCACGCAGTAGTGCAGGCCGCCGCCGAAGCCGAGATGGCGGATCCCGGTGCGGTCCGGGTCGAACCGGTCGGGGTCGGGGAAGACGGCCGCGTCGCGGTTGCCGGAAGCCAGCAGCAGCACGAGATCGGCCCCCTCGGGGATCGTGACCCCGGCGATGTCGATGGGCGACAGCGTCCGTCGCGTCCGGAACTGCACCGGCGGCTCGTAGCGGAGCAGTTCCTCGATCAGCCGCGGGGCCCGGAGCGGGTCCTGACGCAGGCGCTCCAGCTCGTCCGGATGCCGCAGCAGGGTCAGCAGGCCGTTGGTGATCAGGTTCACGGTGGTCTCGTGCCCGGCGACCAGCATCAGGATCGAGGTGGCGATCAGGTCGTAGTCGCCCATCTTCACGCCGGCCTGGGTGGCGTGGTTGGCGAGGCCCGACAGCATGTCGTCCTGCGGGTGCCTGCGCTTCTCCCTGATCAGGTCGCCCATGTAGCCGCCGATCGCGTCGAAGGTCCGGCTGTTCGCGGCGCGGATCTCGGGGTCGGACAGGCTGTCGGGCTCCAGCGCGGTGGCGAGCTGCGTCGCCCAGCCGTGGAATTTCGGCTCGTCCTCCCGGGGCACGCCGAACAGCTCGCAGATCACCGTCACGGGCAGCGGGTAGGCGAGGTCGTCGACCGCGTCGATCTCCCGGGCTCCGCACTTCTCGTTGAGCAGGTCGGCCACCAGCCGCTCGGAGCGGGCGCGCATCGCCTGGACGCGCTCGCGGGAGAACTGGTGCATCACCGCCGAGCGCAGGGCGTCGTGGTCCGGCGGATCGCGGAAGATGAAGACCCGGTGCCGGTCCATCATCCAGTCCTTGAGCGGCTTGACGATCAGGTCGGTGAGGAGGTTGCCGGTGCGCGGCCGGTCGGCCGGGGGCAGGGTCTCGGAGCTGACCCGCGGGTCCTGCAGCAGGCGCGCGATGGTGCCGTGGGTCGCCGCCACCCAGGTGCCCGCCTCGGTGCCGTCGTCCTGGCGCGAGACGGGATTCTCCCGCAGCTTCGCGTAGACCGGGTAGGGGTTCGGCCGGTTGGCGAAGTCCTTGACCTGGTCGAGGAGGGTGGCGTCGGGCATGCGGTCTCCTTCACGCATCGACCCGGATGGCGGCCACCGGCCCTCGGGAAAGATGCTGCAACGACAAAGGCTTCGCCCGATGGGCCGGTTCCGTTTCCCGACGCGTTACGGAAAGCCCGGCTCGTGGACCGTGACGCGCTTCGGCCGGTCGGTCGCGGCGTCCTCGGGCGGGAACGGCGCGCGAGCCTCCACGAGCTCGGCATGGGCCGGCAGCCAGCGGGCGGAATCCACCGCGACCGCCGCGATGCAGCGCCCATCGCGGCCGTAGGTGGCGACGAAGCGGCCGGCCGCCGGATCGCCCTGCGTGATCGCCACCGCGTCGGCGCCCTCGGTCAGGCCGACGGATTTCACCACGAGGTCGCCCTGCGTCGACCAGAAGGTCGGCAGGGCGCCGTAAGGGACTTCAGGCTCCGCGCCGGCGAGGAGCCGGCCGGCATGGACGCCCTGCGCCGCCGCGTGGCTCCAGTGCTCCAGGGCGACGCGCCGGCCGTCGTAGAGGGGGTGGGGAAAGCGGGCCACGTCGCCGGCGGCGGCGATGCGCGGGTCGGGTCGGCCCTCGGTATCGAGGACGTGGCCGCGCGCGTCGCAATCGACCCCGCCCGGATCCGCCGACAGGCCGGACCCGTCGAGCCACTCGGTGTTGCGCACGGCCCCCAGGGCGATGACGGCGACGTCGGCCGCGAGGCTGCTGCCGTCGACCAAGTGGGCGCGCACCAGCCGGCCGTCCCGACCCTCCAGCCACTCGACCTCGCGGCCGCAGCGCAGCGCGACCCCGTGGCCCTCGTGGATCGCGCCGATGAACGCCCCGACGGTGCTGCCGAGGATGCGGGCCAGCGGCGTCGGGCCGGGCTCGACCAGGGTGACCGGCAGGTCGAGCTGCCGGCACAGGCTCGCGACCTCGCAGCCGATGAAGCCGGCGCCGATCACCAGCACGTGGTTGGGGCCGGCGGCCAGCGCCCGCCGCAGGGCGGCGGCGTCCTCCCGCCCGCGCAGGGTGAAGACGCCGGCGAGGCGGCCCTCGTGCGGGTTCGCCCAGGGCCGGGCGCGGGTGCCGGTGGCGATGAGCAGGCGGTCGTAGGGGAGGATCCGCCCGTCCGCGAGGCCGACCGTGCGCGCCTGCCGGTCGAGGCGCCGCGCCGCGCTGCCGAGCTGCCACTCCGCCGCGAGGGCGCCGACCCCCGGCAGGGTCGTGGCCTCCGCGGGGATCGCGCCGGTGAGGACGTGCTTCGAAAGCGGCGGCCGGTCGTAGGGCCGGTGCGGCTCGTCGCCGACGATCGTCAGCGGGCCGGAGAAACCCGCTTCGCGCAGGGCCTCGGCCCCGCGCAGGGCCGCGAGGCCGGCGCCGACGATCAGGACGCGCTCGGAATCGCGCGCCATCAGGCGCCCCGCTCCGGATCCTCGACCCGGATCGCCTGGACCGGGCAGGCGACGCGTGCCCGCTCGATGTCGTCCCGGTCCCGCGCGGCGGGGGCGGGATCGTAGAACAGGGCCTCGTGCCCCTCGATGCGGAAGTGCCGCGGCGCCGCGTAGCAGCACTGGGCATAGGCCTGGCACAGGTTGAGATCGACGCTCACCCGCAGGCCGGGCGGGGGGCCGGAGGACGCATCGGCAGGGGCGGACATGGCGGGGCAACCGCGCGCGGCGCCGCGGGTTCCGCGGGCTCTCGTCGCGGGGCACGTCGCGGGGGACGGCGCGGGGCACGGCGCGCGCCGTCCCCCGCGACCGGTCGTCGGACGGCTCGGCCGCGTCCGGCGCCGAGCGTCATCCGTATTAAACGTGTTTCGGCGATCCCGGTGGAAATGCAGCGACGCGATTCCCCTGCGCAGCGGTTCGATCTATTGTCGCGCTGCTCCGCGGATCTGTCCGAAACCCCGCGATGACAGGAGGGCGCCATGCCGCACGGTGCGCGAACGAGCCTCGCCGCCCTCATGCTGGTCCTCGGGATCGGCGGCGCCTCCGCCGAATCCGTCGCCACGACATGGACGGATCCGCCGGCCCACAAGGCCGGGTCCCCGAAGGCGCCGGCCGCGGACACGAAGGCCGCCGCACCGGCGCCGTCCGCGTCGGCCCCCACCGCGACCCCCGCCGCCGCGACCGAGACCCGGCCGGCCACCGCCCGGCGGAAGGCCGTGG
>NZ_JBKFAL010000023.1:0-89779 GCF_053345625.1 Methylobacterium sp. D53M
ATCGAGGAGGGCTCGCGGGGCGGGTTCGGCGCGATGGTGCTGCACCTGCTGGCCGAGCGCGGCGCGCTGGACGCGGGCGGCGTGCGAGTGCGGACGATGACGCTGCCGGACGCCTACCAGGACCACGACAGCCCGGAGAAGATGTACGCCGAGGCGGGCCTCGACGCCAAGACCATCGTCAGGACCGCCCTCGACACACTGCCGGCGGAGACCGGCAAGGCCGAGCCGGCGAGCAACGTGGTGAGCGTGCGCCGCCGCCCGCGCTGACGCCGCGGAGAGCGCGGTCTCCCGCGCTCGCTCCGTTCCCTGTCGATGTGTTCGGACTGCCGTCCTTGCAAGCGGAGCCAAGCGAACCAGGGCAGCGCGGCGCTCACCGGCGTCGCGCCAACCCCCGGGTCACTCCGCTTCGCTCGTGATGACGGAGCCGACACGCTGACCGAGGCCCCCAGACGGAGACGGCATCCCGTCTCATTCCGAGGTGCCGGAGCGTGGCACGGGCCTCGAAGGAGCCTTCCGGAGGTCGAGCGATCTCCGGAGATCTCTGCGGGTCCGGTCGAAACCGCTCCTACCCCAAAGCCTGCTCCACCGCCTTGCCGCAGGTCTGCGTGTCGGCATTCCCGCCGAGGTCGCGGGTGCGCAGCGTCCGCTCGGACAGCACCCGCTCGATCCCGCCGACGATCTCGGCCGCCGCCGCGTGCTCGCCGAGATGCTCCAGCATCATCGCCCCCGACCAGATCTGGCCGATCGGGTTGGCGATCCCCTGGCCGGCGATGTCCGGCGCCGAGCCGTGGACCGGCTCGAACACCGACGGGTGCACCCGCTCCGGGTTGATGTTGCCGGACGGCGCGATGCCGATCGTGCCCGTGCAGGCGGGCCCGAGATCCGACAGGATGTCGCCGAACAGGTTGGAGGCCACCACCACGTCGAACCGATCCGGGTTCAGGACGAAATGCGCGGTCAGGATGTCGATGTGGTACTGGTCCCACCGGACGTCCGGGTAGGCCTCGGCCACCGCCTTCACCCGCTCGTCCCAGTACGGCATGGTGATCGAGATGCCGTTCGACTTCGTGGCCGAGGTCAGGTGCTTCTTCGGGCGCTTCTGCGCCAGTTCGAACGCGAACCTGAGGATCCGGTCCGTCCCGTGCCGGGTCATGATCGTCTCCTGCAGGGCGAACTCCCGGTCGGTGCCGGCGAACATGCGGCCGCCCGCGTTCGAGTACTCGCCCTCGGTGTTCTCCCGGACCACCCAGAAGTCGATGTCGCCGGGCTTGCGGTCGGCGAGCGGGCACTTCACCCCCGGCATCAGCCGCACCGGGCGCAGGTTCGCGTACTGGTCGAATTCCCGCCGGAACAGGATCAGCGAGCCCCAGAGGGAGATGTGGTCGGGCACGCGCTCGGGCATGCCGACGGCACCGAAATAGATCGCGTCGTGGGTCTCGATCCGCGCCTTCCAGTCCTCCGGCATCATCCGGCCGTGCTGCTCGTAATAGTCGCAGCTGGCGAAATCGAACCAGTCGAGCTGGAGGCCGAAGCCGTGCCGCTTGGCCGCCTGCTCCAGCACGCGCACGCCCTCGGGCACGACCTCCTTGCCGATGCCGTCGCCGGGAATCACCGCGATGCGGTAGCGGCGCTGCTGGCTGTTCTCTGGGGCGGCCATGAATCCTCCACGCGTTTCGAGGGGCGGGCCGCTGCGGGGCCCGGGTCGTCGGCGTCAGGTGATTGGTCCGCGCCGGGATCGGGTCAACACCCCGACCTGACAATCAGTCGGTTTCGCCCGCCATCGCCCGGCGCTGGCGGTCGAGCTCCTCGCTGTAGCGCTTGAGCGTGTGGCTCTCGGTGAGCAGGCCCAGCACCTTCCGGCTCTCGGCGTTCTCGACGACCGCGAGCGCCTCGCTCTCGGTCCGGTCGAAGGCGGCCGCGGCGTCCTTGGCGTTCATCCCCGGCGTCAGGAAATCGTCCGCGTGCAGGAGCAGGTCGGCGAGGACCGGCTGCGCGTGGGCGCCGGAATCCCGGGCGGCCGCGTGCGTCTCGGGCACGTTCAGGATGCCGGCGTAGCGCCCCGCCCCGTCCACGGCGATCACCCGGGAGGGCGAGCCGAGGGGATGGGCGCGCAGGAAGGTGGGCAGCGGCGTGTCCAGAGCCACGGTGCCGGGATTGCGGCGCATCAGCCGGCCGACGGTGAGCGAGCGGATCCAGCCGACGTCGTGGGGGCTGCGGATGCTCTCGCCGCGCAGGTGGAAGCGCCACGTGGCGAAGGAGTAGCCGAAGGTCTTGCGCACGGTGAGGGAGGACGAGATCACCGCCGCCAGCACGACGCCGGTGATCGGCAGGCTGCCGGTGACCTCCAGGGCCAGGAACGTCATGGTGAGCGGGCCGCCGATGACCGCCACCGCCAGGGCGCTCATGCCGATCACCGCGTAGGCGAGCGGCGTCAGGCCGAAATCCGCCAGCGGCGGCACCAGCACGGGGGCGAGGGCGGCGAACAGCTTGCCGGCGATGGCCCCGAGGAACAGCGACGCGAAGAACAGGCCGCCGCGGAAGCCCGAGCCGATCGAGATCGCCGAGGCCGTGGCCTTGGCGGCGAACAGCCCGGCCAGGACGGCGATCCCGTGCCCCTGCCCCTCGGCGGCGAAGTGCATGTGCAGGGCGCCGTGGCCGCCCGAGAGCACCTGAGGCGTCGCGAGCAGCGCCAGCGCGCCGACGCACAGCCCCCCGAAGGCGGGCGCCGCCACCCGCGGCACGCCGGAGGCCTGGACGAGGCGCTCGACCAGCGTGACCCCGCGCATGATCAGGATCCCGAGGCCCGCGCAGAACAGCCCGAGGGCGAGGCTCGGCAGGATCTCGAGGCTGGTGACGTGCGAGGTCGTGACCGCCTGCATGTCGCCGAGATCGACGAGCGGCTGCGCCTCGATCAGGGCGCGCGAGATCAGGTTGCCGCACAGCGCCGCGACGACCACGGGCGTCAGCGTGGCGATCGAGTAGGTGCCGATGATCAACTCGAAGGCGTAGAACGCGCCGGCGAGCGGCGCCCCGAAGCCGGCCGCGATCGCCCCAGCCGCGCCGCAGCCGACCAGGGTGCGCAGGTCGCTGCGCCGCACTTCGAAGGCGATGCCCAGGCGCGAGGCGAGGCCTGAGGCGATCTGTGTGTAGCCGGCTTCCAACCCCACCGAGGCGCCGGACCCGTTCGAGATGACGTTCTGG
The DNA here is from genome assembly GCF_053345625.1 of Methylobacterium sp. D53M. Lineage (NCBI taxonomy): Bacteria > Pseudomonadati > Pseudomonadota > Alphaproteobacteria > Hyphomicrobiales > Methylobacteriaceae > Methylobacterium > Methylobacterium sp. D53M. The sequence continues at coordinate 3,202 of NZ_JBKFAL010000023.1, forward strand.
AGCGCGAGGTAGAGGCTGTCGCGCAGGGACATGCGGCCGCCGTGCAGGGCGTTGGCCTCGATCGGGTCGATGGCCGGGCGCTTGCGCGGGCCGCGGACGTAGTTGGCGGCGACGATCAGCAGGCCGAGGACGGCGCCGCCGAGGCACGGGCCCACGAGCAGGAGCGCCGGCGGCACGGCGTCGACGGCGCTGAGGCGCGCGCCCGCGGGCAGCTGGTAGAGATGCTCGCGCAGGGTCTGGGTGATCCAGGTCATGGCGGACACCGCCACGCCGGCGACGCAGCCCACCAGGGTCGCGAGGGCGACGAGGCCGCCCTCGCTCCGTCGGACGAGGCTGCGGAGCCGCCCGGGGGCCTGGACGAGCCCGATCCCGGTCCAGCGCCGACGGGGCCTCCGCGCCGGCCTGACGGGCCGCCGGGCCGGGACGTCGGCCGATCCGTCGCCGGGCGCCCTGCCCCCGCCGGCGGCGCCCGATGGCTGTCGCGCGCTCACGGTCCGCCCCCTCGCCTCCGGTCCGCCCGATCGGCGGGGCCGACGCGTCGGCCCCGCCGCCGCAGTTACAGCCGGGGCCGAGCCCGTTGCAAACGGGCGGTGCTGCGGGAGCGCAGCCGGCCCCGGCGCGGGGGGCTCGGACGGCGCTGTCCACGAAGTCCAAATCCCGTGCACGCATCGCCTTGAAAACTGCCGCGGCCCACGATACACCCCGCGCCAGTGCCGCCGTAGCTCAGTTGGTTAGAGCACCAGATTGTGGATCTGGGGGTCCCCCGTTCGAGCCGGGGCGGTGGTACCAAGGACTTAGCTGGTTTCAGACAGCTCGAAGGTGGACCAGGGGTAACGCTGAGGGTAACAGCGACCCCTGGTTTTGTTTTTTGTGCCTCCACCGGGTGCACGAGCGACGTTCGCACAGATCTGTCGCCTTGGGCCTCAGACAGCTCGGTCAGGCTGCGGTATCGTCTACTGGTCGACCCTGGATCGACCTCCGCGCCCGCCCGCCCTTCTCAACCCCCGACCGTCGTGGGCGGGCGTGGATGCCGGGGACAGCTATCTCGAAACTCATCCATGTTAGAGCCGCCGGCTGGGAACGTCGTACCAGCATGAGGTCGGCTTCGGTCGGCCTCCACGCCCGTCCGCAGATATGCCCCTCAGCTGTCGCGGCGGGCGTGGATGCCTCACCGCCCTGCTGCCAGCGACGGCAGGTCCGCCCGCGCAGCCAGGGCCTCGGCGATCCGCACCCGATCCCGAGAACGAGCCAGGGCCGCATCCGCGTCAGCCATCAGCAGCTCATGCCGGAACAGGTCAAAGCGGGCGAGCCGGAGCATCCGGACAGCGAGGAAGGCGTAGATCAGGCGCATGTCTGCGCGTCCCAATACGCCCTCACGTCCGCGGCGGCTTGATCTTCCTCCCACTCAAAGGTCAGCGCATACCGATGCCGGAGCAAAATGGCTTCCGGGCTTCTGAACCGGATGCCTCTGAATGACAGGAACAGCTCATTCAGCGCGTTGTCGATCTCGTCGGCCCCTCTCCGGCTCTCGATATAGGCGAACCATTCCGGTGTTTCGTGCCGGTCCTCAAAGCCGCCGCTTCGAAGCGCGTTGGATGCCTCAGAGTAGAGTTCATAGAGCGGAGCTGAGATAGCCCAAAGCCGGTCGTACTCCTCCAACAATGCGACGATACGCGGCGCAGATGCGAGAAACCGGGCTTCGTCTGAGCCCATGGCGGCCGCTGCCGGCACGGATGCCAGAGGGGCCGAGAGGATGGCGCCGAGAGCGGCGCGGCGGGTGGAGGCCATCACTGGATGCCCTCCTGCGCCGCCGTGATAGCCTCCCGGTAGTAGACGCTCAGCCGCTTGCCAGCTTCCATCAGCGGCACAGCGATGGTGTTGAGCATCGCGTTGTCGATCTGGTCCGGGCACCCCGCCACGAGGCTCAGGAGCTGCCCATAGCGGAACACGTCCGCGATATCGCCCTCTAGCTTCAAGAGGGGGTGCAGGGCCGGGTTGCGCTCCTTCATGACCGCGCCCTCCCGTAGTTGGTGCCGTCGAAACCGGCGACCGCCGTAGCGATCTCATGAACGTCGCCGTCCTCCTCCGGATCGTGCGGTTCGTCCTGCACGTCGCCGCCGTGCTCGTTCTCGGCTTCGAGGTCGGCACCGTCCTCCAGGTCCGCGTCGCCGTCCATGGCGTCGAGGAGGTCGATCAGGCCGCCGATCAGGCCCTCGACCTCGGTCCGGGACAGGGTGCGGATGCCCTGGGTGAACTGCGTCGCAAAACCTGACTGAGGGGCAGGTTCGGCCGAGCGCATCGCGCGGATGGCCTGTGTGACCGGTCCTACCTGTGCTGAAGGCAAGCGCGGGCGTTCACCGCCGCCGAGGGGCGGTGTAGGGTGGTGGATAGCCATGACTGTAGACCCCTTCAGTTCGTGGTCAGGGCTGAGACGGAAGTTGCCTCTTCCTCTCGGCCCGCTTTTTTGTTATACGAGTAGAATGCTGACGATGTCAACGCCCGTAGAACAGAAAGTCAAAGGCCGCCCCCCAGGGAGCGTCTTTGCCGCCCCGTTCCCGATGCGGTTCACGGTCGCTCAGATGGAGGCGGTGGACGAGTGGCGTCGCACTCAGCCTGACCTCCCGTCGAGGACCGAAGCGATCCGCCGCCTCGTCGAGGAGGCCTTGAGAACCAAGCGTTCCTGATGGCAGTCGGACAAGATGCTCTTACTACCAATGGCTTAGTGCAAGCCCTCGAGCTGTGCGACGAAACACCTTGCGGGGATGCGCAAAGGCCCTATGGTGTCAAGCCAAAAAGCGCCTATGTAACAAGCGTGCCACACAGAATTGTTAGCGCGTACCGGTAGCCAAAACGCCTCTTGTGAGTTGTTTGAGGCCGGAGCGACGTGCAGCTTGCGCGACTCGATGTCGCAGCCGGTGTGTCATTTAGTTGCTTAAACGCTTGGCAAGCTTCGCTGTGGCAGAGTCCAAGGAGGGACCCGTGTCAGTGTCTGGATTTATGGCCTTCAGTCATAACGATGATGATGACGCCGCGGTCAAGGTGTCGAAAGTGAAGCAGAAGTCGTTCTGGAGCGGTGTGCTGCAGGGGCTTTCTGGCCCGGCCATGCTTTCTGATCAGCCTCAGGTGATTGGCAACCTAGTCGAGGTCAGAGACAATAGGGTTTACTTAAAGTTGCCTGGTTGGCGCCGCCGCTATGCTATGGGGTCGCATCAAGAGGCGCTGGAGCTTGCGCGCGCGCTTGCCCAGGCTACGACCAAAGTTAGCGACCAGCAGGGCCTAAAAATCGGCACAGAAACAATTCGTCGTCTCGACCACCTGGGCAAATTGCGCGAAGTACGCCGCCCCAGGGTGCAGAGACGCGCGGAAAATGGCTCGGAATAGGGATCACGAGCGGACACAGGTGACCGCAGTTCGCGAGGTGCGGGAAGATGTTCGAGAAGAGATGGAGCGTGCGCTCAGCGGAACATCCCTCCCCGTTCAAAAAAAGCAAGAAGTTCTCACGCGAGTGGGCGCTGTGGTTGAGCGCTATATAAGCCCCTACCCGCATCCAGACGTTCTGCGTCAAATAGAAAATCTTGCTCCGGGATCAACTGCACTCATTGTTCAAACAGCGGCCGATACTATAAAGCATAATAACGATATCGAAAATAGAGAAATTGACTTAAAAGAGAAAGAGCTTGCTTTAATCGACACTTTGGCCAGAGAGGATTTTAATTCGGTTCGTCAGGGGCGCAGGTATGGCCTTTTCGCTTTCGTAGTCATCCTCGTGTTTGCTGGCGCAATGTACTACCTTGGGGCCAAAGAACTGGCTTATATTGCGTTTGGTGTTGGCTCTCTTGGTATTGTTGGGCAATTAATCACAGGCGGGAGGAAGATCAAGTTCGATACCGGGCCTGCAGAAAAAGAAGAAACTGGTAGTCCTGCGAGCACTAAGTCATCTACTGAAGTCGCAAACACTTAAGGAAAACTTTCGCGCCTTCGGGTATAGTCATCAATCTGGTGATCGTGGACTGTCATCGGTGAGTGCGCAATCCGCTATTGAGTAAAGACGCTCAATGCGATTTCGGGTCCGCCTTGATAGCCCGTGCCTCGACATGTGTGTCTGAACAGATAGTCTGCCGGGATGCGCTACGCCCTCGCCGCCGTAATCCTCGCTACCTCCGTCGCGGCTCAAGCCGCCGGCTCGGTGCCGACGCTGCCGAAGGGTACGTTCTACTATTCGGCCCGCGACAGCCTCACCGCACTCGGCTGGCACCCTGCGCCTCTCCCCTCGGATCGGCGGTTCTGCACGGGCGGACGTGAGGATGTCTGCGAACGCTATCCCGAAGCGTCGGCCTGCTCCGGCAGCGGATTGGCGCTTTGCCGGTTCCTCTGGCGGCGGGGCGACACTCTCGCCGAGGTCACGACCTACGGCGAAGAGGTCGACATGATCCGCGTGCAGTCCGTGGCGTGCAAGGCCGGCTGCTAAGCCTGAGCGTAGTTCGCCGCTTGGATGAACTGCGGCTCCTTGAGGCGAGCCCGCAGATTGCGCTCCACGTCCCCGCTGTCCCTCACGCCGTTGAACACCATGTCGCCGTGGAAATGCGCTTCCGCCATGGACGTGCTGGTGCTCCGATTGTCGTTCGTCGTCACGGCTGCCCGGTCCGGGGCAATGGATGCCGTCTGCGCCACAACTGACGCCGCCCCGGTCTGCGCTGCCTTCGGCACAGCAGGATAGAGAACGGAGGCCAAGGGCTTCCGGCGGTCGTCCCCCGGATCGGCGAGCACGTCGGGTTTGCGAGCGCCCTCGGTGTTGGCTGGCGGCCTCTCCAGCGGGATGACGGACGACTTCGGGTCCACCTTGCGCATCAGCTCGACGGCGATGGCGTTCTTCGCACCGACGAGTGAGGCCCACTCGTTCTTGAGGGCGACGGCGTTGCCCTTCGTCTGTCGGGCGAGGTTGGCGCCGATCAGGTCCTGGGTCTTCTCGTCGTACAGGTCCGTGCCCTTGAGGCCGAGCTTCGCCCGCTGATCCCGCAGGGTCGTCCGGACCACCTGATACCGACCGATCGCGCTGCTGTTCCAACGGTTCGACGGGTGACGGAGCATGCCCGTCTGCAAGGCGTCGATCTGATCAAGGGTTAGCTTCGTCAGATCCTGCTCCTTGCCGCCCGGCAGCAACAGGCCATTCGCCAGGGACGTGTTGTAGCCGCCGCCCCGGCGATGCGCCGTACCCTCCGAGCGGGCGATATGGTCCAGCACGTCCTTGTAGGCGCCGGGGTTCGCCGCGACGCCCTCAGACTGGTCTCCACGCGCGGCGCGACGCCCGCGAGTGCGAATGCCCTCCCCACCTTCCGCGGCCTGCGCCTCGCCGCCGCCGACGAGGCTGGAACCCCAGCGCCGCACGCGGTTCCACTGCCGATCCGCCCAGCTACGCGCGGCAGCGCGGTCGCGGTCGAGCCGACTATCCGGCCCGGCACCGGACGGCCCGACAGCCGCCCCGCTGTTCTCGTCGTCTGAGCGAGTGATGACGCCTGGCTTCTCGGCGTTCGGTACGCCTACATCGCTGGCGATAGATGCGGCCAGCGCTAGCTTGAGCACAGCGCCGAGCGGGCCGCCCGATAGAAGGCCAGACACCCGCAGGATGCTGGCGACGATGGACGCGGCCTTGCTCCCGACCCAGAACAGGAACAGGGCCTCGCACACCTTCATCCACCCGCCCATCGACTGCGCGGCGGCGTCGGCACCCTTGGCGAACGCCCTGATATTCTTGCCGGTCTCCTCCCACGGCAGCTCACGGAGCTGCTTGGCGAACTGCTTGAGCGAGTCCACGAGGTCGCTCTTGATCCAATCCTGGTTGGCGTCGAGCCACTTCTGAAACCGCTCGATCAGGTCCACGATGGCCGGCGTGACGGCCGTCATGATGGACCGGCCGAAACTCTCGGAAACCTGCTGCAGGGTGCGGATCGAAGTCTGAAGCCGCTGCGCCGCCTCTGTGTCTTCCTTGCGCACGAGGCCGATTTGCCCCGACTTGCGCAGGCTCTCCATCAGCTTGGCGCGGCCCTGGATCAGCAAGGCGGCCGTGTCCTGATCTACGCCGGCCTGCTTGAGCAGGTACGTCGCCATCGGGACGCCAGAGCGGTCGGCCGTCCCCTTTGCCGCGTCGGCGAGGTCGCCGAACGTGGTCAGCAAGTCGGTGTTGAGCCGGATCTGCTTGCCGCTCAGCCCCTGCAAGCGAGCGAAGGCCGGCAGGGCGGACGAGTTGCCCGTCGTCTTCATCTCATTGATGCTGTCGGACAGGCGCTGGAAGGATCCGGCCGCCGCGTCAGCCGAGCCGCCGTTGCGGGCGACTGCATTGCCGAGAGCAGAGATAGCTTCCGGGGTCGAGCCAATCGACTTGGCGAGCCGCCCGAGCGAGCTATCCGCGTTGGTGATGTCGCTGACGAAATCCTTGATCGCCCGCCCGGCCGTGAAGATGGCGAAGAGCTTCAGCGCGTTGCGCGCCAGCCGCTCGACAGCCTCGCCGGCATTGTCGATCGACTTTTCAATCTGCTTGCCTTCCTTGGTCGCGCTCTCACGGGTCTTGACGAGGGCCGCCGCGGCATCCTTCTGCCCCTTGGTAAACTGCGCCGGATCCAGGCCGAGAGTTACGACCAAAGCATCCACAACCGTAGCCATATTCACCCCCTAAACCTGAAGCCGCGAGCAAGACAGGATAGTGAACCACTTCCCGTTAGGTGTTTCGCTTTCCAATTCGTGAGCAATGTTCACGATGTACCAAGTGCCGCACGCGGGCGTCAGGTCGCTCTCGACCTTGACGCTGCCGCCGTAGATCAAATTGGGGTTCCACAGCGTGACGACTTCGATCCCGCTCGCAGTGTAGCGAGGATAGCCGACCATCCCGGTCTTCTTGCTGATTGTCGGCGTGGCGCTGGTGCGGCTACCGTTCTTCGGCCAAATCGCGAGTGTGTCGTTCTCAATCAGCCAATTGATGCCGGCGGACTCTGCGAGCCGCTTGATCTGCTGACGGTTAGATCCCGGCAGGTACGGGTCGCGCACCTTGCAGTTCACGCCGTTGTTTTCGAGGGTCAATTGCCCCTGCTTGGCGATGAGTCCCAGCAACTGGGCGACATCCTGGGAGCCCTGCGCAGTCGTCGGTTTCGCCGGGGCAATCGCATTGTAGAGGCCAGCCATCGCGTCGATGCGAAGGGCTGCGATCGGCGCGTGAATGTCGGCGAACGCCGCGAAGATCGTCCCCGAAAACGCTTTTTTCGCGAGGCCGCCTTCCTCGCCGGCCTCAATCAGGATTGAGTTGTTCCCGACAGCCTCGGACATGAATGGCAACTGTGTGAGCTGGTTCATCATGGGCAGCGGCAAGCCGTAGATGCTGCATGTCGCCTTGCCCGCGTCGGGGCTGCCGTTCTGTTCGATGGCCACAGCAACGCGATGATCCTTGATCGTCGCTTTGTTAACTCCGCCGTTCAGGCCGCCATTCTGTAGCTGGATTGTGACGTTGATGAACTTGCGCGCGAAGGCCATGGATCAGCTCCCCGGATTGGGGGCGGGGCCGGTGCCGTGGATGTGGCCTTGCAGCGTCACCTGATCCGCAGTGCCCTTGCCGGCCGTGACGTTGCCCGGCGCCTGGATCTCGCCCTTGTCGGTGATGACCACGCCGTTCATGTTCCAGCCGGCCGACGAGCTTTTCAGCGTGTTCTTGTTCCTATCGGCGCAGTCGATGCCGTCATCCGTGAACATGAAGTGCTGCTTGATTGGCTGAGATTTACGCGGAAGCGTCCCGTGGAAGACAGCGTCCGACATATCGTTGCGGCGCTGGCTGCCAGGATTGGCTTCCGCGAAATCGTTGGCCTGAACCGACTTGTGGTCTCGATCCAAAACCGAGAACGTGCCCACGTCGCCGGCCTGCGGATCGTTGACGAAGACGCTATCGCCGGACTGGCTGCGGGGCACCGGCACGCCGTGAATGATCCCGTGCGACATCGCCTTGCCGCTACCGTCCAGTTGCTTGACCAGCGGCTGGATATCGACCGTGCAAGGCTCGGTGAGTGAGTTCCGATTGTAGACTTTGACGATCTTCGCCATGAAGTGAAACCGGCGCTCGCCGAATTGCTGGCGAGACTGGAAAGCATCGCGGTTCACTTCCGAGTTGGGATCGCGGACAGTCATCTGCCCGACAGGAGCTTGGCTTTCTGACCCGCGCATTGACTGCCCCGATCTTTAGATTTCTATCGATGCCCTGGCGGGGGCTGAAGTAGACGCTGGTTGTGCGCGTTGACGCTCAGGATCTCGATCATGTCTGCCAAGTCCTGGCTTCCGTAGACCGTCTCCAATTCGTGCAGCGTCGCCATCCCCTCCCCGACCACGTAGGCTATGCCTGCGGGGAGGTTCGGGTGATTTCGCCAGCGACGGGGAAGCCCGGGGTCCCCGGCTGAGCCGATGTCGAGGGGGCGCCGGGATTGGTAGGGCGGATGTGGAGCAACAAGATCTCTTTGCGGAGGCTGACGCGCGTCAACACTTCCTCAATGTCATCTTCGACCAGATCTCGCACGACATTGGCGTGAGACGGATCGGGGCAGATCCTCACGCACGTGAACATCTCGTCCATCAGCGGCGAGATATCGTCCCACTGTAGGCCCTGGAGCGCCTGGACACCCATAGCGGCAAAGGCCGCCATGCCGCCGTTGAGCACTTCGTCCGGCAGCTCGGCGCCCGCCCGTGTGAGGGTCGTCAGCGCGCGTGCTGCCCATTCCTCGGCCTGCCGCGCCGACATCTCCGTCAGCACGAACACCTTGCCGTTGTCTCGATCCTCGCCGGACCATGTGATCCGGCTTTCTCGCCTTGCCATAGGCCCTGACTCCTTGTGTGCTGTGATCTCAAGGAGCCCCCGGCACGTCGAGCGCGCCGGAGGCTGTGTCGGGTGCGGGATCGTCGGCTATTCGTCCCGTCTGCCGCTGGTTATTTGGAGAGCGCCACTCAGCGGCTGGGCGCCGTGCGGGTGAAGCTCACCCCACACTGTCCGCGCGCACCGAACCGCTTGCGCCCTAGGCAGGGTCGGCACTCGCACGGCATCACGCAGCCGACCGCGGGGGCGGCTCGGCGAACACATCCTCCGGCATGGGGAGCCGCGCATCAGGATCGGAAGCAAGGCGGTCACGCACGGCCTGCCAGGGACACGGCATGGCCGTCGTGCTGCTCGGCGAGTAGCCGGCGCCGGGATCCCAAAGCCCGTAGGTGGCATTCGCCGCGCGCCGCAGCATCGTCACCCGGTGTTGCAGGTCTAGCAGCTCGGCGATGACGGCCGCCCGCGTCGGGTCGGCCTCAAGAACCGCCTTGATCGCGTCGTCAACGGCCATCTGGGATAGCGTGCACGGCGTCTCCAGAAGCTGAAGGTCGGTCTGAAGCTCGGCCGTCACCTTCTTGGAAGCCGCGATCTCCTCGTTCACGGCGGCCAACTCGGCGCGGGCCTCCGCGGCCCTGCCGGTGCCAGTGAAGCTCTCGCCGCGGAGCAGCGCATCACGGCGATCGGCCTCGCTGCGGAGACTTCCGAGGCTCCGGACTTCCTCCTCAAGGTCGGACTGGCGGGAGTAGAGCGGATATCGAGCCTCGTCGGTGGCCTTGATCTCGGCGCGCTTGGCCGCGACCAGTGCAAGCCGGCGGTCGCGCTCGGCGATGGCGTCGGCGAGCCGCTGCCGTTCGGGCGTGCGGCCGGGCGGAACGAGGGCGAGCGATGCTTTCGCCATGGCGCTCAATGCCCCTTGAACATGTTCGGGAACGCCTTGGCAGTTTCGGCTCTCTCGGCCTCCGTCATCGGACGCGAAGGCTTGGCCGGCATCGGCGCCGCGAAGCCGATGGAGTCGCCGCTATCGAGACGGAACATGTGAGGATGCAGCGCCTCGATGGCAGCACGGTCCTCGGCCACGGCCTTGAGGACGCGCTTCCGCGTCACGCTGTAGCCGCGAGCCTGACAGTCCATCGCCAGGATCTCCCGCCGCTTGATCGCGGCGTCTGCCGCCATGTCCTTGGGTGGGATCTGAGACGACAGCATCTCGTCTAGCTTCATCATGTCATCATCAGGGATCTTGCCCATGCAAAACTCCATGATGCGTTCCATGGTCTCGACGTTCATCGGTCTCTCCTTCAGTTGCTCGGCGGGTTCCAGGGGATGAAGTTGGACAGCGGCACGTCGGAGGGCTTCTCCGTCGACGCGTGCAGCTCGATCACGCCGCCGTCCGCCGGGTTGCCGGTGACAGCCGAGGCCGGCGCCCAGGACGCGGACATCAGGTTCACCGGCTGGACGATGGCGAAGTACCGCTGGTCGTTCGCGATGCCGGTGTAGGCCGCAGCAGGCCAACGGCGGCAGGGGCGGCCGTCAATCAGCAGGGACTGCGCCGAGTAGAGGCAGACGCGGTATCCCATCTTCAAAATCCTTTTCGGAATGAGATCATCGCAGAACGGCCGCGATAGCCGCGCTCGCCGGGGTATGTACCGCGCGGTTGCTTGGCCATCTCCAGAAGTTCTTTGGTGATGACTAAGGGCTTTGAAATCGAATTGACCGATACGATGGCCCCGGCGACGGCGTTCGCTACGTCGTCGTGAGCGCCCTTGATCTGCGGATGATCGATCGTCTCTTTGCCGCTGCCGCGCGTCGTGCGGCGCTCAAGCGAGGTAAGTTGCGCCTCAAGCTTCGGCACTTCGAGCAGCCGGCACCGCTCGGAATTCAAGATCGGCAGCAGTTCGCGGTAGATGTCCGACTTGCTCTTCTCGGACGGCTCGTAGGTGATGCCGTTGGCCGCAAACCGATCCCGGACCCAAGCCGCGCCGTAGCGGTCGCCCGTGATCGTGTGGACCCGATAGGTTTTGCAAAGGGCGGCAAACTCAGCCGTCACAGCGTCCGGAGAGCCGCGAACCTCCCGAACCGCGTCGAGGACCACCAAGTCACCGTCCCGGTGCGCGATGGCCATGGCGTGGCTGTCGGCGCCACCACCCGACACGTCCACAAAGGCTGCGTACCACTGGCCCTCGACCGGCGGGACCTCGCGCACGCCCTTCGGCATGCAAGCCGCCACCGCCTCGATCGACACGAAGGCTTCGCTGTCGGTCCGGAACTGCGCGCCCCACTCGGCCGACGCCGCCACTGGGTCGTCCCGGTAGGCTTCCTCCTCCTCGGCAAGCAGCGTCGCGCTCTTGTGCATCGCCTGCGTCGGCGCCTGGATCACCAGCACCCGCGGGCTGCCCTCCGGACCGAAGTTCTTGCGGTAGAGGTCCCAAAGTGCACCCCGGCGGGCGTAGGGGCTGCTCAGGACGAACAGAGGGCTGCCGAGAGTGCCGAGGCCGGGGCGAAGGGCGCGCAACACCTCCGTGTCGGGATTGGCGCCGTCGACGCTCCAGAACGCGATCTCGTCCGCCACGGCTGCCACGGGCGTCGGGCCGCGCGTGGTCTTGAAGCTCGCCGTCATCACCTGGATGTCGATGCGGTTCGTCAGCCGGATCGTGTCGGCGATCGGATCCCCGTCCAGGTACTCGCGGCAGGCCGGCGACTCCTGAAACACGCCCAGGATGTAGTTCAGGCACTCCTTGGCCGTGTCCTTGGCCGCTGCCATCACCGGGATGCGCCCGCGCTGCCCAGGAGCGAAGTCGTCCGTGTAGTCGATGCACCGGGCGAAGTAGGCCGCCGCCACCGCCATCGCACGGGTCTTGCCCGCCCGGCGCCCGCAGACCGCGACAAGCTCCTTGCAGGGCCTGTCAGGCTCGCGCTCACGCCCGCCGGTCAGCTCGCGGAAGATCTCCCGCTCGGCATCGGTCAGCGCCTCGCCCTGGCTGGCGATCAGCACGATGCGCCACGCCTCCCAGGTCGGGCCAGGGAGTACCGCACCGAACATCTCGGGATCGGCCAGTGCCTCCCGCATCGTGGTCAGCCGACGCATGGCCTAGACCTTCCGCGCGGCGTTGCGCTCGTCCCAGGACAGGGTGCGCGATGCTTTCGGAGGGCCCATGCGGCGGGCCTGCCGGTCCATCCGGTCCCCGATCTGCCCAAGGGCCTCCAAGTCGACGTTCTGACCGGCCGCGATGGCCGCGTGCAGCTTGGCCAGCTCGACCGCGAGGCCGGCATAGGCACGGGCCGCCTCGCGCTGGGTGACCGACATGGCTGCCTTGCCGCCCCGCTCGGCCTCCACCTCATCCAACACAGACTTGTAGTGCCGCGCGGCCTCGGTGCTGCCCGGCACGGTCACGAGGAACGGCCGGCTACCATTGGCGAGCGCCGAGCGCTGCTTGGGCGAACGAATAGTTGTAGATTGAGCTTGGAACGTCATTCGACCGACCGACCGTTGTCTGCCGAGTATATCCGAAAAACGACTACAAATCTACGTAAGGCAGTGTTATATATAGTGATATCGAGTTATAATCGCCGCATGATGCTTGATGCTGGCGTGTGCCTATCGTGAATGGTAGGCGTCCCTTCATGGCGAAGGATCAGACACAGTTGAACTGGAAGCGCGGCATGCTGCGGCTATGGGTCGTGCTCACGGCCGCCTGGGTATGTCTGTGCTTATTCGTCTTCGATTTGCCAGCCCTTTGGACCAATGCAACTGCCCCCCTGATCATTAAAGGAGGCAATTACCAACTAGAGTTTCCTCTAGATGTCGCGCGACCCGAAATAATCTCTGCAATCGCGGAGTTTATCATCGAAGAGCGCGCCAAAGGGCATGCTGAAGCTATGGGTCCGGCCAGCGAGTCCCCTCAAAAGATCGCAGAAGGCATTGTCGGCAACTATGACCGCATCAGCCTACCCGTTCGCCTCTGGCGCGTGTTTTCAACTCTGATCCTCGCATCGCTGCTGCCGCCGTTGGCGCTGCTTGTACTAGGGTGTGCGTGCGCCTTCGTAATCCGTGGCTTCCGGCCGAACCCGACGCGCTAACCAAGGCGCGCCAACACTCGCGAAACCTGAGTCGTCGTCCAGGCATCACCGCCCCGGCTGGTCGGAATGCCCTTAGCGGTGAGAGCCTTCGCCATAGCCGTGGCAGATGTGATGCCGGCCGCACGCAGCTCGGCGATGACAGGGGCATACCGGGCGGCCTGGCCCTCGCTCTTGGCCTTGAGGACGGCCCTGGAAGCCTCGTTGTCGGCCTTGGTGGGCACGTAGCCCCGGAAGCCCCCGAGCTTGGTCCCGCGGGCCTTAGCGGCCTGTAGGGCGGCCTTGGTGCGGGCACCGATCATGCGGCGCTCTTCCTCGGCAACCATCGCCATGATCCCGACCGTGAGCCGGTTGGCGTTGGGCATGTCGGCGGCCACGAAGTCCACACCGGCCTTCTCCAGCCCGAGGAGGAAGTGAGCGTCACGGCTCAGCCGATCCAGCTTCGCGATGACGAGACGGGCGCCGTACAGCCGGCACGCCTCAATGGCCTTGGCGAGCGCCGGGCGATCGTCGCGCTTACCGCTCTCGACCTCCTCAAACTCGGCGCAGACCTTCCAGTCACCACCGTTGAGGAACGCCGCGACGGCCGCGCGCTGCGCCTCGATACCGAGACCGCTGGCACCCTGACGAGCGGTGCTGACCCTGAAGTAGAGGACGTGGTTGCCGCTCGCCATCACAAACACCTCAACCGTCGTTGAGATATTTGTAACGCCCCTAGCGCCGCAGTCAATGAGCGGATGCCGCTGCGCCGCCAGAATTTTCCGGCCAGCCGCTGCGCGCGTGAGCGCTACCGAAAAGCCTCATCTCGAACCGAGACCCACAGTGCGCACGCAGACTCAGCGGGTGTCGGGAGCTCGCAGCCGCTCGACCTCATCTTGGCGGCTAATAGCGAGCTTTCCTACGGCTACCGGCACGCTAACCCGGCTCGTCTTTCAGCGTCTGCCACACCTCTCAGAGTGTGGCGTGGCAAGGTGGGGCGGTGTGGCGCCTCGGGTGGTTTGCCCCACTGCCACACCTGCCCCACCCCCTTTAGGGGGGGGCAAGGTGAGGCGGGGCAGTTCACCCCCATTTCAGGCTGCCTCACCTACCTCGACGAAGGACCGCTTATTGCGCTTCTCGTCGGTGCCCTCGACCACCACGAACATGCCGGTTTCGATCCAGACTTTGAGCATGGCTTGCACGCGCTTCTTGCCGGCAGCATCGAGTTCGATACCGAGGTCTCTGGCTATCGGGATCCCGACCCACTCCTTGGACTGAGCATTCTCCCGCCACCGGCCTTCCGCGACTGCGCGCTGAGCCTTCCGGAGGTGATCGACGGTCAGTCCCTCAAGCATGTCTGGCCACCGCCAGGGTTCGACGACAGCGACGTGATCGCCCCCGTCGATAGAGTCTGCCGGGCCGTTGCCGAGATTGACCGGTACGAGGTGGAACCACTCGCTGCGCTCGGGTGGCGGGGCGAGGTTCGCCTTGCCATTGTCGGCACGGAAGTAGCCACGGTTTGTCGGCAGCCCGGCGCGGTCCGCTTGCTCCTTGGTCATGGAATTGAGCACGCGGGCACTTCGAGCGGCTGCCAGGAGGGCGCCGGCTCCACGGCCGTCCTCGACCGTGTATTCGCCCGTGGATCCGCTCTGACCCTTTCGGACGTGGTGGATCAGCTCGACGGCGGCGCGGCCCTCCTCCGCGACGCGGTTCCACGCCTTGGCGACGATGTCGATGGAAGCGTTGTCGTTCTCGGTGACCCGGTGCGAGCTGACAAACGGGTCGATCACCACCACGTCGATCCGGTTGTTGAGGATGGCGCGGGTTAGCCCCTCCACGACTGGCTCGGCGACCTTGGTCCCCTCGCGGGTGGTGGTGGCGATGACGATGCTGGTGGTCCGGCCGGAATTGAGAAACAGCCGCCCCTCAACCTCGGCCGGCTTGATCCCGTAATGCAGGCAGATCGCCACGACGCGGCGCTCGATCTCCTCCATCGGGTCTTCGAGGTTCAGGTACCAGCACCGCAGCGGCTTCGGGACTGACACGCCCAGCAGGGGCCTGCCGGTCACCATGGCGATGACCTCGACCAGCGCGAGGCTGGACTTGCCGACGCCGCCGGGTGCCGCCGTGGTGCTCAGGAACCTGCGGATCAGATGCCGGCCGTAGACCCATTCGCGCGGAGGGATCGTAGCCGGATCCCGCCATCGAAAGGGCTGGGCACGGATCACCGGCCTGGCTCCAGGCATCGCGTCGGGATCGGGGCCCGGCCAGCCGCAGAACGCGTCTGCGTCGACTGAGGCCCCGTTGTACGAGCGCTCCGACATCAGGCACCTCCGCGCGAGCCGGCGGGCCGGAGCGTCAATGCGGTGTCCGCCGCGTTGGTGATTGCCATGGCGGCCTGCCGGAGGGCGTAGTTCACGCCTCGGATGTCGCCGATCATAGCCAGCTCGGCCGCCGTCCGAGCGTAGGTCTCGGCGACGCCGGCCGCTTCCGCGATGGTCTCGAAGGTCAGGGCTTGCATGGCCGCCCGATCGGGATTGCGGACGGGCGCATTCATGCCGCGCCTCCTTGATTGTGGAAGGCCTGCATTGCCCAAGTGAACCGGTCGGCTGCCGCCGGGATGTGTGCCGTTAGCGCATTCATCGCGGCGACACCGGCACGGGCGTACTCACGGTCGACACGGTCGGGCGTCGTGCTGATGCCCTTCCCGATCTCTTGGGCCATGCCGACGAGGCCCTGAGCGACGAAGTGCGGGGCAATCAGCACCGGCTCGCCGTCGACTTCGACCGTGTGGCAGGCATCCTTCCAGCTCTTCAGCAGAGCCGCCCTGAGGGAGCGGCGCAGGTTGCGTGGCAGCGCGAGTGCTGCCAGCAATTCCTCATGGGCGTGCCAAGGCATGTCGGGGCCATCAGCCGGCCCGCGAAAGAAGCGGACCGACACGCCGTTGATGGTGGCGATGTGGATGGGAGTGGCGCTCGCGATCATGCGCGCCCCCACCGGTCGGTGACGGTGAACGCCAGCTCAGCGACGACGCTGGCCATAGATGGCGTCAATCCAAAGCGGGCTGCGAGATAGGGGGCTTGCCGAGGAGTCTCGGTTGGCGCATATCTCTCAAAGCGATCTTGCCGGACGCGATTTGAGAGACCCGCCTTCGCCCCGCGATGCGCGGGTTTCTTCATGGCTATGCGGCCTCCTTGGAAGCCTGCCGGGCCTCGAAGGCCTGCAGGTCGGCCAGCCGCCAGTAGCGGCGCCCGTTGATACGGATGGGCTGCGGAAAGCCGAGCCTGGGATCAGCCAGCCACCGGAAGATGGTCATGTCCGACACACCGTAGCGTGCGCGAGCAGCGGAGGCCGGAAGCAGGTCTTCGTTAGACTTTGGGACAGCAAGAGGCATTGCGTGGCTCCTTGTTGGAACACGCTCAAAGTGGATCGGCTTTTGCAGTGTCGCTATTTGTCGATGGTCGGTGTTTGTTGGAGTTTCAGTCGTCGACAATCTCCGACAGAACTTCCTCACGAGCCTTCCGGCACGTGTCGCGAGACGCACCGAAATCGACAGCCATCGCTTCCTCCTTCATGGATTGAAGGTCGACGCGAGACATATTCCTCATCGCGGCCTTGATGCTTTCACGCTTCGAAGGCGGAGGTCCACGAGGGCGATCAGGCTTCGAGCTAACGACTTTGGCTGGTCTCGCCCGATCATTCTCATTGAATGGCCCAGTCAGCAAATTCTTAGGCCATAGCTCCTCGACATCTTCTCTGCTCACATGAACACCGTGAGCAAATTCATAGTCTTCTGGCCTAATCATGTCTCCTTCTAACGGAAAACGCTTGCGCCAAGTAATTTTGTTGTTCGGCAGTATGCTTGCGTCCGAAGACCATAGCTCCGCAGGCAGATCAAACGCAGTATTTCCCATATAAAGCGAAACATGTTTATCTGTATGGCCCCACGTCTCCGCACGCGCAGCAAGCTCACCGCGCCTAAGAGATATAATCATCTTATCGGTAGCGGCTCTTGCTGCCGCCACATCAGGGCCCTTCGACAAAAAATAAGGATCGACTTTCGCAATGTCCTCTGGCGAGAGGACGGAGCGCACATGATCTAACGCTTCGGAGATGTACATCCGACGGTCAGCCATTGGTCAGCCTTTCGACATGCGCCGCCCACGCCTCAAGCGCCGCCCGCTTCTCAGGTCCGTAGCTGTGCCGATTATAGATCGCCGCTACTCCGGTGATCGTGCCCGACCGGTGGTTCAGCACGGCCTCGACCACGTGCGGCTCGACCCCGAGACGTGCCATGCTGGTGGCGGCTGTCCGGCGCAGATCGTGTAGTCTCCAGGGTTCGAGGGCGATGCTCGCGGGATCAGTCCTCGCCTCCTCCGCATCGGTACGCGCAAGCTTCAGCATCGCAGCATCAAGCCGCGCCTTGGCCCTGGCGTAGCCCGAGACGCCGCTGTTGCCTGTCGTGCTGATGAGATAGCCAGCATGCCCGACGACCCGTGGCAGCGAGCCCAGAACGCGCTGGGCCGCATCGCTCAATGGCACGTCGTGAGCCTGACCGTTCTTGGCCCGCTCGCCCGGTATGGTCCACAGCGTTCCGCCCTCACGCAATTCCACCCGCCGCATCTTAGCGACCTCATCGCGGCGCTGCGCGGTCAGCAGCAAGAGCTGAACGAACGGCCCGAAGGGCCATCCGATCACGTCGCACCCACGCCACAGCAGATGCAGCTCGTCGTCACTCAGGACTCGGTCGCGGCTTGTCTCGGCGGCCGGCGCCTTGATCCGCACGCACGGGTTCGCGTCAATGACACCGCGATCGGTCGCCCAGTTGAACAGCTTGGATAGCGCCGCCAGCGTGCGGTTGGCTGCTACTGGCGTTCCGGCATCGACGATCCCGTCGAGTAGCTCGATCACGTCGCGGCGGCCGATGTCCTGGATCTTCCGGCCATCCCAGATTGGCAGCACCTTGGTGTGTAGGATGCGGATCGTCTCCTCGGCCGTGCGAGGTCGGTTCCGGGGCTTCACGTGCCGCTCGATGAAGCTCTCGATCACCGAACCGATCAGGTCACGGGCCGGCAACGGCGCGGCCACCTTGCGCTCGGCTACTGGATCCTGCCCCAGCGATACGGACTGAAGTGCCGCCCTCCCCTCGGTTCGCGCCTTCGCGAGATCTAGAGCCGGGTAGGCGCCGAGGGTGAGCTTCCGTGTCCGACCATCGTGCCGGTACCGGACTGCCCAGCTTTTCGCGCCGGACGGCTGGATGATGAAATACAGCCCCGGCAGCGTCGCGTCGGGGATCTCAAGCCGGCGCGCAGCATCTGGCTTCAAGCGTTCTATGGCTTGCACGGTCAGGACTCGCGCTGCCACTCTGATGATCCTCCAGGGTAACCAGGGGTAACAGAAATCGGGCATTATGCCCTGTTACCCCGTGTTACTAACAAGGTATCACAATGGCAGTTTTTGCTAGGTCTGGCAAAGCCGTTGACTGCCGCTGAACCACCTCAATGTCAGGCCGTGTTATGGCTCCTGACCAGATTGTGGATCTGGGGGTCCCCCGTTCGAGCCGGGGCGGTGGTACCAACCATTCAGCTCGACAGCGCGAGGGGTTGGCGGATCGCCAGCCCCTTTTGCTTGTGCGCGGATGGCACCGCGCCGTATCAGGGCCAGCCCGAACCCTCACCCCGCCCCGATCGGAATTGACGGGACCGATCCTCGCGCCGGAGCCGGCCTGTACACAGGCGGCCGCTCCAATGCTCACGCACGTTATAGAATCGCCAAATTTGCTCGCATACCGTCCCGTTTGGGAGAAGACTATTTTCGTTAGCGTGAAGACTGCCATGAAGAGCACGACACAGCAGGATCAGCTCGAGATCGTGAGCGACCTCGCGGCCTCGCTCGCCGACCGGATGCTGATGGAGCGCCTGACACAGGGGAAGCTGCCCCTCGCGAACGCGAGTCGCCTCTGGACAGCCTCGCTGCTTCTGGAAGAGCACGCGCGGCCCATCCCGCGCATCGTGACGGACGTTCTCGAGCAGGTCCGGCACGTCGAACCGGACGACCCGGACGACGACGCGGTCGACGGGGACGACGCCTACGAGACCGATGCGGGGCCGGACCTGGCCGCGGCGCGGCGACCGGCCCGGCCGGCGCGCCGGCGCGGGCTCACCCGCTTGCTCCGACCGTTCCGGCAGGCGGCCGAAGGCTGACCCGCGTCGACGGCGCTGGACCATCTGGCGGATCCGGAGTTCCCCGCGCGCGCCCGGGACGCTAAGACCGTTCCCGAGCGTGGCGGCGGGCGCCGCCGCGCCAACGGGCTTCGGGACACGAGAGATGAGCATCCCTGAACGGCGCGTCCGCACCCTGTTCGACGAGGCGGCCATCGCCAAGCGCAACGACGAGCTCGCCCGCGAGATCCTCGCCGCGCGGCCCGAGAACCTCCTCGTCGTGGCGGTGCTCAAGGGCAGCTTCATGTTCGCGGCCGACCTGCTCCGGTCGCTGCACCGGGTGGGCCTCGCCCCGCAGGTCGAGTTCGTGCACCTGTCGAGCTACCGCACCGGGACGGTCTCCAGCGGGCAGGTCGAGATCCTGCGCGACGTACAGAGCGAGGTGCGCGGGCGGGACGTGCTGCTCGTGGACGACATTCTGGAATCCGGCCGGACCGTCGTCTTCGCCAAGGACCTGCTGATGGCCCGCGGCGCCCGGCGCGTCCTCACCGCGGTGCTGCTGGAGAAGCCCGGCAAGCGCGCCGTGACGATCGACGCGGATTTCGTCGGCTTCACCTGCCCTGACGTGTTCGTCGTCGGCTACGGGATGGACGCCGCCCACGCCTTCCGCCAGTTGCCCTTCGTGGGCGTGGTCGATTACGGGGACGGCGCCCCGGACCTGTTCGACGCCTGACCGTGCCCGCGGCGCGGCATTTTCGCCGCGCGCCGCGACCCGCGGGACAATTCAGCCTGCGACGACTTGACAGACGGAGAATTCGTCTGCGTCTGTCGACATTTGAGCGTGCGCGGCGTCGCGACGCGGCGCGCGCGGATTTCGGGGACGGTTACGGGACCACATGGCGCGCATCCTCCTGGTGGATGACGAAGAGACCGTCCGGGGCTTCCTGAAGCGGGGGCTCGAGATCGACGGGCACGCGGTCGTCACGGCCAACGACGGCAGCGACGGGCTCGACCGCCTCAACGAGGCCGACGGCGGCTTCGACCTGATGCTCACCGACATCCGCATGCCGCTCATGGACGGCATCGCGCTGGCCCTCGCCGCCAAGCGCGATTTCCCCGACCTGACCATCCTGCTGATGACCGGCTTCGCCGATCAGCGCGAGCGCGCGCGCGGGCTCGACGCCATCGTCACCGACGTGCTGACCAAGCCCTTCTCCCTGGCAGATCTGCGCGCCACGGTGAGGCGGGCGCTCGCCGCCTGAGCCGGGCGGGACCGGTTCAGAAGAACTTAAACATTGCTCTTAGGTTGAGCTTCACGAAAGCGTGGCATCTTCGGTCCGACTGATCAGACCGAGCACGGAACGCCATGTATCGCCGGGACCGGGACATCGACGCGGCGGCGTACCAGGCGGACCGCTACGGCTGGGAGCCGGACGACAGGGACTGGGACGACGACCGCGACGTGCGGCGGCCGCGCAGAGGCGTCGTCGGCCGGCTCTTCTCTCCGACGAAGCTCGCCCTCCTCGCGGTGCCGGCCGGGCTGTTCCTGTACGGCAGCTTCGCGGATTGCAGCGCCCGCCCGGCGGCGGGCTGGCTCGGTCTTGTCGGAGCCGGGGCCTGCGCCCGTACCGAGATGCTCGGCAACGTCCTGTCGATCCAGGACAACCTCGCGCTCCTGAAGCGGCTCATCGACTGAGCGCCCGCTCAAGGCCCTTCCGCGCTCCGCCGATCCGCTCCGAACCGACCTCCGCGAGGCCGCCATGTCCACCCGCCCGCTCCTCCCGGCCTCGTCCAGCCGCGCCTCCGACGCCCTCGAGGAGGCCCAGTTCCGCGCTCGCTTGGCGCGGGTCGGCCCGGACGGCGCGCACCGCACCCCGCGCCGGAACCGGGCGCCCGAGCGGCGGCGCGGCTTCCGGCTCGGCTGGAAGGGCTGGCTCGTCGTCGACTGCCTCGTCGTGCTGCTGGTCGTGGCGGGGGTGGTGGCGTGGCCGCCGGTCCAGTCCTGCCGCAACCAGGACCAGACGGTCGGGTTCTACGCCGGCGATTCCGTCGGCAAATGCATCCGGCGCGGCATCGCCGACCGCCTCGACACCGCGGACCAGCGCCTCAAGAGCCTGATCCGCCGCTCGGGCCATTGAGGGTCGGCCGCGCAGATCCTGGCGCGGCTCGGATTGAGCGGCGCTTGTACGGCGGTTCTGCGAACCGAGTACCTGCCTCGCGCGCCCCGGCACCTTCCGTTCTCAGCGCCCCCCACGCGGTGGCGGCGGGTCTGAACCGGTATGCCTGTGCCGACTAACGAAACTGTCGATAAGATATCACATCCAACGCTCGAAATGTTCCAGGGCGCCCCTACGTTGGTGCCGTATTACACCAATGGACGAGTGCTCATGCCCGGATATCGAAATCCGGGCCTAGCTGCTCTCTCGACGGCGACTACGTTGTCAAAACTGAGTTGAATCGAAGGCCATATTTCTGGCTGCGCGAACGCATCGAGCGCAAGAGCCGGCACTTCAGAACGTTCGCCGACGACATGAAGCAATTCGCCGATTTCTCGGACGTCGCTGACCGCGACCTCGACGGCCGGACACCGTTCCTGCCGAACGGCTACTTCAGCTACGGCGACGCATTGGCCCTGACGACTGTTCTCGCCACACGCAAGCCGGCCCGGTATGTCGAGGTCGGAAACGGCAACAGTACGAAATTCGCTCGCCGCGCAATCGGCAAGTACAAGCTCGACACCAAGATCGAGTGCATCGACCCCAATCCGCGCTCAAGCGTCCGCGACATTGCGGATAAGTGGATTTCTGACGGCCTTCTCGATGTTGACCCGTCCTACTTTCAATCGCTGAAGGATGGCGATGTGCTGATGCTGGATGGCAGCCATCTCCTGTTCCATGGCAGCGACACGACGCATTTCTTCCTGCGAATCTACTCGCTTCTCCGGCCGGGCGTGATCGTGCATGTGCACGACATCCATCTGCCATATGAGTATCCCGAGGTTTGCGACAGGCTGTTTTGGAACGAGCAATACATTCTTGCCATAATGTTTTACTATAAGCCCGCGTCCGACATTATCGCTCCGATCAAGTACATGCATTGTGAGGGCATGTGCGACGAGGGTGCCAGCTTCTGGTTCGAGGTCTAGCGGGATCCGCGCCGGAAATCGCCATCGCCTCTGACACATTGGCAACCGCTCGGCATACGCACGGCGATGAACGGAATGATGGGCAGGGAATATGTGAGCGATACGGCATTTCGCGCGCATCCAACGGCGAACGGGCTTCGCGTTGATGCAATCATCGGAGGCCTTCTACGCTCCTATACGGGCGCGCGGAGTACCGGACGAAGCCTGGGCTGAGGCGGCCTGCCGGTCCGGGCAAAGCCTCCCTCGGAGGCCAGGCTACCCCGACCGGATCGGCGGCGGCCGCGCCGTGGCGCTGATCCACGGCAACAGCCCCTGCTGCTCGCGCGAGCGGCGCCCTCGACGAACTTCACCCTCGACGGGGATACGTTGGGTCGGACCAACCCTGCCCGCGCAGATGGGGATCGACCCGGTCGACGAGAGCTTCCCGACCTGTCGGACGCGGCACTGTGCTCGAAGGTCGAGCGCGCGCAACACCAGCACGCCACGGTGCGGGCCTGGACCGGGGTCCCGACCTCCATCGGCCTCGGCCCGACCAAACCCTGCTTGAGGAAGCGGTGGCGGCGCACGCTGAACAATTCGGGGAGAAGCTGCGGCGCGAAGGACTGGAAACCGATCAACGTCACGGTCTTCTACCACACGAGCGAGCACGACCGGGACGAGCGGATGCGCTCGGTGTCGACGCGGGTGCAGCTGCCGGAGCACAGTTCGGACACGCTGGCGCCGATCAGGGCGGTGCGGCACAGGGTGGCACTGCCTTGGCGCGCGGCCATGACGCTACAGCAAGGCGGAGATCGTCACGACCGACCTCGTGCCGCTGTCACAAGACCCACGGGCGCTGATCGGCGCGCCGGATCGGGCGGGGCGACCCCGCTGATGGTGGCGCTGGACGCGTGCAACGCGCGCTGGAGCCGAAGCACCGCGGTGCCCGCGTGGGTGATCCGGTGCGACTGGAACACCAAGGTGTAGAATCGCGCGCCGCGCTACAAGACGCTGGTGAGCGAACTGCCAATCGCCTACGCCTGAACCTTAACAGGATGCTTGGGTGACCGCTGTGGGTGGATTTTCGCAGATCCGCTGGCGGGCGGCGATACACACAAGCGGATGTACCCCGTGCCCGCCCAGGCCCCTTTCGGGAGCTTCGAGCCCGCATTTCGCGATGCCCGCAGTTGATACGGAAGCAGCCCCTTGGTGGCGAAATCTAGTCGAGAAATATGAGTACGCTAGGGCTTGACTGGTCAGTTCTTTCAGCGATTTCGAAACCCTCGAGTGCTATGCAGAAGACCGTCCATTAATGGGATGGGGTTTTCGGGCCCGCCGTTGTTCGCAGATGTCGCGCCGCCCTCTACCAGCACGTTTTGTGGGACATGAGCCATTGCAGACCGCTCGCTTAAACCAACTTGACGGACTTCGGGGGTTTGCCGCGTTAATCGTCGTCCTTTTTCACTTTATGTCGGCCTTGGTCCCATTTCTAGTTCCAGAACAGCAATCAAATGCATCATGGATATCCTACAGTCCAGTGGCAGTTCTATGGAATGGGGCATTTGCTGTATCTGTGTTCTTTGTTCTTAGTGGATTTGTTTTGACAAATGCCACTATACGCAGACCAGACCCTATATGGGTCAACGTGATCATTAGATATCTACGCTTAGCATACCCGGCACTGTTAAGCACTTGCTTCGGTTGGCTATTGTTGAAAATATTTCCTACAGAAGCAAGCGCGCTCCATGAAATTACGCATAGCCGCTGGCTTCTTTGGACCTATCAGGGAGATATCCCAAGTTTTAGTGTCGCCATTCGAAGCGGAGTTTTTGATATATTTGCAAAAGGTGGTTCGTACTTCAATAACGTTCTGTGGACTATGCGTCCTGAGCTATTTGGATCACTTTTGTGCTTCTTGGTTTGCCTGTTTAAGCGCGCAAGAGACAGGATTATTATAACATTCATTTTTTTATGCTTGATATATACGCTAAGCAAATATGAGTATGGAAGCTTTATTGTGGGCATATATCTACGAGAAGCGTGGGCAGTTGGAAAGTTGAATTTTAGATTTCCAATGCTTGCGGTGATTCTTGGCCTGGCCATTGGATCCCAGAGTGGTGACGCAGCTAATATATTGGGACTTGACTGGCTCCCTGCATTTCTTGCAATGGGCACAAAGGACAGCATACTCTACCCGATGGCCGCGGGTTTGATTGTATACGGATGCATCAACTCTCCTACTGCACATCGCGCGCTTTCTGGAAAAATAGGATCGTTCCTTGGAGCTATATCGTTCCCACTATATTTAGTCCATGTTCCTGTAATTTATACAGTGTTTTCGTTTATCGTTTTGATCAGACCGCATAATATAATTTATCTAGTACTCGTTTTCATATTTGCTTTTGCGGCAGTAATTTCTCTTGCTTACATGGCAGAAGTTTTCGTCGAGAGGCCGTTCCTGAAGGGATTGGGAAAACTACGTTACTTTCTCAATGACTTGAGTTCCCGCCTTCGTAGCCGGATCCGAGGACATAAGTGACATCCTCACGTTGAACGTGGTCAAACATTAGGACTTGTTCCATCCTGACCATCAGCGGAACTCAGCACCCAGCTGACTCAGATAACGGCGTAGAAAACCGACTTGTAATCAACCATTGTCGGTGATGAGCGCCTCGGCCGCGCGAGCGTTGGTGCGGAGCGTCTCGGCGACGTCGCGGCGCCAACCCTTTGGACGCCGGTGGGTGTCGCTGGCGCGATCGGCCAGCACTGCGACGACCACGGCGCGGATCGCCCAGTCGGTAACCTCGGTGGTCTCGCGCAGTTCGGCGAGTCGTGGGTTCCGCGGCCATCCACTCCCAAGCCGTGAACTATGCCGCCTCCCGCATCGCTCGGGCGCCGGCCTTCTTCGGCCCACTCCAAGGGTTGCGCGCACGCACGATGAACGGAACGTGCCGAGATGTGTGCCTTGACGAAGCGCCCCCAAACGTAGTCAAAAGCGCGTCTGACGCACCGAAACCGCCAATTTTCTCAATGGTTTCAGAGCGCCTGCCGGTGTAGCACAGCGGTAGTGCAGCGGTTTTGTAAACCGAAGGTCGGGGGTTCGATCCCCTCCGCCGGCACCACGACATTCGATCGCCGAGGCCGGGCCTCGCGCCCGTGGGGCGTGACCGTCGCCCGGCACAGCGCGCCGGCTGAGGCCGCTCCACCGCGCCGATCTCGATGTCGCGACGGGCCGGTCTCGGGCGGGTGTTCCGGCCCGATTCCGTCGGCACCGCCGCCGCGACACATCCGGCACCGGCCTGTCTCACTGCTCCCGGATCCGGTCGCGGACCGCTGCTTGACGCTGGGATGCCAGCGTGCCCTCCTGGCCGAAAGACAGAAGCTGCCGCGGAGGACGGTCTGCCATGGCGTCGATCCGGAGTTGCGTACTCTCGGTCGCGATCGGCTTCGCCGCGCTCGCCGGGCCGGCCGTTGCCGAGCCGATCCGCGTCAAGGTCGGCGTCCTCAACGACATGTCGGGCGTCTACGCCGATACCGGCGGCAAGGGCTCCGTCGTCGCCGCGCAGATGGCGGTCGAGGATTTCGCCAAGACCGAGCCGGGCGTGCAGGTCGAGATCGTCTCGGCCGACCACCAGAACAAACCCGATATCGGCGCCGCCGTCGCCCGCCAGTGGTACGACCGCGACGGCGTGGACGCGATCCTCGACGTGCCGACCTCCTCGGTTGCGCTGGCGGTGAGTCAGGTCACCCGCGAGAAGAACAAGGTCTTCATCGACTCGGGGGCCGGCACCACGGAGTTGACCGGCAAGCAGTGCTCGCCGAACACGATCCAGTGGACCTACGACACCTACGCCCTGGCGCACGGCACGGCCGGCGCCATGCTCAAGCGCGGCGGCGACACGTGGTATTTCCTCACCGCCGACTACGCCTTCGGGCTCTCCCTTCAGAACGAGGCGAAGGCCGTGATCGATACGGGCGGCGGGCGCGTATTGGGCGCCGCGCGGGTCCCGTTCCCCGCCACGGACTTCTCCTCGTTCCTGCTGCAGGCGCAGGCGTCGGGCGCGAAGGTTGTGGGTCTGGCCAACGCGGGCGGCGACACGGTCAACGCGGTCAAGCAGGCGCACGAGTTCGGGCTGACCGACGGCGGCCAGAAGCTCGCCGCCCTGCTGATCTACGCCGTCGACGTCCACGCGATCGGCCTGCAGACCGCGCAGGGCCTCGTGCTGACCGAGTCGTTCTACTGGGATCTCAACCCGGAGACCCGGGCCTTCTCGGAGCGCTTCTACTCGCGCAACGGCAACAGCATGCCGACGATGAACCACGCGGGCGTCTATGCCGGGCTCCTGCACTACCTGAAGGCCGTGGCGGCGACGAAGTCGACGGACCCGCAAAAGACCATGGCCTGGATGAAGGCCAACCCGACCGACGACCCGCTGTTCGGCAAGGGTGTGGTCCGGGCGGACGGGCGCAAGATCCACCCGATGTACCTGTTCGAGGTGAAGGCGCCGTCCGAGTCGAAGGGCCCGTGGGACCTCTACAAGGTGCTGGAGACGATCCCCGCCGAGCAGGCCTTCCGCCCCCTCGCCGAGGGCGGCTGCCCGCTCGTCGCCAAGCCGTAGGGAGGGAGCCGAACGCCATGATGCGCGCGCTCGAAGGGCAGGTCGCCTGGGTGACGGGGGCCGGATCCGGGATCGGGCAGGCGGCCGCCGTCGCGCTGGCGCGGGCCGGCATGCGGGTCGCGCTCACCGGACGAGGTCAGGAGGCCCTCGCGCGCACCGCGGAGATGGTCCGCGCGGCGGGCGGCGAGGCGCTGGTCGCCCCGGCCGACATGGGCGTGGCCGACGACGTGCAGCGCGCCTGGGAGGCGGTTCACGCCGCGTGGCGGCGCTGCGACCTGCTGGTGAACGCGGCGGGCCTCAACGTGCCGCGGCGCGGCTGGAGCGAGATCACGCCGGCCGGCATCGACGCCGTGGTCGGCGTCAATCTCAACGGCCCCTTCTACGCGGCGCGGGCGGTGCTGCCGACCATGCGGGCGCAGCGGAGCGGCCTGATCATCCACGTCTCCTCCTGGGCCGGCCGCTACGTCTCCAAGCTGACGGGACCGGCCTATTCCGCCGCCAAGCACGGGCTCGTGGCGCTCTCGGAGAGCCTGAACCAGGAGGAGTGCGGGCACGGCATCCGGTCCTGCTGCATCTGCCCCGGCGAGGTCGCGACGCCCCTCCTCGACAAGCGGCCAGTCCCGGTCACCGCGGAGGATCGCGGGCGCATGCTCCAGCCGGAGGATCTCTCCGAGACGATCCTGTTCGTCGCCCGCCTCCCGGCCTCCGTCTGCGTCAACGAGATCCTGATCAGCCCGACCTGGAACCGCGGCTATCTCGAGGGCGTGAAGCTCTGAGCGGGGCCTTCGCGGCGCGCCCGACCCGGGGCGCGGTGCGCTCATCCCGCGTTCAGGCACGGAGGACGAGTGTCGCCACGGCCAAGCTAAAACCAAGTATTTCTGAATCGTATCTGAGACTTTATGCACTAAATTCGGCGCAAGCTGGGCTATTTCAAGATTAAAATTGGATGAATGCGGGGTTCAGAACCGATTAAATCCGTCGCGCCTACCAGCGCTGCCGGAAGGCGATGAGACGCGTCTTCGCCGAACCGATGGGGACAACGGTCCGGCGGACCGCCGGGCCCCTCGGGGCCCCATCGCGCACGACCGGGGGGCGCGACCATGTCAGGGACCGAGGACGATCCAGGGATTCAGGGCTCCGCCGGCGCGGCGGACCCGGCCGGACCGGGCGCCGCGGCCGCGTCACGCCCCGTGCCGGTCGGCGGACCCGGCCGGCCGATCGACGACGGCGCGCGGGACCGGATCGGGCGCGGCCTGCGCCTGCACTACGCGGGCGTCCTGGCCCTGCCGATCCCGGACCGGCTCCGGACGCTGCTCGACGAGCTCGCCGCACACTCCGACACGGAGGCCTCGCGATGACCCTGATGCTGCAAGCCGCCCCCGCGGGGAGCGGATCCGGTCCGGCCCCCCGGGGCGCCGACGCGGAGATGCGCGACCTCCTGCTGGGGGCGATCCCGGCGCTGCGGGCCTTCGCGTTCTCGCTGACCTACGACCTCGACCGCTCGGACGACCTCGTGCAGGACACGCTCGTGCGCGCCTGGGTCAACGCCGCCAGCTTCCGCCGCGGGACCAACCTGACCGCGTGGCTGTTCACGATCCTGCGGAACCTGTTCTACTCGGAGCAGCGCAAGCGCAAGCGCGAGGTGGAGGACGCCGACGGCGTCCATGCCGGGCGCCTGACCGCCCTCCCCGAGCAGGAGATCCGGATGGAGATGGCGCAGTTCCAGAGCGCGCTGAACCGGCTGCCGCCGGCCCAGCGCGAGGCGCTGGTCCTGGTCGGCGCCCAGAGCTTCACCTACGAGGAGGCCGCGGCCATCTGCGGCGTCGCGGTGGGCACGATCAAGAGCCGGGTCAGCCGCGCCCGGACCCGCCTGATCGAGGTGCTGGGCATGACCGGCACCGACGACATCGGACCCGACCCGCAGACCCGCGCGGCCCTCGACGGCTCCTGAGGCGCGCGCCGCGGCGAGGACCGCCGCGGCGCCTACTTGATGAGCCTGACGACGTCGCGGAACCGCCTGTGCCGCGCCGTGCCGAGCCACTCGAACGCCACCATCTCGGTCGTGACGATCTCGGCGCCGTGGGCCGCCATCCGGGCGAGCGCGGCCTCCCGGTTCTCGATCCGCCGCGAGCCCACGGCGTCGGCCACCACGGCGACGCGGCGGCCGGACTCGCGCAGCCCGAGAACCGTCTGCAGCACGCAGACATGCGCCTCGCAGCCGCTGACCACGAGGTCGCGATCCGCGGGCAGGCGCTCGAGGAAGCCGGGCGATCGGGTCGCGCCGAAGCTCATCTTCGCGAAGGCCGTCCCGGGCTCGGGCGCCAGGGCCGGCACGGTCGGCCCGAGGCCGCCGGCATTCTGCTCGGTGACCAGGACCGGGACGTCGAGCAGCTGCGCGGCGGCGAGGAGGCGGCCCGCATTGGCGACGACCCCGTCCCCTTCCGCGATCGTCGGCATCAGCCGGACCTGAACGTCGATGACGAGGAGGAGCGAGCGGGCGGGGTCGATCAGCGGCATCGATGTCTGGTCCCTGCGGACGGGTCGCATCGGAGACGGAGGGGGCCATCGTGGCCCCATCCGAGCCGTATCCTCGCCCCATCCGGTCCGGTCGGGACCGCGCCCGCCGGCATGACACGTGCGCGCCCCGACCGCGACCCCGCCCAAGAGCCGCTCCCGATCGTTTTGCGACGGTTGGGAAGGGCGGCGACTCCGGTCCCGGCAGCCGCGCCAGGCTCCCTCTCCCTCGCGGAAGAGGGCACCGGTGCCTCGTTCGGCACAACCCCGGCGCTCGCCTCCGTCGCGACCCGATCGGAGAGGACTCTAGCGGAGCGCGATGTCGCCGGGGATGTTCGCCGCCGCGGCGCCGCCGGCGGCCTTCTCGAACCACCGCCGGGCGGCCTCGAAATCCTGCTTCACCCCGCGACCGTTGACGTAGAGGAAACCGAGATTGTTCATCGCCTCCGCGTGGCCGGCGGCGGCCGCCTTCTCGAACCAGCGGCGGGCCGCGGCGGCGTCCGTCTTCACGCCCTGGCCGTTCAGGTAGAGGCTGCCGAGGTTGTTCATCGCGTCCACGTTGCCGCCGGCGACCGCCCGCTCGAACCAGCGGCGGGCCGCGGCGGCGTCCCGCTTCACGCCCTGACCGTTGAGGTGCAGGCTGCCGAGGGCGTTCATCGCGTCAACGTTGCCGGCGGCGGCGGCCTTCCCGAACCAGGACGCGGCCGCGCCGTAATCCTGCCCGACGCCCTGACCGTTGGCGTAGAGTAGGCCGAGATTGTACAGGGCCGACGCGGCGCCGGCGGCCGCCGCCTTCTCGTACCAACTGCGCGCGGTGGCGTAGTCCTGCGTCACACCCTGGCCGGCATCGTAGAGGCTGCCGAGGTTGTTCATGGCCTCGGCGTTGCCCGCCAGGGCGGCCTTCTCGAACCACGCGGCCGCGGCGGCGTAGTCCTGCTTCACGCCCTGGCCGTTGTAGTACAGGCTGCCGAGGTTGAGCATGGCGTCGACGTCACCGCCGGCGGCCGACTTCTCGAACCAGCGTCCGGCCGTACCGAAATCCTGCTTCACGCCCTGGCCGTTGATGTAGAGGATTCCGAGATTGTACATCGCGGCGGCGCTGCCGCTGACGGCCGTCGTCGTGGAGAGGCTCCCGGCGGTCTCCGCCTGTGCGCCCAGCCCGGACAGGACCGAGAGCGCCAGAGACATGGAGACGATGGATGTCGCGCGCATGGCCGTGAATCCCTGTGCGGGCACGCGAACCGTCATGCCCTGCGCGGAAGCCGATCCCGAGCATCTTCCGCAATGCTGAAGGCGTGTTCCCGAACCGTCTTTGTCCGCTGACAGTCTTCCGGGCGAAAAACCCTTCGGCTGGACTGCACCGGACTGATCCTTGACCTATCAGGGCCCGGCAGGACTTTCTGGACCAAATCGCACATGCGGCCCGCATGGTCGGCCGACATCGCCGGCGCGCGCCACGGGTCGCGACAGGGTTCGCGCGCGGCGGGGACCGTGCGGGACCGGCCGGAAGGAGGCGTTGAGGGCTCGGCGGGGCGGGCGACCGGTCCCGGGACGCGTCGCTAGTAGGTCGCGAACAGCCGCGCCACCGCCTCGGGCTCCGCCGTGACGGTCAGCGCCAGGGCGAGCAGGATCCGGGCCTTCTGCGGGGTGAGGTTGTCGGCGCTGAGGATGCCGCGGCTGCGCAGCCGGGTGGTGAGCGGGACCACGCCGCTGCCGGCCCGGGTCGACATCACCACCACGATCCCGGCGGCCGCCGCCGCCTCCAGGGCCTCGGCCTCGGCGGGCGGGGTCATGCCCGGCGCGAGACCGGCCGCGACGAGGCCGCGCGCGCCCGCGGTCAGGAAGGCCCGGACCGCGGTGCCGTCGGCGTCGGCGTACCCGTAGGCGACGTCGACCCGCGGCAGCGCCGGCAGGGTCCGGATGTCGAAGGGCGTGCCCGGCGCGTGCGCCCGCTCGGAGCGGCGGTAGTAGCGGACGGACTCGCCGTCGACGTGGCCGAGCACGCCGAAATCCGGGGTCCGGAAGGTCTGGAGCCGGGCCACCGAGGTCTTGGTCACCTCGCGGGCCGCCTGGATCTCGTCGTTGAGCACCACCAGCACGCCGCGCCCGCGGGAGGCGGGCGCCGTGGCCGTGCGCACGGCCGCCACGAGGTTCAGCTTGGCGTCGGTGGAGAGGGCGCTCATCGGCCGCTGCGAGCCGACCAGCACCACCGGCAGATCCACCGTCAGGGTGAGGCTGAGGGCGTAGGCGGTCTCCTCCAGCGTGGCGGTCCCGTGCCCGATGACGATGCCGGCGAGGTCCGGGTGCTCGGACGCGAGGCGCTCGCACAGCCGGACGAGGTCGCGCCACTCGGCGAACCCGATCGCCGGGCTCGGGACCGCCCGGAACGGCACCGGCACCACCGCGGCGACTGTCGCGAGTTCCGGAACCGCGTCCAGGATCGCGCCGGCCTCGAGACGCCGGTCGGTGGCGGTGTAGTCGAGGATGTCGAGGGCATCGCGGCCGAGGGACGAGATCGTCCCGCCCGTACCGATGAACGCGACCTTGGGCAATCCGGTCCCCGCTCCTGCCGCCATGCCGTCTCTCCCGTGCCTGTCCGGCGCTGTGATGCCGCGTCGCGCGGCCGGGGTCGACCCCGGCCGCGCGCAGGCGGGCGATGCACCGGGCGGGAGGCCCGCCGGGCGCGTCCCCGGCCTCAGCTGCGGAAGTCGAGGAGGAGCGCCGAGACGGCGCCGCTGTTGGCGGTGCCGCTCGCCCCGTAGCCGACGCGGCCCGACTGGCCGCTCTGGAGCTGCTGGATGAAGGTGGATAGCAGGTCGTTCGTCGTGCGCGCCGCGTCGGTGGTCGAGGTCGAAGTCGAAGTCGAGGTCGAGGCCGACGCGGAGACCGACGCCCCGCTCCCGGCGCTGCCCGCAGCGTCCGTCGGCGCCGGGCCGGGCGGGAGCCCCGGCGGCGGGCCGTCCGGGCCGGCGACGTCGCCAGTCCCGTCGCCGGTGGCGTCCGCGCTCTGGGTGCTCCGGCCGTGGCTGGCGAACAGGTTCTTCAGCTCCGTGGCTTGGTCGGTGGTGAGGCTGCCGCTGCTGACCTGATCGGCGATCAGGCCGTCGATCCGGTCCTTCATCGAGGACGGGTCGAGCCCGGACCGGCTCGTCGCGCTGGTCGAGGCAGCGCTGGTCGACGACAGGCTCCTATCGATGCTGCTCAGGGCGCCCGCGAGGGCCGTCGCGTCGGTGCTGCTGATCGTGCCGGTCGACAGCGCGCTGCTGATCGTGTCGGATATCCGAGTCTGGGGCGACGCAGGCGGCGACCATCGCTGCGCGGCGAGCTGTGCTGTCGCGGTGGACGAGACGGTACTCATGGGGGGCTCGGGTCACGGATGAGCCGGATTCGCCCGGCGGCGGGTCCGTGTGCAAATTACCCACGCGGTTCTTAAGGCCGCGTTTCCGGGATCGCCCGGATCCCCGTCGCGCTGGCGGGCTCGGGGACGGCCCGGAGCCGGGGCGCGACCGGGGCTCCCGGTCGCGCCGCTCAGAGGCTCGCGGCCATGCGCAGCGGCGCCGCCTCGGCCGGACGCGCTGCTGCCTCGGCGTGGCCGTAGAGGCCGCGGTGCTTCGGGTTCGGCGAGAGCCGGTCGGTCAGGCCGATCACCGTCTCGGCGGCGCCGAGCAGGAGCGCGCCCTCGGGGGCGAGCTGCGCCGCGAGCCGCGCCAGGACGTCGGACTTGGTCGGCGCGTCGAAGTAGATCAGCACGTTGCGGCAGTAGATCACGTCGAACTGGCCCAGCGAGGCGAAGCTATGCAGCAGGTTAAGCTGGCGGTAATCGACCATGCTGCGCAGGCTCTGGGCGATCTGCCACTGCTCGCCGACCTGGGTGAAGTACTTGATCAGCCACTGCACCGGCAGGCCGCGCTGGACCTCGAAATGGCTGTACAGCCCGAGCTTGGCCTTCTCGATCACCTCGGTGGACAGGTCGGTGGCGACGATCTCCACCTGCCAGCCGGCGAGCCGCGGCGCCGCCTCCTGGAGGAGCATGGCCAGCGAGTACGGCTCCTGCCCGGTCGAGGCCGCCGCGCACCAGATCCGCAGCCGGCGGCGGCCGGCATTGCGCGCCAGCACGTCCGGCAGGAGCGTGTCGCGGAACAGGTCGAAGGGGATCCGGTCGCGGAAGAAGAAGGTCTCGTTCGTGGTCATGGCCTCGACCACGGCCCGCTCGATCGTGCTGTTCTGGGCGAGCTTGAGGGCGCCGATCAGGTCGCCGAGGCTGGCGAGGCCGAAGCGGCGGCAGACCGGGGTCAGCCGGCTCTCCACGAGGTAGCGCTTCTCCGGCGTCAGCGCGAGGCCGGAGCGCTGCTTCAGGAAGGTGCGCAGGAATTCGAACTCGAGCTCGGTCATGCCGGCTGCCCCGTGATCAGGGCGCGCAGCGCCGTCGCGAGTTCGGGCAACGGCAGCACGGCCTCGGCGAGCCCGGCCCGCGCGACGCTGCCCGGCATGCCCCAGACCGTGCTGGTGGCCTCGTCCTGAGCGAGGACCGGGCCGCCGGCCTCGGTGAGCGCCCGGGCGCCGTTGGTCCCGTCCGAGCCCATGCCGGTGAGGATCACGGTCGCGGTGGCGGCGCCGAACACCACCGCCGCGTCCTTGAACAGGACGTCGACCGCGGGGCGGCAGAAATTCACCGGGGGACCGTCGGTGAGCTTGATGATCGGGCCGCCGGCCCCGCCGGCCAGCCCCATGTGGCGGCCGCCCGGGGCGACGTAGATGCGGCCCGGCTCGACCCGCTCCTCGGCCTTGCCCTCCGCCGCCGGGAGCCCGGTGCGGGTGGCCAGATGCTCGGCGAAGACCGCCGTGAAGATCGGCGGCATGTGCTGGACGATCAGGACCGGCAGGCGCCGCAGGGCGGCGGCGCCGATGCCCTCCAGCATCTCGCCCACGGCCCGCGGGCCGCCCGTGGAGGAGCCGATCAGCAGGGCGCGGGGCTGGGTCCGGTTGCGGACCTTGGGCCGGAGCGTGAAAGGAGTCGCGGGGCGCGCCGCGGCGGCCGGCGCCGGATGCGCCGCGGCCGGCACGGCCGCCGGCGCGGGCGCGGCGTGGTAGCCCGGCGCGTGGCCGGCGGGCGCGGCGGACGGGCGCCGGTTCCGCGCGCGGGCGGAGCCGAACACGCGGACGCGCTCGATCAGCTCGACCCGGAACGTGTCCGAGGTGGTGACGCCGCGGCTGCTCTCCGGCTTGGCGATGTAGTCCACCGCGCCGAGGGCGAGGCATTTCAGCGAGATATCGGCGTTGCGCGTCGTCAGCGTCGACATCATCACGACCTGCACGCTCGGGCTCATGGCGAGCATGCGCGGCAGCGCGGTCGTGCCGTCGAGTTCCGGCATCTCGATGTCGAGCAGGACCACGTCCGGGTCGTGCTTGGCCATCAGTTCGAGGGCGATCCGGCCGTTCGAGGCCGTGCCGACGAGCTCGAATCCGGCCTCGCCGATCCAGCGGGCCACGAGGCCGCGCACCACGGCCGAGTCGTCGGCCACGAGCACACGGATCGCCGTGGCCGATGAGGTCGTGCTCTGGGTTGGCGGCGTGCGCAGCGGGGCGACCGCGGGACTCAGGGCCATGATGATTGCCTCGGGTGCAGGGTCGCGGGGCTCGGGCCGCGGGTCAGGGAGCAGGCGATCAGGCCGCGTCGGCGACGAGACCGACCTGTTCGAGCTTGGCCGTCAGGATGTCGCGGTCGAAGGGCTTCATGATGTACTCGTCGGCCCCCGCCCGGAGGGCGCGGGCGATCGCCCCGACGTCGTTCTCGGTGGTGCAGAACAGGACCTTCGGCGCGCCCCCGCCCTCGCTCTGGCGCAGGGCCTGGAGGAACGCGTAGCCGTCCATGTTCGGCATGTTCCAGTCGAGCAGGATGGCGTCCGGCATGCTGGCCGCGCAGGCCTCGAGGGCGGCGCTGCCGTCCTCGGCCTCGCTGACATTCATGCCGAGATCCTCGATGATCCGCCGGGCGACCTTCCGGATCACCGCGGAATCGTCCACCACCAGGCAGGTGGTCTCGTGGGGCGCCTTCATCGACCTCTCCCTCAAGCCGCCTTGGCGCCGGCGGGCGTGAAGCCGAGGAGCGCGTCCACGTCGAGGATCACCAGGAGCCGGCCGTCGAGGCGGTGGACGCAGGTGGCGAGGTCGCGGAAGCGCGGATCCAGGTTGATCGGCACCGCCTCGCGGCTGTCGGCGCCGAGCTTGAGCACCTCGCCGACGCCGTCGACCACCAGCGCGAAGGTCTCGCCGGCCTGCTCCAGACCGATCGCCATCTTCGGGCTGGCCTTGCTGCCGTCCGCCTCGGCCTCCGCGTCCGGCAGGCCCAGGCGCCGGCGCAGGCTCATGGCCGTCACGACCCGGCCGCGCAGATTCAGCAGGCCGACGATCTCGGCCGGCGCCAGGGGAACCGGCGTCACGCCCGACGGGACGAAGACGTCGTGGACCCGCTCGATCGCCAGGCCGAACAGCGTCTCGCCGACGAAGACCGTGACGAAGTCGTCGGTGGCGCCGGTCTCGGCGCCGTTGGTGGTGGCGCCGCTGGTGTTGGCGTTGGCAGCCTGCATCGGAACTCTCCGGATTCGTTCGTCGCGATCGTCGCGATCGGCTTGGGTCGATCGGCCTGGGTCGATCGGCCTGGGTCGATCGGCTTGGAGCGATCGGCCGGGGTCGATCGGCTTGGAGCGATCGGCCGGGGTCGATCGCCCGGGGCGGGCGGCGCGGCGGCTCAGGCGGCTTTCGACACCGTGGCGGCGCCGATCTCGGCCAGCGCCGAGATCAGGCCGCTGCGGTCGAACTTCGCCACCAAGTCGCTGATCGCCAGCGCCCGCGCCTTCTCCACCGCGTCGGCGCCGATCGCGCCGGTGAGGCCGATCACCGGGAGCCCGGCGAGGCGCGGCTCGGCCCGCCGCATGGCGGCGACGAGGTCGAAGCCGCTGCGGCCCGGCATCTCCAGGTCGGTGACCACCACCTCGATCTGCGGATCGGACTGGAGGGTCGACAGGGCCGTCTCGGCGCTCGACGCCGTGACCACCTGGTAGCCCGCGGCCTTCAGCACCGGGCTCAGCATGTCGCGGAAGAAGGCCGAGTCGTCGACCAGCAGGACCGTGGAGATCTGCTCGGGCCGCTTCAGGCCGCGCGCCCAGTCGTCGTAGGCCAGCGGCAGGAAGTGGGCGATGTTGATGATGTCGGTCGCCCGGCCCCGCAGCACCGCCGAGCCGATCAGGTCCGACCGGTCCGCCGCGATCTCGATGTCGAGGCGCTCCTCGACGATGTCGACGATCTCGTCGACCACGAGGCCCATGGCGCGCTCGCCGTCGGAGAACACCACCAGGGCCTGCGTCCCCTCCGACTTGATGGTGATCGCCGCGTCGGCCGGGACCAGGGGCATCAGGCGCCCGCGGTACTGGATCAGCGCGCGGCCGCCGAGCCACTCGACCTTGGCGCACTCGATCTCCTCGAGACGGGTGACCAGCGACAGCGGCACCGCCTTGAAGCTGCCCTGGCCGCCCTTGAACACCAGGAGCGTGGTCTTGGTGTCGGCCATCTCGACTGCCTCGTCGGCGTCGGCGTCGATGTGGCCGCCACTGCCCTGGACGCCCTGCGCCACCTGACGGGCCACGCCGTTCGGATCGACGATCAGCACCACGGCGCCGTCGCCGAGGATCGTGTTGCCGGCAAACATCGGGATGTGCCGCAGCTTCACCGACATCGGCTTCACGACGATCTCCTCCGTGTGGAAGACCTCGTCGACGAGGATGCCGAAGCGCTCGCGCCCGACCTGGGCGACCACCACGAAGCCGGCCTGGTCCGTCTCCGCGCCCGGGCTCGTCTGGCCGAGCAGGCCGGTGAGCGAGACGATCGGCAGCAGCCGCTCGCGCAGGCGCAGCACCGGCGCGCCGTTGATGTGCTCGACCCGCTGCGCCCCGGCATCGACCCGGACCAGCTCCAGCACCGCCACCTGCGGCAGGGCGAAGCGGTGCTCGCCGGCCCGGACGATCAGGGCGGCCACGATCGCCAGCGTCAGCGGGATCTTGATGGTGAAGGTCGTGCCGCGACCCGCCGTGGTGGCGATGTCGATCAGGCCGCCGATGGTCTCGATGTTGGTCTTGACCACGTCCATGCCGACGCCGCGGCCCGAGACCGAGGTCACCGCCGCCGCCGTCGAGAAGCCGGCGTGGAAGATGAACTTGGCGACCTGGGCATCGGTCATCCGCTCGATATCGGCCTGGGAGGCGAGCCCGCGCTCCGCGGCCTTCTTGCGGATGGCCGCGAGGTTCAGGCCCTTGCCGTCGTCGGCGATCTCGATCGTGATCGTGCCGCCCTCGTGGTAGGCGGCGAGGCGGATCGTTCCGCGGGCGGGCTTGCCCGCCGCCACGCGCTCGGCGGTCGATTCGAGGCCGTGATCCGCCGAGTTGCGGACCATGTGGGTCAGCGGGTCCTTGATGACCTCGAGGACCTGGCGGTCGAGCTCGGTCTCGTTGCCGACCATCACGAGGTCGATCTGCTTGCCGAGTTCGGCCGAGAGGTCGCGCACCACGCGCGGCAGCTTCTGCCACGCGTTGCCGATCGGCTGCATGCGCGTCTTCATGACGCCTTCCTGCAGCTCGGCGGTGACGTGCGACAGGCGCTGCAGCGGGACCTTGTAGCTCGAATCTTCGTGCCGGCGGGCGATCTCGAGGAGCTGGTTGCGGGTCAGCACCAGCTCGGAGACCATCGTCATCAGGTGCTCGAGCGTGTCGACGTTCACCCGGATGGTCTGGTTCTTGGCGGCGGCGGTCGTCTCGCCCTCGGCGCCCTCGACCTTCTCGGCGCGCGCCGGCTCAGCCTTCTCGGTCTTCTCGGCCTCGACGGGCTCGGGCTTCTTCTCGGCCTTGGGCGCCGCGCTGACGGCGGGCGCGGGCGCCGGGGCCGGGGCGACGGCGGCCGCGGCCGCGGGGGCGGGGGCGGGGATCGCGGCCACGGGGGCCGGCGGCGGGAGGAAGTCCGATTCGTCCGGACCGGGGGCGGCCAGGAAGGCGGCCTCCAGGTCGTCGAGGGAGACCTCGCCGGGCTTCAGCTCGCGGACCACCGGATCGGGCAGGACCGGCTCGGGCGGCGGCGGGGCGGCGACCTCCGGCTCCGGCGAGCCCTCGGCCATGCGCTCCAGGGCGGAGATGAGGTCGTCGTCCGAGCCCGCGGGCTCCGTGCCGGTGGCCTCCAGATCGGCCAGGATCGCCTTCAGCCGGTCCAGCGTCAGCAGGATCAGGGTGACGGAATCCGACGTGGCGGGCAGCCCGTCGCGGAAGCGACCCATCAAGGTCTCGGCGGCGTGCGCCAGAGCTTCCAGCCGCGGGAGGCCGAGGAACCCGCAGGTTCCCTTGATCGTGTGCACGAGTCGGAAAATGTTCCGCAGAATAGTCTCGTTGTTCGGATCCTGTTCGAATCGAACCAATTCTGCATCGACCGTGTCGAGATGCTCCCCGCTCTCGGTCAGAAACTCGCGAAGCAGGTCGTCCATAGGCGCTACTCGTTACGCGGAGAAGGTCTCGCGCAACCTACTTACTCGCGCGGGGTTAGGGAAGCGTTTCCATCCCGGCCCCGCGCGGCACCTTTTTCAGAGTTTCACGCCAGCGCCGTGTCCGAAGCCTCTCCATCGCGATCTTCGGGCGTGTCGATCACTGCGGGCGTGGCGGTGATAGTCACTTCATCGCCCTCGATAGCGAAGCGGACATCCATGGCGGCGGCCCGCGCCACGAGGCCGGCGTAGAACGGCAGGATACCGTGGGCGTCGACGGTGCCGCTCTCGGGGCTGCCGGCCATCAGCTCCTCGACGTGGGGCGGGATGCGGGCGTGCGAGCCCTTGGCCTTCAGCACCAGCGTGGGCGCCTCGCCGTCGCCGGAGACGACGACGTCGATCAGGCCGCCCCGGGGAATCGCCGAGGTGGCGACCATCACGAGATTGAGCAGGAGCTTGACCTTGTTCTTCGGGAACAGCGCCTGCGGGGCGCTCCAGGTCAGCTTGGTCTTGTCGTCGGAGAACATGCCCTTGGCCACGCTCTCGGCGTCGGCGAGGTCGATCGAGGCGCCGGCCGAGCCGGCGGCCCCGAAGGCGATGCGGGCGAATTTCAGCCGCGCCGAGGCCTGACGGGCGCTCTTCCCGATCAGCTCCAGGGCGAAGGTCCGCATCGATTCGTCCTGGTCGTCCTCCAGGACCTCGAGCCCGTTCACGATCGCGCCGACGGGGCTGATCACGTCGTGGCAGACGCGGGAGCAGAGCAGGGCGGCGAGGTCGAGGCCGTCGAGGTTCAGGG
The DNA here is from genome assembly GCF_053345625.1 of Methylobacterium sp. D53M. Lineage (NCBI taxonomy): Bacteria > Pseudomonadati > Pseudomonadota > Alphaproteobacteria > Hyphomicrobiales > Methylobacteriaceae > Methylobacterium > Methylobacterium sp. D53M. The sequence goes on from NZ_JBKFAL010000023.1 coordinate 42,822, forward strand.
TGGGCGAGGTCGGGGAGGACATGGTGCGCTCCGGGCGGGCGGATCTGAGGTGCGGACGTCTGCGGGCCGGGGCCCCGATTGGGGCTGCCGGTTCCCGGCCGCCCGGTTCTCGGCCGCCCGGTCCTCGGCCGCCCCTGCGGCGATCGAGTCGCCCGAAGGGATCCCGCGCGGCCCGCGGGCCGGACCGGGGGCGACGACCGGTCCGCACGGATAGACGCCACGGTCGGCTTTGAAAAGCGTTACCGGATCGGACGGAACGCCGGGACGGGCCCCGATTCCGGGCCCGATCGGCCGCGAACGCGTCGTCTCGGCGCTGTCCTGGCCGCCTCGTGAACGCGCGGCGGGCGCCTGGAGCCATGTGCGCCGGACCGGACACGGGCGGCTTGGTCGGCTACGATGCCGGTCCCGTCGCGCCAGGGAGGATGCGGCATGAGAGATGAGACCGGTCTCCCGAACGGATCGGCGAAGGGAGCGGCCGCCGAGTCAGCCACGCCGCTGCGCGCGGGCCTGCGCCCCCGGCTCGGGCTCGCCGACCCCGACGCCGCGCGGGCCCGGCTCGCCGAGCTCGCGCCGGCGCTGCCGGCCGGCTTCCTGACGCCGCCCTGCCGGGACTTGCTCCTCGGGCTGGCGGATCATTCCCCCTTCCTCTGGCGGGCGGCCACCCGGTCGCCCGAGCGGCTCGTCGCCCTGCTGGATCAGCCGCCGGACGCGGCGAGCCGGGACATCATCGCGCGGCAGCGCGCCGTCGGCGCCGCCTGCGGGGTGAATCCCGACCTCGCCGAGGTCGGCCGGCAATTGCGCGCCAACCGGGAGGCCCACGCCCTCCTGGTCGCCCTGGCGGATCTCGGCGGCTGCTGGGACCTCGACGCGGTGACCGGCGCCCTGTCGGCCTTCGCCGACGCCTCGGTGAGCGGGGCGGTCGAGGCGCTCCTCCGGCAGGGGATCGCGGCCGGGCGTTATAGGCCCAAGGATCCGGAGGCGCCGCAGGACGGGTCGGGCCTGATCGTCCTGGGCCTGGGCAAGCTCGGCGGCTGCGAGCTGAACTACTCCAGCGACATCGACCTCGTCGTCTTCTACGAGGCCGAGCCCGCCGCCGCGGCGACCGGCGGCGATCCGAAGCCCTTCCTCGTCAAGCTGGCGCAGGGGCTGGTGAAGCTCCTGGCCGACCGGACCGCCGACGGCTACGTCCACCGCATCGACTACCGGTTGCGGCCAGACCCGGGCTCGACCGCGGTGGCGCTCTCCACCGGCTTCGCCTTCGACTACTACCAGACGCTCGGCCAGAACTGGGAGCGCGCGGCCTTCATCAAGGCCCGGCCGATCGCCGGCGACATCCCGGCCGGCGAGGCCTTCCTGGCGGAACTCGCGCCGTTCATCTGGCGCCGGCACTTCGACTTCCCGGCCATCGCCGAGATCCACGCCCTGAAGCGGCAGATCCACATGGTCCGCGGCCACGAGACCATCGCGGTCGGCGGCCACGACATCAAGATCGGCCGCGGCGGCATCCGGGAGATCGAGTTCTTCGTCCAGACCCAGCAGCTCGTCTTCGGCGGCCGCAAGCCGGCCCTGCGGGGCCGCCGGACCGTGGCGATGCTCGGCGAGCTCGTCGCGGAGGGCTGGATCGACGGGCGGGCCCGGGACGAGCTCTCCGCGGCCTACGCGTTCCTGCGCACCCTCGAGCACCGGATCCAGATGATCCGGGACGAGCAGACCCAGCGCCTGCCCACCGGGACCGAGGCGCTGACCGCGCTCGCCCTGTTCGCGGGCTTCCCCGACCTGGCGGCCTTCGAGGCGGCCCTGCTCCACCATGCCGGCCGGGTCCAGGCGCACTACGCCCTGCTGTTCGAGGCGGAGCCGGAGGCCGGCGCCGACGGGGCCGCCCTGGTCTTCGGCGAGAGCGAGCCGGATCCCGAGACCCTGGCGCGGCTCGGCGCCTTCGGGTTCCGGGACCCACCCCTGGCCTGGGAGACCGTGCAGGGCTGGCATCTCGGGCGCCGCCCGGCCCTGCGGACCGGCCGGGCCCGGGAGATCCTCGCCGAGATGCTCCCGGCGCTGCTGCGCGCGCTCGGCGGGACCGCCGACCCCGACGCGGCGCTCCTCGCCCTCGACCGGGCCTTCGCGCGGATGCCCGCGGTGGCCGAACTCCTCGCCATCCTGCGCTCGCACGAGCGCCTGCGCCTGCTGTTCGCCGACGTCCTGGGGACGGCGCCGCGCCTCGCCGACACGGTCGGCCTGAGCCCGCACGTCCTCGACACCGTGCTCGACGCCGACTTCGTGACGCCGACCACGGATCCCGACGAGGTCCGCGCGCAGTACCGGTCGCTCCTGGGCCAGCCGGCGAGCCACGAGGAGAGCCTCGACCGCTGCCGGGATGCCACCCGGCAGATGACCTTCGTTACGGGCGCCCGCCTGCTGTCGGGCATCCTCACCCCGCGCCAGGCCGGGGAGGCCTACGCGGCGATCGCCGAGGCCACGGTGGCGCTGAGCCTGGAGGCGGAGGAGCGCCGATTCGCTCTGGACCACGGCGCGGTGCCGGCGGGGCGCTGCTGCATCCTGGCGCTCGGCCGCCTCGGATCCCACCAGCTCAGCGCGGAATCCGACCTCGACCTCGTGTTCCTGTACGATTTCGACCCGGAGAACCGCACCAGCGACGGACGGCGTCCCCTCGACGCCGTGGTGGCCTACAACCGTCTGGCGCAGCGCGTGTTCGCGGCGCTCACCACGGCCACGCGGCGCGGCCGGCTCTACGCGGTCGACCTGCGGCTGCGGCCCTACGGCAGCCACAGCCCGCCCGCCGTGCAGCTCAGCGGCTTCGCGGCCTATCACGGCGGCGAGGCGGAGCTCTGGGAGCACATGGCGCTCGCCCGCGCCCGGGTCGTCGCCGGCGACGCCACCCTGGCGGCCGACGTCACGGCCGCGATCGCCGGGATCCTCCGGCAGCCGCGCGAGACCGCCGCCGTCTGCGCCGAGGCGGGCGCGATGCGGGCCCTGGTCGCGCGGGAGCGGGGCCATGCCGGCCCCTACGACCTGAAGCTCGCCCCCGGCGCGCTGTTCGACCTCGACTTCCTCGCCCAGGCCATCGTGCTGAGCCAGGCGCACGACTGGCCCGGCTGCATCGGCCTCGGCGCGGAGTCGCTCTTCCGCGAGGCGGCGACGCGCGGCCTCCTGCCCGCGGCGGCGGGCGAGGCCCTCGCCGAGACCTACGGTTTCCTCGACGCCGTCTACCAGTGGCAGCGGCTCGTGATGACCGATCCCGCCGCGGAGCCGTCCGAGACCGCGTCCCGGCAGATCGCCAAGGCGGTGGGCCTCCCGGACGCGCGCGGCCTCGCGGCGGAGCTGCGCCGCCACCGCCGCCGGAGCCAGGCCCTGCTGGCGCGGATCCGGCGGACGGTTCGGATGCCGGCCGCCGCGCGGGAGCTGCCGGAGCGCCGATGAGGCGGCGCTCCGGCCAGTGGCCGTCGACATTCCCCCCCCGCTCGGGCATTCAGGGCGGTGTCGGGAGGCATCATGACGGGCGCGGCGACGATCTCGGGACCGGAGCGTGAGCGGATCGCCGCGGCACTCGCCGAGATCGCCTGCGCGGCGGGGGAGATCCTGCGCCGCTACCACCGAGGCCCCTGCCCGCACGCCCTGAAGCCGGACGGCTCACCCTCCAGCGCTGCCGACGTCGAGGCCGAGGACCTGATCGTCGAGGCCCTCGCCGGGTGCTTCCCCGGGATCGCGGTCGTGGCCGAGGAGCGCGCCCAGAGCGACGCGACCCGCACCGCCGACCTCTTCTTCCTCGTCGATCCCCTGGACGGCACCCGCGACTTCCTCGCCGGGACGCCGGACTACTCGGTCAACATCGCGCTGGTGTCGGGCGCCCGCCCGGTGGCGGCCGCGCTGGCCGCCCCCGGCCTCGGCCGCGTCTGGTGGGCCGGACCCGCGACCCTGGAGGGCCCCGTGATCGCGGGCCGGCCGGGGGCCGGGCGGCCGGTCCGCGCGCGGGCGGCGCCGGGGACGGGCCTCGTCGCCCTGGGCAGCCGGCGGCACAGCGATCCCGAGACCGCCACCTGCCTGGCGGCGCTGCCAGTGGTGGAGACGCGCCAGGTCGGGTCCGCCCTGAAGTTCGGGCTGATCGCCGCAGGCGAGGCCGACATCTACGTCCGCTGCGGCCCGACCATGGAATGGGACACGGCCGCGGGCGACCACATCGTCGCGGCGGCGGGTGGCTGCGTGGTGGTGCCGGGCGGCGGCCCGATCCGCTACGGCCAGCACGGACCCGATCACCGCAACGGTCCCTTCGCGGCCCTCGGGGACCCCGCCCTGGCCCCGCGGCTCGCCCTGCCGGCCCGCGCGAGCGACCGGCCGGCGGCGGCGCTCAGCGCGGCGCATCCCTAGGCGGCACGTTGGGCGAGGCTTCGGGCGAGCCGTCGGGCGGGACATCCTGCAGGCGGCGCACGGCCGGCCAGGCCGCCTCCGCCTGCCGGGCCAGGCCGGGCTCCGCCAGGAACCGGGCGCGGCGCCCGGCATCCCGGAACAGGTAGAGGCGCTCGTCGATCACCGCGAAGACCAGAGGATCGGCGTCCACCAGCCGGCCATCAAGGATCCCGGCGGCGTCGTAGCCCCCGAGGCGCGGCGCGTAGGCGGGCGGGTCGTCCCGGAATGCCGCGCGGTTGGCGCCGCTGGAGAAGCGCCAGACCTGGCCGCCCCAGGACAGCTCGAACCGGGCCAGACCGGCCTGCGGCCCGCCCTCGAGGAAGTAGCTGACCGGGTCGAAGCCGTTGAGCGTCAGCAGCTCGATCCGCGTCCGGGCCGTCAGGCCCTCCTCCGCGGCGGCGCGGCCGGGGGCGACCGCCGGCAGGGCCGCCAGCGCGGCTGACAGCGCGGCTGACAGCCCCACCGCCCGCGCGAGCGTGAGCGCCGCCCGCGGGACGCGCGCGCCCGACCGCCCGGCCATGCGGACTGCGGGGTCAGGACGCGTTAACCACATCTTGCGGATTCCCTCAGAAGCTGGTCCGACTCATCCGCCCGGCGCGGCCTCTGCCGGCCCGGCGGGACAGAGCGGCTCAGGTCCATCGCACGAACCGTTAATCGAACCGGGCGAGGAGGCAACGATGACGGCACGAGACGATCGCGGCACCGACCGCCGCACCCTCCTGCGCGCGGGCCTCGGCCTGGCGCTGGGTGCGCCCCTCTGCGGCTCCCTCCTCGGCGCCGCGGGCGCGGCCCGCGCGGCCGGCGAGGATCTCGACACGCCCGAGACCTTCCGTCCCGGCGAGATCGTGGAATCCGGCCACCGGTTCTTCGGCACGGTGTCGCGCGGCCTCGCGCTCACCGTCGAGGAGGCGGGCCGGCGCTGGGGCGAGCCCAACGGCTACATCCTCGGCCAGGAGGGCGGCGGCGCCGTGGTGGCGGGCGTCCGCTACGGCGAGGGCACGCTCTACACCCGCAACGCCGGCAAGCGGCGCATCTACTGGCAGGGCCCGTCCCTCGGCTTCGATGTCGGCGGCGACGGCGCCCGCACCATGATGCTGGTCTACAACCTGCCCAACGTGCGCGACCTGTACCGCCGCTTCGCCGGCGTCGACGGCTCCGCCTACTTGGTGGGCGGCTTCGGGATGACCGCGGTGGTCAACGACCGGGTCATCGTCGTGCCGATCCGCAGCGGCGTCGGCGCGCGGCTCGGGATCAATGTCGGCTATCTGAAGTTCACCCGTGAGCCGACGTGGAACCCGTTCTGATCCGGCCTAATCCGGCCTCGATCCGGGATGGCGTCGGAACGCGTTCTGATTGACCGGCCCCGAGGGATTTCACCCTCGCGGCCAACCTGGGCTAGAGTGGAGTTGGGTCGGGTTTTCCGGCCGGATGCGCGGGCTGCACCCTCGTGATCGAAACGGTGATGATCTTCGCGCTGGGCTTCCTGGCGGCGAGCTTGTGCGGCCTGCTGCTTCTGCCGGCCCTGAATGCCCGCGCCGCGCGCCTGGAGCGTCGGCGGGCCGAGGCGCGCCTGCCCCTGTCGCCGGCCGAGATCGCCGCCGAGCGGGACTTCCTGCGCGCCCAGTTCGCCGTGCAGCAGCGCCGCCTGGAGCGCCGGGTCGAGACCGTCGAGGCGCGGCGGCAGTCCGACATGGCGGCGATCGGGGCCGGGACGATGCGGGTCGCCGCCCTGGCGCGCGACGTCGCTGCCCGCGACGCCGAGATCGCCCAGGCCCAGGCCAAGACCCGGGAGCTGGAGACCGAGCTGACGCTGGCGCGGGAGGACGGGAGCGCGAGCCTCGCCACGCTCCAGGCCCTCGAGGACGCCCATGCCGACCTGCTCGACAGTCTCCTGGCGCTCCGGCAGGGCGCGGCGCCGGCACCGGACGCCGCCGCGCTGGCGGCCGAGCGCGACGACCTGCGCGCGAGCCTGAAGGCGGCCGAGGAAGCTTTGGCCCTGACCGTGGCCGACCGCCAGAACGAACGCCACGACCGGGCCGGAAACCTGTCGCCGGACCGGCAGGCCGGCATCGAGCGCGAGAACGCCGATCTCCGCCGGCGAATCGTCGAGGTCGCCGAGGCCCTCACGGCCCCGGGCCGGATGCCGCGGACCGCGGCGGCGATGCCGGAACCCGAGCGGGTCTGAGCCGATCCACCCCCGAAACGGGATTTGGCGACCGGAACGCAACCGAAAACCTGCGATGACTGCCTTGTTTCGACCACGCAAAGGCATCATCGCATCGCCGACGCGTCCTGCATTCACAACTTCGACAGATGGTACGGATACCCATGCGCCTGAAGCCGATCGTCCTCGCCGTCGCGGCGGCCGTTGCCCTGACGCTGCCGGCAGCCGCGCAGCAGACGAAGCGCGGCAACGAGACCCTGAAGAAGTACTGCACCGGGGACTACCTGACCTATTGCGGCAACCTGGCCCCCGACGATCCGGCCACCGATGCCTGCTTCCAGAAGAACTGGAAGAAGCTCAGCGAGAACTGCCGCCGGGCGATCGACGCCTACGAGGCCGAGCAGCAGCAGAACGCCCCCGCCAAGAACCGGCAGGGCTCGCAGGGCGGCAAGGAGCGGCGGGGCTGACGCCTTCCGGCTGTCGAGGCCGGGCCGGGAGCCGCGGGGACGGGCCCCAACCATGCGCCGCGGCCGGCCTGTGGCGGACGGGCGCTCGCGCCGGGACGCGGCAACGGCTAAGGTAGCGCTCCCGCCGGCCCTCGCGTGCCGGTGCCGAGCCCGCCGGACCCTCGCGCGATGTTGTCGAAACCCGCCCTGAAACTCCTCGCCGTGTCCGGCCTCGTGGCTCTGGCGGCTTCCGCCTGCGGGCGGCGGGGTGCGCTGGAGCCGCCCCAGACGGCGGCCCCGCGGGCGGGTGCGCAGACCGGCGCGGACGCGCCGACCGGGCGGCGGACGCTGCCGGTCTCGGTCGGTCTCGGCGGCGGCGCCCCGGAGCCGGACCCGGCCTCGGTGCGCGCCGGCGACGAGCTCTCCGCGGCGGCGGTCCCGCCGGGCGGCACCGAGGCGCCGGTCGAGACCAGCCGCGGCGCGCGGCGCGGCTACCGGGTGCCGAAGGAGCCTTTCATTCTGGATCCGCTGCTGTAGAGGGCGGAGGCCGGCACGTCGTCGCGGTGCCGCGCGCCCGGTGACCCCGCTCGGACTCGGTCGGACCCCGCCACTGGCGCGCGCCCGCCGCGGCCTGCGGCGGGGTGTTTCACGGGAAACAGCCCGCGCTCCGGCGGGACGAGATACGGCGACGAGACACGGCCGAGATGCACCATTTTCACTATCGCGACGGCCGCCTGCACGCCGAGGATGTCGACCTGACCGGTCTCGCCTCGGAGGTCGGCACACCGTTCTACTGCTACAGCACCGCCACGCTGGAGCGGCATTTCCGCGTCTTCGCGGAGGCGTTCGCGGCCGACGACGCGCTGGTCTGCTTCGCCATGAAGGCGAACTCGAACCAGGCCGTCCTGCGGACCCTCGCGGCCCGGGGCGCCGGGATGGACATCGTCTCCGGCGGCGAGCTGCAGCGGGCCCTGGCGGCCGGCGTGGACCCCGGCAAGATCGTGTTCTCGGGAGTCGGCAAGACCCGCGCCGAGATGGAGGCCGCGCTGAGGGCCGGCATCTTCTGCTTCAACGTGGAGAGTGAGCCGGAACTCGCGGTCCTGTCCGAGGTGGCGGTGGGCCTCGGCCTCCGCGCGCCGGTCTCGGTCCGGGTGAACCCCGACGTGGACGCGGGCACGCACGCCAAGATCTCCACCGGCAAGTACGAGAACAAGTTCGGCATCCCGATCACCCGGGCGCCGGCTGTCTACACCGCTGCGGCCGCCCTGCCGGGGATCGCGGTGCACGGCGTCGACATGCATATCGGCAGCCAGATCACCGATCTGGCGCCCTTCGCCGACGCGGCCCGGCTGCTCGCCGGTCTCGCCCGGGAGTTGCTGGCGGCCGGCCATCCCCTGCGCCACATCGATTTCGGCGGCGGCCTCGGCATCCCCTACCGCGACGACAACGCGCCGCCGCCGGACCCGGCCGCGCTGGCGGCGACCCTGCGGCCGCATTTCGCCCCCCTCGGCCTGCGGCCGGTCTTCGAGATCGGCCGGATGATCGTCGGCAATGCAGGGATCCTGCTGACGCGGGTGCTCTACGTGAAGCACAGCGAGGGGCGGACCTTCGTGATCGTCGACGCGGCGATGAACGACCTGATCCGCCCGACCCTTTACGAGGCCTATCACGGCCTGCGGCCGGTCATCGAGCCGGGCCCCGAAACGCCGCGCCTCGTCGCCGACGTGGTCGGCCCAGTCTGCGAGAGCGGCGACTACCTCGCCCTTAACCGCGAGATGCCGGAGGTGAGGCCCGGCGACCTGATCGCCGTGATGAGCGCCGGCGCCTACGGGGCGGTGCAGTCCTGCACCTACAACACAAGGCCGCTGGTGCCGGAGGTTCTGGTGCGGGGCGACCGCGCGGCGGTGGTCCGCCCCCGCCTCGACGTCGACGCCCTGATCGCCCTCGACCGGGTGCCGGACTGGCTGGCGTGAGCCGCGCTCCGGCGGGCACCGCCGCCCCCAGGCCGGTCCCGGGAGCCGACGGGCCCCTGCCGCTGTCGGTCTTCATCATCGCTCACAACGAGGTGGACCGGATCGGCGCGACGCTTCGGGCGGTCCGCGGCCTGACCGACGACCTCGTGGTGGTCGATTCCGGGTCCACCGACGGCACGCAGGCCCTGGCGGAGTCGCTGGGCGCGCGGGTGCTGCACCATCCCTGGCCGGGCTACGGCCCGCAGAAGCGCTTCGCCGAGGAGCAGTGCCGGCACGTCTGGCTCCTGAACCTCGACGCCGACGAGGTGGTGCCGCCGGAGCTGGCCCGGGAGATCCGGGGCCTCTGGGCCGCGGGCGAGCCGCGCCGGCCGGCGTGGCGGATCGGCATCGCCGAGATCTTCCCCGGCGAGGGCCGGCCACACCCGCTCGCCTACACGCTGACGCCGGTCCGGCTCTACCGGAAGGACCGGGGCCGCTACGCCGCCTCGCCGGTCCACGACCGGGTGGCGCTGGAACCGGGGGTGAAGCCGGGCCGGCTCCGGGGCGTGATCCACCATTTCTCGGTGCGCTCGCTCGGCGACCAGCTCGACAAGCTGAACCGCTACTCCGACCAGCAGGCGGACGACCTCGAAGCGCGGGGTGTGGTGATCCCGACCTGGCGGGTGTTCGTCGAGCTGCCGGGCAATTTCCTGAAGGCCTATCTCGGCCGCCGCCACTTCGTACGGGGCACCTACGGCTTCCTGACGGCGATGAACTACGCGATCTCGCGGCATCTGCGCGTCGCCAAGCACGTCGAGCGCCGCCGCGTGGCCGCCGCCCGCCAGGATCGGGTTGACCCGCCGGATCCGACCTTCTAGAGCCAGAGCGCCGGAGACGTGGCCGAGCGGCTGAAGGCACTCGTTTGCTAAATGAGCATACCCAGAAATGGGTATCGAGGGTTCGAATCCCTCCGTCTCCGCCAGCACCGCTCAACTCGATCTAAGTCTCTGGAGTGACAGCGATTTTCCGCACGTCGAGTTTTGATTTCTCCCCGCGGAAACTGGCTCGGCCAACGGCAGAAGGAATGCCAACTCGGCGCGTCCGATCTTCACGACGGCGTGTGATTCGAGCTTGAGCGGAGGAACGACTGCTTCTTGGCTCGCTTGCGAAGAGCTCCGTCCGAAGAAATGTGATCGACCGAACCGTCGCATCCTGCTTCGGCAGCATTCTCTGCGAGACCTGACTGCCCGGGTCGCCAGATCGTCAGCGCAGGTACCGACTCCGAGAACCACGCCGCGCCGGTGCCGTCGTGCTGCCTGCGATCCGGAGGCGGGATGATGTCACCCGGCATGCGCGTCGGATTGCTCCGTCCGGGTGGCGTCCAGGCGGGTACGCCGGCTTCGGCACCGGCTGACATGGGCGTGGTCGCGTCCGAAGGAGCCGCACTGAACAGGAGCGCGCGCACGAGGGCGAAGGCACATCCCTAGCGGATCCCGCTCGCGCGGAGCGCCCTTCCCTACCGGGCAGTCGAGACCAGGCCGTCGCGTCGATCCGGGCACCCGCTGGGCACGCGTCACGACCCTCCCGTGACCGTGACCGTGACCGTGACCGACGGCGCGGAACGGCGCCCGGGCGAGAGCCGTTCCCGATCCCCGTGGCCGCCCTGGTCGCGAAGGCCTGGTCGCGAAGGAGAACCGCCAGGAGCAGCACCACCGACACGATCAAGGGCCTGGCCAATGAGGCCGTCGGCAACGTGAAGCAGGGCATCGGCAGCGTGACTGGCAACGACAAGCTGAAGGCCGAGGTCAAGGCGCAGGAACTGAAGGGCGAAGCCCAGAAGACGACCGGGAACGTCAAGGACGGCGCCAAGCACGTGGCCGACAAGCTCACCGGCAAAGTTTGATCCGGCCGCCCGGAGCGGTTCCACGCTCCGGGCATCCCGAGGTTGCGGCAACGCGTCGAAGGAAAGGATCGTGGATCCTGGCATAGGCCGGTCCTGCAACGTCCGCGCGCCGTGCCGCGTTGATCTGCGAAGACAATATCCGAACCGCAGCCGGACCCTTGCCTGCGCGCAGCATCGTGGGCCCATGGACCAGTTGAACGCGTCGCAACCGACGCCGGAGATCGACCTCTCGTCCTGCGACCGCGAGCCCATCCACATCCTCGGCGCGGTGCAGGGGTTCGGCTTCCTCATCGGGGTCTCCCCGGACTGGATCGTCACCCGCGCCTCGGACAACATCGCGACCTGGCTCGGCCAGGGTGCGGCGGCACTTCTCGGCCTGCCCCTCGATGCCGTCCTCGACCGCGAGGCCATCCACACCCTGCGCGGGCACCTGCAGACCCTGCGCGGGCCCGACGCCGTCGACCGGGTCTTCGGCCTCCGGCTCGTGCCGGGCGGCGAGCCGTTCGACGTGGCCCTCCACCGGTCCGGGGACACCATCGTCATCGAGGCCGAGCCGAGCGCCACCGAACACCTCAGCGCCGGCAACCTCGTGCGCAGCATGGTCACCCGTCTCCAGCAGACCGTGGGGTTCGACCCCCTCTGCCGCGAGGCCGCCCGCCAGATGCGGGCGCTGACCGGGTTCGACCGGGTTATGGTCTACCGCTTCGCCGAGGACCATTCGGGCGAGGTCATCGCCGAGGCGGTCCGGTCCGGCCTCGCCCCCTACCTGGGGCTGCACTACCCGGCCTCCGACATCCCCAAACAGGCCCGCGCCCTCTACGCGCGCAACTGGCTGCGCATCATCGCCGACGTCGACGACACCGGCGCCGCCGTGCTGCCCCCGCGCGATCCGGCCGGCCAGCCCCTCGACCTGTCGCTGTCGACCCTGCGGACGGTCTCGCCGATCCACCTCGAATACCTGCGCAACATGGGCGTGGCGGCCTCGCTGTCCGTGTCCATCCTGCGCGACGGTCGCCTGTGGGGCCTGTTCGCCTGCCACCACACCGAGCCGCGCCACATCTCCCTCGAGCGCCGGACCGGCGCCGAGCTGTTCGGCCAGATGTTCTCCTGGCTGCTGGAGGCCCGCGAGCGGCAGGCCGACGCCGAGCGCGAGGTCCGTTCGCGCGAGTTGCACAACCGCCTGCTGGGCGCGCTGGCCACCGGCGGCACCAACCTGGAAAGCCTCTCCGACTTCCTCGACGACCTGGCGGCGATCCTGCCCTGCGACGGCATCGGCCTGTGGGTGAACGGCGAGATCACGCTCCAGGGCTCGACCCCGACCGCGGAGGAGTTCGCCGGCTTGGTGCGCTTCCTCAACCGCACGGCCGCGAGCAAGGCCTACGCGACCGACGAGATCGGGCGCGTCCACGAACCGGGCCGCGACTTCACCGAGCGGGCGGCCGGCATGCTCGCCATCCCGGTGTCGCGCACACCCCGGGATTTTCTGGTCTACTTCCGGCGCGAGGTCTCGCGGACCGTGACCTGGGCGGGCAACCCGGTGAAGCCCGCGACTCCGGGGCCGAACGGCGTCCGCCTGACCCCGCGCAAGAGCTTCGAGGCGTGGCGCGAGACCGTGCACGGGCGCTCGCTCCCCTGGGCCGAGGTCGAGATGCGGACCGCCGAGGCCCTGCGCATCACCCTGCTCGAGGTGATCCTGCGCCTCACCGACTCCGCCGAGAAGGAGCGCAAGGTCGCGCAGGAGCGTCAGGAACTTCTCATCGCCGAGCTCAACCACCGGGTCCGCAACATCCTGAACCTGATCCGCGGGGTGGTGACCCAGAGCCGGCCGGCGGGCAAGCCGGACAGCGCCTTCGCGAACACGGTCGGCGACCGCATCCAGGCGCTCGCCCGGGCGCACGACCAGATCACCTCGAGCAACTGGGGACCGGGATCCCTGCGCGACCTCGTCATGCTGGAGGCCGGCGCCTACCTCGGACCCAAGGCCGGCCGGGTCGTGCTCGACGGCGCCGACGTCCTGCTGGAGCCGCAGGCGTTCTCGACCGTCGCCCTGGTCGTCCACGAGATGATGACGAACTCGGCCAAGTACGGCGCGCTCTGCGACAGCCTCGGGCGGGTCGACCTGCGCTGGGAGCGGGACGCCCTCGACCATTTGGTGATCCGATGGCGCGAGACCGGCGGCCCGGCCGTGCGGGCGCCCACCCGGCGCGGCTTCGGCACGACCATCATCGAGCGGTCGATCCCGTACGAGCTCAAGGGCGAGGCGGAGGTGCGCTACGAACTGGCGGGCGTCGAGGCGCGCTTCACCATCCCCCCGGCCTTCGTCCAGAACGCCTCACGCGCCGCGCCGAAGGCTGTCAGGGCGGTTCACGCCGAGGCGCTGCGCGGTCTCGCCGGGTCCGTGCTGGTCGTCGAGGACAACATGATCATCGCCCTGGAGGCCGAGGAGTTGCTCACGTCGCTCGGCGCCACGAACGTGGACATGGCGTCGTCGACGCGCGAGGCGCTCCGCCTGATCGACGCGGCGCCGCCGGCCCGGGCCCTGCTCGACGTCAACCTGGGCTCCGAGACCAGCATCGCCGTCGCGCGCAGGCTGTTCGAACTGGGCATCCCCTACGCGTTCGCCACCGGCTACGGCGACGGCTTCCGCATTCCGGAAGACCTCGCCGCCGTGCCTGTGGTGAAGAAGCCCTACGGGGCGGAGGACCTCCTGCGCGCCTTCCCGGCTTGAGCCCGCGAGCCGGTGCTCGACGGGTCGGTGATCGGGGTTACCGGTGGTTGGGGCGATGTCGGGCGCGGCTCCTGGCCCGAAGGCGGGGTGAACGACGACAGTTCGCGGGTCACGGCGCCGGGCCCGAAAGGTCGAGGGAGGCGTTCGAGACCCGGCAGGCCGGAGCACCCGAGACCGCACCCCGCGCGCCTGTCGCGCCACGAAGCCGGCCAAGCCGCCGGCAGAGAGGGCGTCGTGGATCCTGGGCATGATGGGCACGGGAAAGCTCCGCGCGCGTCGGCCCCGTCGAGGACCCGCTCATCGTGCAGTCCGGACCGAAGCGCGGTGGCTGGCTGCGCCGGCTGATCGCCCGCGCGACATCAGGGGTACCGCGGCGGCCGTCACGCGTTCGATGCGAGGCATCCCCGGCGGCGGCGATCCAAGACTTGGCCCATGGTGAGCCGGCAAGCAGTTGTGGCGGATCCGCAACAGACATCCCTGGCCGTAGCGGTCCCCCGATCATCGTGAAGATCCGACGGAACCAGCAGCCGGCGCCGAGCGTCGCCGTACCGGCGCGGCCTGGGTCCTTCCGCGTCGAGGAAACCCGTCCATGGCCGCCGTGGTCACCGCGTTCCCCGCGAAATCGCGTCGCACCGTTGAGGCACGGGACGGCGGCCGGGCCGACATCGACCTGCTGCACGGCATCTGCGTCGACCTGATCGGGGAGAACGACCTCGGGGCGCTGTGCGGCAAGATCGTCGATGCCGCCGTCAGGATCACCGGCTCGCAGTTTGGGACGATGCAGCGGCTCTGCCCGCCCGACCATCCGACCCATCCCGGCCACCTCGAACTGCTGTACGCGCGCGGACTGACGTCTGAGGCCGAGGGCCACTGGACTTAGGTCGATCCCAGGGCGATCACGAGTTGCACGGCCGCGCTGAGGCTCAGCGCCCGGTTCGTCGTCCCGGACTTCGAGGCGTGGGGCGACATCGCCGGCACCGACGACCTGCTCGCCTTCCGCCGCGCCGGCATCCGGTCCGCCCAGACGACGCCGCTCCTATCCCGGGACGGCGGGCTGCTGGGGATGATATCGACGCACTGGGTCGAGCCGCACGAGCCGACCGACCGGGATCTCCGTCTGCTGGACATCCTGGCCCGGCAGGCCGCCGATCTGCTGGAACGGACCATGGCGGAGGAGGCCCTGCGCGCGAGCGAGGAACGGCTGCGGCAGTCCGAGGCCCGTCTGCGCGAGCTCAACGAGACGCTCGAAGCGCGTGTCCGGGAGCGGACCGACGAACTCTTGGCTGCCGAGGGGCAGCTCCGCCAGATGCAGAAGATGGAGGCCATCGGGCAACTGACCGGCGGCCTGGCGCACGACTTCAACAACCTGCTCGCCGGCATCTCCGGCTCGCTGGAGATGATGCAGACCCGCATGGGCCAGGGCCGGCTCGGCGACGTCGGGCGCTACATGTCGGTCGCGCAGGGGGCAGCCAAGCGCGCCGCCGCGCTGACCCACCGCCTGCTGGCCTTCTCGCGGCGCCAGACCCTCGACCAGAAGCCCACCGACGTGAACCGGCTGGTGGCGGGGATGGAGGAACTGGTCCGCCGCACCATCGGGCCGCAGGTCGCCCTGGACGTGGTCGGGGCGGCCGGCCTCTGGCCGACGCTGATCGACCCGACCCAGCTGGAGAACGCGCTGCTCAACCTGTGCATCAACGCCCGCGACGCGATGCCGACCGGCGGGCGCATCACCATCGAGACGGGCAATCGGCTCGTGGATCCGTCCTACGCGAGCCGCTACGACATACCCCAGGGCCAGTACCTCTCCGTCTGCGTGACCGACACCGGCACCGGCATGCCGCCCGAGGTCGTGGCGCGGGTGTTCGAACCGTTCTTCACGACCAAGCCCCTGGGCGAAGGGACGGGCCTCGGCCTGTCGATGATCTACGGCTTCGCCCGACAGTCCGGCGGCCACGTCCGCATCCAGTCCGAGGTCGGGCTGGGCACGACCGTCTGCCTCTACCTGCCGCGCCACCACGGGGAGGCCGTTGCCGAGGACGGCGCCGGCGAGGCCGCCCGGCTGGCACGCGTCGGTCGGGGGGAGACCGTGCTGGTCGTCGACGACGAGCCGTCCGCGCGGATGCTGGTCGTCGATCTGCTGACGAGATGGGCTACGCCACCGTCGAGGCCGCCGACGCCGCCGCGGGGCTCACAATCCTCCAGTCCGACACGCGCATCGACCTGCTCGTGACCGACGTCGGCCTGCCCGGCGGGATGAACGGACGCCAGATGGCGGATGCCGGCCGGACCTCAAGGTGCTGTTCATCACCGGCTACGCCGAGTGCGCGGTCATGGGCGGAGGCAGCCTCGGGCCGGACATGCAGGTGCTGACGAAGCCCTTCGCCATGGACGCGCTCGGCACGCGTATTCGGGATCTCGTCGCCGAGGCGTGACGCCGGATTTGCCCACGAGGCAGGTCCCAAGGTGACGGTCTCGGGCGACCGGGAGGTCGAGCCCGGACTTGCGATGCGGGGCCGGCTCCGGGTCTCGCATGAACCACCGCCAACGAGCCACCCTCCGGGAGCAGCGCGGACGCGGGGCTGGGCCTCGGATGCCGGGGGCTCTCGCCCCCCCGACAGCGACGACCTCGCCGCGGCGGCTTCCGGTGCGCGCAGCCACGCTCCCTCCGGGGCGTGACGGCCGGCCCAGGCCAGGACGCGGATGCTTGTCGTGTTCCGCCAACAGGTCCGGAGGCTCAACGCGATAGGCCGGGACGGTCGCGTGCGTCGCGGGCTTCGGGCGGGTCGGCGCCGCGGTCGCCGGGCCGGAGCGCCTCTACCGGCGGTCACGCTCATTCGGGGTGGGGTCACCTCGGTTCGGTGCCGCGCCGCTCTAGGTTGGCTGAAAGGGGAGCGGACCGCATGGAGCAGGACATCGGCGAGGGGGAGCGGCCGCCCGCTTCGCGACGGCCGTCCGTCTCCAGGTCCCTGGACCTCCTCAACCTCCTGCTCATCGACGTGAACGGGGCGATCAAGCCCTACCTCAACGTCTACCTCTACGTGCACCGCGGTTGGAATGATGCCTCGGTCGGGCTTGTCAGCACGGTGTCGGGCATCGTCGGCATCGTGGTGCAGACACCCATCGGAACCGCCATCGACGCGGTGCGCGACAAGCGCGTGATCCTGCTCGGCTCCCTGGTCGCGCTCTCGCTGGCCACGCTCCTCGTCGCGCTCTTCCCGTACTTCTGG
Organism: Methylobacterium sp. D53M; assembly: GCF_053345625.1. NCBI lineage: Bacteria > Pseudomonadati > Pseudomonadota > Alphaproteobacteria > Hyphomicrobiales > Methylobacteriaceae > Methylobacterium > Methylobacterium sp. D53M. Next base: position 59,661 of record NZ_JBKFAL010000023.1, read on the forward strand.
CCCGTGCTCGCGGCCTCCTGCGTGCTGGCCGCCGTCGGGGGCATGCTGAGCCCGGCCATCGCGACGCTCACGCTCGGCCTGTTCCCATCCGACCGGATCGCCCGCCGCTTCGGCCGCAACGCCGCCCTGGAGCGGACCGGGAACGTCGCCATCGCCGTGCTGATCGGGCTCGTCGGCTGGCTGTTCCCGGACCGCGCGGTATTCCTCCTGGTCCCGGCCTGCGCCATCGTCTCGGCCGCGGCCCTCTACTCCATCCCGCGCGATGCCATCGACGCGCGCCGGGCCCGCGGCGGCGGCGAGGGGGAGCAAGCCCCGGCCCGGTGGCGGACCCTGCTGACCTGCCGGCCGCTCACGGTCTTCGCGGCCTGCGTAGGGCTTTTCCATTTCGCCAACGCGCCGCTGCTGACCCTCGTCGCCCAGGAGATCGGGCAGGCGCGCCCGGACTGGTCGTCCGTCATCGTCTCCGTCTGCATCGTCGGCGCGCAGGGGGTGATGGTGCCGATGGGGCTCATCGTCGGCCGCCGGGCCGAGCGCTGGGGCCGCAAGCCCTTGCTCGTGATCGGCTTCGCCGCGCTGCCCGTGCGCGCCTTGCTCTATCTCGTCTGGCGCGACCCGTACTGGCTGATCGCGGTCCAGTGCCTCGACGGCGTCGGTGCCGGCCTGCTCAGCGCGGTGAAGCCGCTGGTCATAGCCGACATCACCCGAGGAACCGGCCGGTACAACGCCGCACACGGCCTGATCGGGACCGTGCAGGGCGCCGGCGCTTCGCTGTCGTTCGTGATCGCCGGAACCTTGGTCCAGCAGGCGGGGTTCGATGCCGCCTATCTCGCGTGCGCCGCCGTCGCGGCGGTCGCGCTCGGGGTGCTCGTGACGCTGCTGCCCGAGACAATGCCGGAGAAGCCCCGGAGAAGCCCCGGAGAAGCCCCGGAGAAGCCCCGGAGAAGCCCCGGAGAAGCCCCGGAGAAGCCCCGGAGAAGCCTCGGGGCGGCCCGGCGGCGTGGCTGCGAGCGTTGAGACCTGACACGGCTTGAGGAGGAGTGGTGAAAGATCGGATTTCCGGCCGGGGCGGCCGGCGGCTCACCGCGACGCTGGCCGTGCTCCTCTCCCTTGCCCTGCCCGTCACCGCCGCGACGCTCCACAGCACCTACGTCGACCCGGCGGCGATGGCGCTGCAGCGCGTCCTGCCGCCCCCGCCCGGAGCCGGCTCGGAATCGGCCAAGGCGGACATGCAGGCCGTGGAGGCCGCGGTCCGCGCCCGCACGCCCGACGACGAGCGGCGCATCACCGCGAACCTGCCGTGCACCCTCGACCGCTTCACCGGTGTGCTCGGCCCAGCCTTCACGGCGGAGACGATGCCGGACACCGCGGCGCTGATCGAGAATGTGTTCCAGGACGGGGAACTCGCCGTGCTGGTGGCGAAGGCCGCCATCGCGCGGCCGCGGCCCTACACGGTGAAGCCGGACCTCGCCACGTTCGGACATCGCTCCGACAGCACGTCCTACCCGAGCGGCCACGCCACGTTCGGGTATCTCGCGGCCACGGTGCTGTCGCGCCTCGTGCCCGAGAAGCGCCAAGCGCTGTTCGCGTTCGCCGGGACCTACGGGGAGAACCGCGTGATCGCCGGCACCCATTTCCCGTCCGACCTCGAAGCCGGCAAAATCGCCGCGGCCGTCATCGCCGAGGCGCTGTTCCACGACCCGCGCTTCGAACGCGATCTCGCCCGGGCGGCTTCTGAAGTCGCGGCCCAGGGCGGCGCCTCCGGTCGGTGAGGCGAAGGCTCCTGACGCAGGATCACGAAGGCGGGAGGCGGGTTTGCGGGGCGAACCCGCCTGTCCAACTGCAATCCTGGGCACCCGCGCACGGGCCCTTGCCGCACCCGACCCAGCCCCGGAGATGGGCCGCCCGACATCCAAGCCCCGAACGACAGGAGACCGCCGGCATGTCTCACGTCACCGAGGAGAAGGCCGCTGATGGGCACTTCATGGTCAAGGTCGCCGGTCGTGCCGTCACGGAGACCTGCGAGAAGCGGCAGGCCAGGAAGCTCGTCCGCGCGATGCGCATCTGTCGGGCGGCCTCGTCACGCTGTTCGGCGGAAGACGAGGCTCGCCGCTGCGATGGCTAAGCCCAGCCAAGCTCTCTCACGGCCCGGGCGTCGTTCCAGATCTTCGTCAATCCGATGATGCGGTCCCCCTCGAACTGCATGACATACACGTAGTCGGTCGACGTGGATTTTCCCGTGGGCGGGCAGGGTCCGCCCTCGCCAGTGTGGGTCCCGTGGAAGACCCCGTAGGCCGTCACGTTCCGGCGCTCCTCGTCCGTCGCGAAGGAACGCACCTCGTACCGACCGTCGGGGATGAAGGTCAGGAGCCCCTTCATCCACTCCGTGTAGTCCCGCAGGGAGGTCACGCCGGCCAGGGCATCGGCCTGGGCGGAGAAGGTCGCATGCGGGGCACAGTAGCGCGCGCACGCCTCCCAGCCTCCGCCGGTCTCGCAGGCGTCGAAGAAGGCCTTTGCTACCGTCGTGATGTCGCCCATGCCTGGATCGCCCTTTTCCATTGCCGGAAGCGCCGAGTGTAGCGGACGCCGTCCGCGCAAGCACCCTCTGCGAGGGCCTGCGCGGACGGTCATGCGGCTGGCGCCGCTTCCGACCGTATCGCGACGGTCAGGAAGGCGCCTCGTTCAAGGCAGCCGCGCCATGCCCCCCGCGCCCGTGCGGGAGCGGGTTGGGGCAAGACGCTTCGAGGTCGAGCGCGCCATGTCTGTGACCGTTCTCGTGTGAAGCCGGGGGAGGCGGTGGGGCGGACGTGCCGAGGCGCACGGCCCGGCTTCTCGAAGGCAGCGTCCCGACTTCGGCCGTCCCCGGCCGAGCGCTCGAGCGCTCTCCGCCGAAGTGGATACCGGTTCGGCGTAAGAGAGCGCGTCGAGACAAAGGTTTAGAGCCGTGCCCGATTGCAACGCGATCGGGCACGGCTCTAGCCGAGCCTCCGGCCGATCGCCTCGGCGAGCATGATCGTGGTCACATTCGTCGGCGCCGAGACGATGTCGGGCATGATCGAGGCATCGACGACGTTCAGGCCGTCCACCCCGCGCACCGCCCCGCTCCCATCGACCACTGCCCACGGGTCGTCGCGGCCGCCCATCGGGACGGAGGAGGTCGAGTGGGCGTAGCCGTCGACTGCCGAGAGCACGGCTCGCCGCAGCGCGTCGTCGTCACGGACATCGGGACCGGGATACAGCTCCGCCGCGACCACGTCGCTGAACGGGGCCGTCCGGCCGATGCGCCGCGACAGGTGTACCGCTTCCAACATGCGCCTAAGGTCGGCCGGGTCCTCGAAGAAGTTGTAGCGGATGAGCGGCATGGCGCGGGGGTCGCGGCTCGCCAGCCGAACCGAGCCGACGGACCTCGGCAGCGTGACCGAGCAGGCCAGTACGATGGCCCCGCCGGTCGGGCTCTGCGCCGGATCGAAGATGTGCGTCCCCGAGATGTGAAGGTCCAACTCGTCCGGGGCGGCCTCACGCGACCGCGTCCAGATGATCGCACCCGCGACCGGGTCCATCGCCCGCACCTCCCGCTTGAGCGCGTAGACGTTGTAGTAGAACGGATGCTCCTTGAGCCGCTCGCCGACCGGCGCGTCCTGCAGCACGGGAATGTCGAGGTCGCGCAGGTGCGCCGCCGGCCCGAGATGCCCGACCGCATCAGGATGGCGGGGCTGCCGAATGCCCCGGCCGAGAGGATCACCCGTCCGGCCTCCACCGTCGCGCCGCCCAGAAGCCGGAGGCCGCGCGCCCGCCGGCCGTCGAACAGCACGGCGTCGACCTCGGCGCCCCCGACGATGGCGAGGTTCGGTCGGCGCCGAACCTCCTCAGTCAGGTAGGCCATGCCCGTGTTGACGCGTCGGCCCTCGACCACGTTCAGCGGGTAGGGCGAGACGCCGTGCTGCTCCGCGCCGTTGAAGTCGGCGATGCGGGACAGGCCGGCCGCCTCCGCGGCCAGCACGAAGGCGCGCATGGAGGGGGTGATCTCCTCCATCGTGCGCTGGCGGATCGGGAAGGGCCCGGAGCGCCCGCGCCGAGCGTCGTCGCCGGCCGGCGTGTTCTCCAGTGCCCTGAAGACCGGGAGCACCTCGTCCCACGACCAGCCGTCGAGACCGCGCGCGGTCCAGCGGGCGAAATCGGACGGCCGCGCCCGCATGGCGACCGCGGCGTTCACGCCGGAGCTGCCGCCGAGCACCTTGCCGCGGATCGCGCGCACGTCGTGGCCGAGGCCGGAGCGGTCCTGGGTGTGGTAGCCCCAGTCGTGCGCCGCGTCGCCGCCGACCCGGTTCGCGTTCGCGATGACGTCCGGATACGCCCCCGGCGCGTAGGCCGGTCCGGCCTCCAGCAGAAGAACCGTCCGGTTCGGATTCTCGCTGAGCCGGCGCGCGAGCACGGCGCCTGCGGAGCCTCCGCCGGCGATGACGACGTCGAAGGCCTGATCCGGGATGCGGGCGCGGGTGGGCATGGCGGACATGTCCTCTTCGAGAGCGGCGATGGTCAGGATGCGGAGGCGCGGCGCAGGAAGGCGGCGGCTCGGTCGAGGGCCCGGCGGCTGCTGTCGAGGTGGGCGACGTCGAGCTGGAAGACGTGATGCAGGCCCTCCCAGACCTCCAGCCACACCGCGACGCCAGCCTGTTCGGCACGCCGGGCGTAGCGCGTCGCGTCGTCGATGAGGCGCTCGTCGGTGCCGACCTGGATCAGGAGCGGGGGCAATCCGCGCAGGTCGCCGAGGAGCGGTGAAGTCAGCGGGTGGCGGACATCGCGCGCGCCGGCATACTTGCGCGCGCAGTCCTGCAGGTACGCACGGCCGATGAGCGGGTCCTGCACCGAAGGATCGTTCATGGAGGGGCCGGACAGCGTCAGGTCGGTCCAGGGCGAGAAGACGACGCCGGCCACCGGCGCAGGGCCGGGCGCGCGCAGGGCGAGGCTCGCCAGGGTAACGAGGCTCAGCCCGCCCCCGGCCGAGTCCCCGACGACGGCGATCCGGTCGTAGCCTTGGCCGATCAACCAATCCCAGGCGGCCAGCGCCGCCTCCGGGGCAGCGGGCAGCGTCGCCTCCGGCGCCAGAGGATAGTCGATGGCGAGCGCGGCGACGCCGGCCCGGCTCGCGATCTGGCTGACGAAGCCGCGATAGGCCGCGGCCGTGCCCTGGACGTAGCCGCCGCCGTGCAGGAAGAGGATCGCCTGGCCGGGCGCGGCATCCGCGGGGCGCACCCACCAGCCGCGGATGCTGGCCTCGTCCACGGGGTCGAACACGACGCCGTCCGCGCGCGGGCTGCCGGCTATGAAGGTGTCGTAGACGGCCCGCGGCTCTCCCGTCGCGTTGCCCCAGAAGCGCGCGAACAGGTCCCGCAGGGCGTCCTCGCGCCGCCGTTCATCGTCGGCGAGCGGAATGGTGATCGTCCCTGGCGCCGGATCGGGGCCGAAGGTGTCGTAGTGCATCGCAGTTCCCGTTGGTGCATCGGCCCGACCGCTGCCGGGCAAGGCTCCGCCGTCCGCGCGTCGCTCGGCGCCGCGCGGGGTTCGTGTGTCGGACGATCGAATCTCAGGCCGGGATGCGGCCGAACGCGCCCCGGGCGTAGCCGGCGATCGCGCGCTCGACGTCGGCGACCGTGGACATCACCAGCGGACCGCGCTTGACGAAGGGCTCGCGGATCGGCCGCCCGGCCATCAGCACGACATGCGCAGCCTCGGCGGCTTCGAGGATGATCTCCGCGGCGGAACCGGCGCCCACCGCCAGGGCGCCGCCCTCCGGCAGGAGGCGCTCCTCCTCACGGCAGCGGACGGACACGCGCCCCGACACGGCGTAGATCCAGGCTTGCCGCCCCTCGGGCAGAGCGTGGGCGAAGGCGCCGCCCAGCTGTAGGAAGCCGTCGAGCAGTGTCATCTCCTCCGGGGTGCCACCCGCGCCGACAACGTCGCCGCTCTGCCCCAGGACGACGCGGACGCGATGGCCGCGGCCTTCGAGGACCGGGATGTCGGCCGCGCGAACGTGCAGCGCGCGCGCCGGCTGCGCCTTGAGGCGCGCGGGCAGGTTGACGAAGACCTGCAGGGCGTGGACCCGTGCCCCTTCGGCCGGCCTCTCCTCGTGCGCGGCGCCCGACGCCGCCGCGAGCCAGTAGAGGTCGCCCGGCTCGAGGGCGATGTCTCGGCCCAGCGTGTCCCGGTTGAGGAACTGGCCGGTCGCGTCCTCGAACATGACGGTCACGGCCGAGATTCCGGCATGGAGGTGCGGCTCGAAGGTCGGCCCGGTCATGACGAAGTGGTCGACCATCAGAAGCGGGTCCATGCGCCCGTCGAAGGCTTCCTCGGAGAAGTGCGCCGCGGAGAAGTTCGAGCCGATGCGGTGGGGCTCACCGAGAACGGTCTCGCCGAGCCTCGGGTGGAGCGCGTCGGCCCCGTGGATGGTCTCGAGAGCTGTCATGTCCTGCCTCGCTGCGTGGATGTGCCGATGGTGTGGCGACAAACGCTGGCCGAGAAGGCAGCTATTTTCGGACCTATCGTCCGATCGTTTGGACGCCGGGATCCGGCATCCGGTGGCGCTCGCGGCGGATGGCGACCGGCCCCGGCCCCGCACACCCTCGACCGACCCCGTCGAGATCGCCCGCGCCTAGAGCAGCACGGCCTTCGGAAACTCCGCCGCGAGGTGGTCGAGAAAGGCCCGCACGGACGGAAGCAGGCCTTGGCGGTAGGGAATGAGGGCCGTCAGGGTGGAGTCGCCCGCGACCCAGTCGGGCAGAACGCGCCGCAGGGCACCCGAGCGGACGGCCTGACGACAGATGTAGCTCGGCAGAGCGACCACGCCGATGCCGCGGATGGCGGCCTGCTGCAGCCCGACCATGTCATCGCCCATCAGCCGCGGGCTCAACGGCAGTACCGCCTCCTCCCCGGCGCGGCTCGCGTGCCGCAGCCGCCAGACCGGCGCGACCCCGGTCCGCATCATGAACAGGGATGGATGGTCCCGAAGGGCGTCCGGGTTGTCCGGCGCGCCGTTCTCGTCGAGGTATGCCGATCCCGCGAACAGGAACCAGGGCGCCGGCGCCAGGGTACGCTGGACGAGGTTCGAGTCCGGCAGCGGATCCGTATGGGCCCGCACGGCGATGTCGAAGTTCTCGCCGACGATGTCGACGGTGCGGTCCGCACCGTGGGCCACGACATTCACCTTCGGGTGGCGGACGAGGAAGTCCGCGATGATGTCCGCCGGGCGAATTGCATGGTCGCGACGCCGGCCGTGCACCGCACCGTGCCGGTCGGCTCCGTCAGGCGCTGGCGGATCGTCGTCTCCGCCAGCTCCGCCTCTCTGAGCATCGCGACCGCGTGGCGGTAGAAGTCCTCGCCCGCATCCGTCATGCCGAACCGGCGCGAGGTCCGGTTCAGCAGCCGGACGCCGAGGGCGCCCTCCAGCTGCTGGAGGCGGTGGCTTAAGGTGGATTTCGGCACGCGCAGCGTCCGCCCGGCGGCCGTGAAGCCGCCGCGATCGACGACCTGCACGAAGTAGAAGAAGTCGTTCAGGTCGAGCACGCCGCCCCCTCATCGTCCAAACCTATGGACGCTGGGTTCGAATTGTTGCGGCTTCTGGGCCGCCGGTCCAGCCGATAGCTCTTGCTCGTCGCCGGCCCCGACGGGCCTTGAGCAGGAGGATACGATGACCGCTCGCGCCTACGAACCGCTCACCGCCGAGAACGCAGCCCTCGTCCTCGTCGACCATCAGGTCGGCCTGATGACGGGCGTGCGGGACTATTCGACGGGCGAGCTCAAGCACAACGTGATCGCCCTGGCGAAGGCCGCCGCGGTGCTCGGCCTGCCCATCGTGGTCACCACGACGGCGCGCGACAGCCTATGGGGTCCGACCTTCCCCGAGTTGGTCGCGGCGTTGCCCGGAAACGAGATCATCGACCGCTCGTCGGTGAACGCCTACGACGACGCGCGCGTCGCTCGGGCCATCGAGGCCACGGGCCGCGAGAAGCTGATCTTCGCCGGCATCTCGCTGGAGGTCTGCGCGGCTTTCCCGGCCATGACAGCCGTCGCCCGCGGCCTCGACGCCTACGTGGCTGTCGACGCCTCCGGGACGTTCAGCGAGACCAAGCGCCAGGCCGGCCTTCTCCGTATGGCCCAGGCGGGCGTGGTCCTGTCCGACTACGCGACGCTGATGGTCGAGATCCTGAAGGACAACGCCCGCCCGGAGGCGGGCCCGGTCTACGCGGCCTTGGACATGCCCTGGGCGACCTTGGTCGGCCAGGTCGCCGCCTCCTTCGGCAGAGTGGACGGCGGAGCGAATGCTTGACCGTTCCCGACACGTGTCAGTTTGCGGCCGCCGCCTGTCCCACAGCGGTCGGCAAGCGGGCGCGCCAGCGGTGTCTGCCGGCCCCTGCTCGACGCAACAATCGAAGCAACACGCGCGTAAGGCCGAGCTCTTAAATCCTTCATTAACCAAAGGCCCGAACGGCCACGAGGGGGAACAGACATGACCACCATCATCGCACGACTGCTGATCGTCATCAGCGTGATCGGCGCCATCGCCTGCGCGCCGATGCTGACGCCCGCATCCGCAGCCGGTCTCCTCGCGCAGACGAGGTGAGCCGTCATGGGCATGCAGTCCGTCATCCTGCTGGTCATCGCCGGCAACTTCGCCTGCGCCTCCCTCATCCCGTATCTGGCGATGACCGGAGCCTGAAGGCGTCGCCTCGGTAGATCTCTCACCCTACGGAGCCGATCATGAGTATCTCGAAGACCGCTTGCCTCACCGCTGTCCTCGGCCTCGTCTCCGACATGGCCTTTGCCCAGCCACAGGCGAGCCAGGAGAACCTGAAGCGCCACTGCATAGGAGATTACCTGGAACATTGCGGCCAGTTCTCGCCCGACGGCGGGGAAGTCCAGGCCTGCTTCCGCGAGAGAGTCGGCCTCCTGACACCGAATTGCTCGATGGCCATCGCCGCTTACCAAGAGGAGCAGAAGGCCGCGAATCCGATCCGGAAGGTCCGCGCCGCACGGTGAAGTCATCCCTTCGCGTCTTCGATAAGGTCAGCCGAGCCGGCATCTGCGAAATCCGGCGCGGCACGGAATTCGCCCGTGTCTACCGTCGCCTGCCCTGACCGGGATGCGACCCGCCGCAGGGTATCAACCTTATCGCGCCCGACAGCCCTCGGCGAATGGGGTTGGATGACCGGTACCGCAAGCCAGCGCACGCGGTGCGCGTTCGCCGCGCACAGTCGAAGCGCGATGCGAAATCCCCTGCGCCGGATCGTGGCGGAGTCCGCCGCTTCTCGAGATTGGGCGCGAATGGAAGCCGAGGTCGGCTTTCCCACACTTGATGCCCAGAAGCGGACAGACGGAAGACCACCCCGAACTGCCGTTCCGGGAGCGACCCGAACCGGTCACTCAGGTCACGAGAATGACGGCCGGGACGCGGACGCGCCCGGTTGCGTGTCTCGGCTGTGCGCCTGCCGGTAGTCACGCGGGCTCATGCCGTAGCGATCCTTGAAGCGGCGCGCGAAATGCGCCTGGCTGCTGAAACCGCAGCCGTAAGCCAGCATGCCGATCGACAGGTGGGCGCAGGCCGGATCGCCCAGGCGCTTGGCTGCCGCCTCCAGGCGGCGTCCCCAGATGTAGTCGGAGATGTGCCGGCCGCGCTCGTGGAACAGTTCCTGGAGCCGGCGCAGCGACACGCCCATCGCGGCGGCGAGTTGCGGCGGATCCAGGTTCGGGTCGCTCAGGTTCGCCTCGACATAGGCCTTGGCGCGCTGGACCGTGACGTTGCCGTGAACGGAACGGGGTACCTCCTGCGCCATCCGTTCGGCGAGGCTCGCTATGATCAGGTCCGTTCCGATCGCCGCCATGCGCACGGCCGCGTCGGGCGTGAGCTGATCGCCCATGCGCACCAGCTCCTGGAGGAAGGTGTTTGCCAGGGTCGTGGAGGCGAGGTCCGCGCCGACCGTGAGTGCACAGTACAGCCGGGACGGACCCAGCATGGCCTCGAAGCGCTCGCGCGGCAGATCGATGACGAGGGAGATGCCCGTGTCGGCCTCGCAGACGGCCGGGCGTGCGTCGATAACGACGAAGTCGCCCGTCCGGAATACAGCCTCCCGATCGCCTTGCTGGATGGCGTCCTGGCCGGAGAGCTTCATGGACGCGTAGAGGCGGTCGGGCTGCCCATAGCGCCGAATCGCGTCGGGGGTCGCTTCAGTCCGCATGGCGGTGTGTGCCATCTTGGAGATCGGCACAGGCCCGATGCTGGTGACGTCCAGCCTGCCCTGAAACGGAACCCCGTGAAGGGGTTGCTGGTCGATCGGGATCAATCGCTCGCAGATCGTCTCGCGCCAGCGCCGGAACGCGTCCTTGGGGTGAATTCCCTCTGTCGAGAAGAAGGGTTGCATGCGTAGCCTCGGCACGCAGCGCGCCATCCCCAAGCGCAGACTGCGGATCCGGAGGGTTATTGTATATAATCTATCATCTCAAGACCGCGGTGCCGGGTGCTTCGCGGCGGTTCTGTCCGCGTCTCAATCAATGCCGTCGGTAAGCGCACCGGCAGGAAACCGCCCGGAGCTGCCACTCCGATCGCACCCAAGCCTGACACGGGACCACCCCGCGGGGGCCGGTCACCGTCTCGGAATCCCTCCGTCCCCGCCAGCGTTGTCGGAGCCGCCGCAACGGCCGCGCTCTTCCCGATGCCTCGATCGTCCAGACGACACGGGGTCACCGCCGGGCGACGAGGTCCGCGGCGAGCCGCCACCCGAGCGTCCGGCCGATTCGCGCTCGGACCCTGGGTTCGAGCGTGCCGGATCGCGAGCAGCTGGTCGTCGCGCGCCGGCCTACGATCCGCGCAGGTAGCTCAGCGGCCGACCGGTATCCGGATGCGGCATGACGCCCATCGGGATGTCGTACACGGCGCGCAGCGTGTCGGGGTTCATCAGCGTGCCGGGCGGCCCGTCCGCGATGAGGCGTCCCGAGTGCAGCGCCAGGATGCGGTCGCAGACGCGCGCCGCCATGTTCACGTCGTGCAGGACCACCACGACGCCGAGCCCGTCACGATGGGCCAGATCGCGCACGAGGGCGAGGATCTCGACGGCGTGGGCGACGTCGAGGGCCGAGATCGGCTCGTCGAGCAGCAGGCAGGCGGGCTCCTGCGCGATCATCATCGCGAGCCAGACGCGCTGCCGCTCACCGCCCGAGAGCGTGTCGACGAAGCGGTCCGCGAAGGCGGCGACGCCGGTGGCGGCGAGCGCCCGCCGGACCGCCTCGCGATCCCGGTCGGCGACGCGGCCGAGGGCGCCGTGCCAGGGATAGCGCCCCAGCGCCACGAGCTCGCGCACGGTCATGCCCGGGACCGGCGGGAGCGCCTGCGGCAGATAGGCGACCTCGCGCGCGAAGGCGCGGTCCTCCCAGGCACTGAGGGCGCGATCCGCGAACGCGATCCGGCCGGCGGTCGGCGCCTGCTGGCGGCCCAGCAGCTTGATCAGGGTCGACTTGCCGGACCCGTTATGGCCGATCAGGCCCACCACCTGCCGCGGCTGGATCACGAGGTCGAGGGGATGCAGCAGGGTGCGTTCGGGGAGTCCGAAGCTCGCGCCCTGCAGGGTGAAGAGCGGGGGGGCGCCCGCGGCTTCCGCCGTCGGCGCGCCCCGCGGCCGCGCGACGACCGGCGCATCGGGACCGTTCATGCGGGCCTCCTCGGGCCGTCCGTTCCCGCCGGACCCGCTTCGGGGCGTGCCGGCAGGGGGCAAGCGTTGCAGAGGCTCTGGTCGGGGATGAGGTAGCGGAGGCAGCAGACCTTCCGCACCCGACGCGGCGGCGCGCCCGCCGGCGCGTCCCCCGCCTCCGGGACGTAGCGGATCGGCGCGAACAGCGGGTTGGGCGCGCCGGACCGGCGGCGGCTCGTCAGGACGCTCGCGGCGGCCGCGTGCCCGGTCCGGCCCGCCTGCGGGAGCCCCTCGGTGCGGCGCACCACGAACTCGAAGATGTTGCCGGCATTGCTCCACAGCACGCGCGGCGCCACGCCCGAGACCGCCGCCAGGGCACCGACCAGAGGCGCCAGGTGCGCGTCGATCAGCGCGCCGAAGCGATCCGCCGGCGCCCTCTCCCCGGTCTGCCCGCCGGGCCCGTCGCTCCCCGCGGCGGGGTCGCGCAGCTTGAGCGCCCGCGTCAGCCCGCCGTCGTCCGGGACGATCTCGACGGCGTCGAGGGCCACGGGCAGGACGAGGTCGAGCACGATGTTGGCGGCGAGCGCGGGCACCACCAGCATCGAGAAGTGCTGCTTCGCCCAGATCGACGCGACGGCGCGGGGCTCCGGCGCCGCGAAGGTGCGGGCGAACCGGTCGAGCTGGTCGGTCAGGACGCGCGGATCGAGCAGGTCGGCGCCCCTCACGGAGGGGCGCGGATCCTCCGCGGACACGATCCGATCCCGGTAGCCCTCGAGGGGGCCGACGAACAGGGCGTTCAGCGGGGAGAGAATCATCGGCGCAGCATCAGCCAGACGAAATAGGCGCCCCCGAGAACCGTCGCGACGAGGCCGGCAGGCAACTGCCACGGGAAGGCCGCGACGCGCCCGAGCCAGTCGGCCAGCACCATGATCAGGCCGCCGGCGAGCGTCGCCGCCACCAATTGCTCGGCGGCCCGGCTGAAGCCCAGGCCGCGGGCGAGGTGCGGCCCCATCAGCCCGACGAAGCTCAGCGGGCCGACGAGCAGGGTCGCGGCGCCGGTCAGGATCGCGGCGACCGACAGGACCGTCAGGCGCGCCCGCGCGACCTGGAGCCCGACGGCCCGGCTCGTCTCCGCCCCGAGCGGCAGGATCGTGAGCCAGCGCGCGAGCAGCGGCGTGCCCGCGAGCACCAGGGCCGCGCCGAGGCAGGCGAGCCCGGCCTCGGTCCCGGTGGCGTTGTAGGTCGAGCCCGAGAGCCACGTCAGCAGGGCGGCGGTCCGCGGGTCGGCCGTGGCGAGCAGGAGCGCGATCACCGAGCCGATCAGGCTGGTGAGGGCCGCGCCGACGAGCAGGATCCGCGCGGAGGCGTAGCGCGCCCGGCGGCCCAGGGCCAGGACCGCCAGCAGCGTCGCGAGCGCGCCCGCCGCGGAGGCGGCCAGCATCGCGGCCGGGCCGAGGCCGGGGACGAGGAACAGGACGAGCACCACCACAAGGGCCGCGCCCGCGGAGACGCCGAACAGCTCGGGGCTCGCGAGGGGGTTCCCGGTCAGCCGCTGCAGCAGCCCGCCCGCGTAGGCGAGCATGGCCCCGGCCCCCAGGGCGGCCAGCGCGCGCGGCGCCCGCCAGGCCAGGAGGGCGCCCGGATCGGGGCTCCACAGCCAGCCCTGGGCATCCCGCCCCAGGGTGAGCGACAGGCCGACGGCCGCGAGGGCCAGGATCGCGAGCGCCCCGATGGCGGGCCACGGCCGGGCGAGCCGGAGCGGGATAGGCCCCGGCGCCGGCGGCGCCTCGCGCGCCGTGCGCAGGCCCAGGATGAGGCCGACCAGCAGGGGCGCGCCGACGAGGGCGGTGACGGCGCCGGTCGGGACACCGCTGCGTCCGATGAGCCGCTGCACGAGCTGATCGGTCAGGACGAGCAGCACCGCCCCGGCGACCGGCCCCCAGAGCAGGCGGTCGCGGAGCCGGCGGGCGCCGCCGTAGCGGGCGATGGCCGGCCCCGCCAGGCCGACGAAGCCGATCACCCCGAGATACCCGGTCACGCTGGCGCCGACCGCGACGCCGAGGGCGAGGGCGGCGAGCCGCGTGCCGGCGGTGGAGACGCCGAGGCCCCGCGCCCCGGCATCGCCGAGCTCGATCAGGGTCAGCGGGCGCGCCAGCAGGCCGGCCGCGAGGGCCGCGAGGGCGAGGCGCGGGACGAGGCCGCGGACGCCGTCCCAATTGTTCTGGTTCAGCGCGCCGGCCTGCCACGCGTAGAGGTCGGAGAGCGCGTCGAAATGCGCGAGCACCAGCATCCGGTTGGCCGCCTCGGCGGACAGCCCGACCACCAGTCCGGCGAGGATGACGGTGGACGGCGCGTAGCCGCTGCGCCCGCTCAGCAGCAGCACGAGGCCCGTGCACAGGGCCGCCCCGGCGCCGGCGACGGGCTCGTAGCCGTAGATCAGGAGGGCCGGCCACCACAGGGTCGCGAGGGCCAGGGCGAGCTTCGCCCCCGCGAACACGCCGAGGGTGCCGGGCTCGGCCAGCGGGTTGTCGAGCACCTGCTGGAACAGCACGCCGGCGAGGCCGAGGCCGCCGCCCGCCAGGACCGCCATGGCGAGGCGCGGCAGCAGGCTGTCGCGCAGGACGAGCTGCGGCATGTCGCCGTCGGTCGGGTGGAGCAGGGCGGCCCACCACTGCCCGGGCGGCAGGACGGCCGCCAGGTTGGCGTGCAGCAGCGCGGCGCTCACCGCCAGCGCGAGGGCGAGGAGCCCCGCCCCGCGCCAGAGCGGCGAGGCCCCGGACCCGTCGGCTCGCGCCCGCCGCGCTCCGGCCCCGGCCGCGCTCACGCCGGGGCCTTCCCGAGCGCCGCGGCGACCTGACGGGCGAAGCGCGCGGCCGACGGCAGGCCGCCGTTCGGATGGACGACCGGCATGCGGATCACGCGGCCGGCGCGCACGGCGGGCAGCGCCCGCCAGAGCGGGCTGTCGTCGAGGCGCCCGAGGGCGCGCGCGGTCTCGGCGCCGCGGTCGAAGTGGATCAGCGTCGCGTCGGGCACCTCCGCGAGGTCCTCGACCGCGGCGAGCGCCGTGCCCGCGCCGCTCTGCCGGCCGGTCCAGGCATTGGTCAGGCCGAGGCGCTGGGCGACTGCGCCGACGGTGCTGCGCGTGCCGAAGACGGCCAGCTGCCGCCCATCGTCGCGGAAGCGGCAGATGTAGACCGGGCGCCCGGTCCGGCCCGCGAGCGCGGCCCGGGCCTCGGCGAGCACCCCGTCGGTCCCGGCGACCAGCGCCCGCGCCGCCGCGGCGCGGTCGACGCGGTCCCCCAGGTCGCGGGTCAGCGCGTCGAGGTGGTCGATCGGCTCCCGCGCGCCCGCGACGATGGGCAGCGCCACGACCGGGGCGATCCGGGTCAGCGCGACCTGGATCTGCGCCTGCCACGGCGCGGCGAGGATGAGGTCGGGGGCGATCAGGCTGAGGAACTCGAGGTTCGGCTCCTGCAGGGGGCCGAGGTCGAGGACCGAGTCCGGCAGGGGCGGCTGCGCGATGAGCTTCTCGTAGAGCGGCCGGTTGGCGATCGCCACCGGGACGAGGCCGATGGCGAGGAGCGTCTCGGCGAACAACCCGTCGAGGGCGACCACGCGGGCGGCGGGCGCGCCGCCCGTCTCCGCCCGCCGCGGGTCGTCGGACGCGCCCGCGGGAGACGCGGCGAGGCCGCCCGGGACGAGACTCAGGACGCCCGCGGCGAGGCCGGCGAGGAGGGCGCGACGATCGCCGCGCGGGCGGCTCATCCCCATGCGCCGGCCCGTGCGCCGACTCGGGCGAGCGGGCGGCGGATCCGCCCGCGGCACGCCTCCGCGCGCCGCGCCCGGCCGGTCCGCGGGACGGCGAGCCTCATGGATGCGCTCCCTGCCGCTCCCAGGCGCGGATCCCGCCGGCGGCGGGCGCGCGCGCCGGGGCGACCGCGCCCCCGTGCCCGTCCTGATCGAGCAGGCTGTCGACGATCTCCTGCGCGCGGACCGGCAGGACCGAGAGCAGGGTGTCGCTCAGACCGTGCGAGGTCTCCGAGTAGCCCTGGACGTAGATGCGCGGGACGAAGCCGGGGCGGGTCGGGACGCGGTAGTCGCGCGCCAGGTCCGGCCCGTCGCGGTAGGGCGCGAGCGGTTCGAGGATCGCCGGGTTCGGGTCGCGCGCGTACCCGGTCGCCAGGACGATGCCGTCGTAGCTGCGCTCCGCCTCGACCTCGGCGTAGCGGTCGACGGTCCGCAGCCTGATCCCGCTTGCCTCGCCGACGGCCGAGAGGATCTCGCTGCGCGGCCGCAGGTGCAGGCGCTGCGGCCCGGAGACCTTCTCCCGGTAGACGATGACGTGGAGCGCCTTGAGCAGGTCGGCGTCGATCACCGCGTAGTTCGTGTTGCGGTAGCTGCGCACGATCGCCGCCCGCCGCTCGCTCGGCTGCGCGTACACGAAGTCGGTGCGGTCGGGGTGGAAGATCTCGTTGACGAACGGCGTCGCGTCCGAGGGCCGGAGGGCGTGGCCGCGGAAGACGAGATCGACCTGCAGCTGCGGGAAGCGGGCGTGGAGATCGTGGCCGATCTCGGCGGCGCTCTGGCCGCCGCCGATCACCGCCACGCGGGCGCCCGGGCGCGACAGGTCGAGCGGGCTGCCCGGGCCGCGCCGGTCGACATGGTCGAGGTAGCGGCTCGAATGGCAGAGCCGGGGATCGCGCGCCAGGGCGGCGAAGGCGGCGGGCACGTGCGGGGCGCCGCCCACCGCGAGGGCGAGGTCGCGCGTCTGGCGGCGGATCTCGCGGCCCGCGGCGTCGCGGGTGACGACCCACAGGGTCTCGACCGTCCCGTCCGGTCCCGGCCCGGGCTCCACCGCGACCGCGGTCTCGCCGTAGTCGCACCGGTCGGCGAAATGGTCCGCCACCCAGCGGAGATAGTCGTTGAACTCGATCCGGCTGGGATGAAACGTCCCGAGATCGATGAAATCGTGCAGTCGACCCTGGCTGTGCAGGTAGTTCACGAAGGTCAGCGGGCTCGTCGGGTTGCGGAGCGTGACGAGGTCCTTGAGGAACGAGATCTGCATGTCGCTGCCCGGCAGCAGCATGCCGCCGTGCCATCGGAAGTGCGGCTGCCGCTCCAGGAAGCGGTACCGGAGGCCGCGCGCCGCCGGGGTCTCGGCCAGGGCGATCGCCAGGGCGAGGTTCGAGGGCCCGAAGCCGACCCCGATGACGTCGCAGAGCGGTGCGGCGCGCGCGGTCATCCGATCGTCTCCTCGTCCGCACGACGGGGTGGGAGCCGGGGCGCGCGGCGGGATGCGCGGCGATCCTCGCCGCCGCGGCGCACGGGGGCGGCGCCTCCCTCGGGGGAGCCGCGCGTTCCCCCGGCGGGACCGCTCGCAGGCGACCGGAAGCTGGTTCGCGCACACGCCACTGACCGCGTCCCCCGCCAAGCCCCGGACCACAGAACACCCGCCGGCCGCACCCGCCGGCCGCACCCGCCGGCCGCACTGCGTAGCGCGAACCGCCACAGTGATTCAAGGTCTCCGGAAAACACTTCGGACGATCGAGCAGTAATGAATTAAATTAGAACATTTCAAATATGTAAAAGGGCCCTTGAGTCCGGCGATCTTTCGGCCATGTTATGCGCCGACAAGCGAAGTTCATTGATTCATTGGCGAGGCTGCTCGCAGCTTTCACCTGAACGGGATGCATCGATGGCGTTCGATCGCGAAGATACGCTGTTCTACGTGGTGGTGAATCACGAGGAGCAATACTCGATCTGGCCGAGCTACCGCGACATCCCTGACGGGTGGCGCGCCGTGGGCGATCCGCGCGCGAAGGCCGATTGCCTGGCCTACATCGACGAGGTCTGGACCGACATGCGGCCCCTGAGCCTGCGCCGACACATGGAGGCGCAGGAGCGGGACGCGGGCGGCGCGCGGGCGTGACCGTGCCGGGACGAGTCCGGCTGTTCTGCCTGCCCTACGCGGGGGCGAGCGCCGCGGTGTTCGCGCAGTGGCGCCGCGGCCTGCCCGACGCGGTCGACGTCAGGCCCGTCGAGCTGCCGGGGCGCGGCTCCCGGATCGGCGAGGCGCCCTGCACCGACCCGCGGGCGCTGACGCGGCGCCTCGCGGACGAGGTCGCCGGTTCCGTCACGGGCTCCTACGCGCTGTTCGGGCACAGCCTGGGCGCGCTGCTCGCCTTCGAGCTGGCGCACGAACTCCGCGACCGCGGGTTCGCGGCGCCGCGCACGCTGTTCGCCTCCGGATGCGCCGGACCGGCGGTGTGCGACGGGGCGTATTTCCGCCGCCCGCGCAGCGACGCGGACCTGCGCGACGCGCTGTCCGCCTACGGCGCGACGCCGCCGGAGGCGCTGGCCGATCCCGCCCTGATGGCCCTGGTGCTGCCGGTGCTCCGGGCCGATTTCCGGCTGCGCGGCGCCTACACCTACGCGGCGCGCCCGGCGCTGGACTGCCCGATCCAGGCGCTCGGCGGGACGCGGGACGACGTCGCCCGCGCCGACCTCGAGGCCTGGGGCCGCGAGACGCGCGGCCCCTTCGACCTCGCGCTGTTCGAGGGCGACCACTTCTTCATCCACGCGCGGCGGGGGCCGGTGCTCGACCTCGTCGGCCGGCGGATCGGCGCGCGGGCCGAGGCCGCGGCCTGAGGCGGCCGCGCCCGCCCATCGGCGGCGCGCGGGCCGGCGGCGCGAACGAACGGGATGTCACCATGGAGGACGCCGTGATGGAACTCGTGACCAAGCCCCTGCGGGACGAGGGTCCTCTGCCGCTCCTGGTCACGCCGCCGGAGGGCGCCGCGGGCGCGGCGCTCGCGGACGCGCTGCCGGCGATCCGGGCCGCGGCCGAGGCGCACCTCCACGCCGCGGGCGGCCTGCTGCTCCGCGGCTTCAGCCTCGACGGGCCCGACGCGTTCCGCAGCTTCGCGGCGGGCTTCGGCCACGACCTCCTGAGCTACGAGTTCGGCTCGACGCCGCGCAGCGCCGTGACCCAGGGGGTCTACACCTCGACCGAGTACCCGCCCCACCAGCACATCCCGCTGCACAATGAGCAGGCCTACGCCCGCGACTGGCCGATGAAGATCTGGTTCTACTGCCAGCAGGCGGCGCCCGAGGGGGGCGAGACGCCGCTGGCCGACAGCCGCGCCATCTACCGCGCCGTGCCCGAGCCGATCCGCGCGCGCTTCGCCGAGCGGGGCCTGATGTACGTGCGCAACTACGGCAACGGGCTCGACGTGGCCTGGGAGCAGGTGTTCGGCACGCAGGACCGGGGGGCGGTCGAGGCGTACTGCGCCGGCCACGGGATCACCTGCGAGTGGAAGCCGGACGGCGACCTCCGCACCCGGCAGGTCTGCCAGGGCACCGCCCGCCACCCCGAGACCGGCGAGCCGGTGTGGTTCAACCAGGCCCACCTGTTCCACGTCTCGAACCTCGAGCCGGAGGTGCGCGCGACCCTCCTCGACCTCGTCGACGAGCCGGATCTGCCGCGCAACGTCTACTACGGCGACGGCAGCCCGATCCCCGACGCGGATCTCGACGCGATCCGCGCCGTGCTCGCCGCGCACACCGTCGTCTTCCCCTGGCAGTCCGGCGACGTGGTGATGCTGGACAACATGCTGACCGCCCACGCGCGGACACCCTTCAAGGGCCCGCGCAAGGTCGTGGTGGCGATGGCGCAAGCCGGCCGCGCGCAGTGATGGCGGCGGCGTTCGCCTTCGCGGAGCCCGGGTCCGCGCCAGGGACCGCGCTGTGGCGCGCCCTCGCGCGGGGCGCCCGCGCCCGGCTCGTGCTGGCCGGCGCGGCGAGCCTCGTCGGCGGGATCGCCACGACGGGCCTGATCGTGCTCATCAACGGGGCGCTCCACGCGTCCGAGCCCGCCCGGGCCGACCGGATCGCCGCCTTCGCGGCGACCGCCCTCCTCGCCTGCGCGGCGCTCGTCGTCTCGCGCGCGCTCTTCGCCGATCTCGGGCAGCGCGGGCTCGCCGATCTCCGGTCCGCGATCGCCGCGCGCGTCCAGGCCGCCGCGTTCGCGGATCTCGAGGCTGTGGGGAGCGCCCGGGTGCAGGCGCTGGTGACCGAGGACGCCAACCAGGTCGCCAACTTCCTCACGGCGCTGCCCGTGCTCGTCACCAACTGCGCGGTGGTCGCGGCGACCCTCGCCTATCTCGGCTACCTGTCGTTCCCCCTGTTCCTGGCCTCGGCCCTCACGATCGCCCTGGGGGCCGCGGGCTACTCCGCCTGCTACGGCCGCGTCACGCGGCACCTCGCCCGGGCCGGGGCGGAGCAGGACCGCCTCGTCGGACATTTCCAGGCGCTGCACGGCGGCGCCAAGGAGCTGCGCCTCAACCGGGAGAAGGGGCGCCACTTCCTCGACGCGGTCCTGGCGACCGCGATCGCCCGCGTCGCCGACCACCGCCGGCGCGGCCTCGCCCTCCTCGCGCTGGCGGCGGGCTGGGGCCGCATCCTGTTCCTGGCCCTGATCGGGCTCGCGCTGTTCGTCCCCGGGACCGGCGCGCAGAGCCCGGCGGTGACGACCGGGTACGTCATCGCCCTGCTCTACCTGATGGGGCCGCTCGAGGCGGTGCTGAACACGATGCCGCTCGTCAACCTCGCCCGCGTCGGCGCGCGGCGGATCGAGGCGGCCTTCGCCGAGCTGCCGCCCGAGCCGGTCGGCGATCCGGGGACAGGCCCGGCCGCGCCCCGGCGCGACGCCACCGTGACCCTGCGAGGCGTGACCCATCACCGGGCCGATCCGCAGACCGGCGACCGCTTCGACCTCGGCCCGGTCGACCTGACGCTGCGCCCCGGGGAGATCACCTTCCTGGTCGGCGGCAACGGCTCCGGCAAGACCAGCCTCGCCCGGGTGATCGCCGGCCTGCATCCGCCGACCGGCGGGACGCTGTGCCTGGACGGTCGCCCGGTGGCGGGCGCGGCCCTCGCCGGCTACCGCGCGCACGTCGCGGCCGTCTTCTCCGATTTCCACCTGTTCGAGACGCTGCTCGGCCGGCCGGACGCCGCGCGCGAGGCGCAGGCGCGCGCGTGGCTGACGCGCCTCGGCCTCGACGGCCGCGTCAGCCTCCGGGACGGGGTCTTCTCGACCCGCGATCTCTCGACGGGCCAGCGCAAGCGGCTCGCCCTCCTGGTCGCCTGCCTGGAGGACCGGCCCGTCATGATCTTCGACGAGTGGGCCGCCGACCAGGATCCCGACTCCCGGGCGGCCTTCTACGAGACGCTCCTCCCGGAGCTGGCCGCCGAGGGCCGGACGATCCTCGTCGTCACCCACGACGACCGCTGGTTCGACCGGGCCGACCAGGTCGTGAAGCTCGAGCGCGGCCTCGTGGTGGAGCACCGCGCCGCCGCGCCGCGCGGCCGCCAGGCGGGAGCCGGCGCGTGAGCCGCGCGCACCGCGCGCCGTCGCCGCACCGGCCCGCGCCGGACGACAGCCTCGTGGCGATCCTGCGGGCGCGGGCGGCCGCCACGCCCGACCGGCTGACCCTGCGCTTCCTCACAGACGGGCGCGCGGTCGGGGCGTCCCTCGACTACGCGGAGCTCGACCGGCGGGTCCGCGCCCTCGCGGCGCGCCTCCAGCGCGACGCCGAGCCCGGCGCGCGGGCGCTCATCGCCCTGCCGAGCGGGCCCGACTACGTCGTGGCGTTCTTCGCCTGCCTCTACGCGGGCCTCGTCGCCGTGCCCTCCTTCCCGCCGGAGACGCGGGATCCGCACCACGCGGCCCGCCTCGCCCTGATGATCGCCGACATGGCACCGCGCCACGTCCTGACCGATCGGGCGAACCGCGAGACCGTGGCGGCGACCTGCGCGGGCAGCTCCGTAAGCGCGATCGTCTGTGTCGACGCGGTCGGCAGCGCCGGGGCGGAGGCGTGGCGGCCGGTCCCGTGCCCGCCCGACACCCTCGCCTTCCTGCAGTACACCTCGGGCTCGACCGCGAATCCCAAGGGCGTCGAGGTCACGCACGGCAACATCGTCGCCAACGCCCGCTGGCTCGCCGAGGCGATCGCGCCCGGCCCGGACGACGTCTTCGTCTCCTGGCTGCCCCTCTACCACGACATGGGCCTGATCGCGGGGCTGATCGAGCCGATCTTCGCCGGCGCGCCGCTCGTGCTGATGAGCCCGCAGGCCTTCCTCGCCCGGCCCGCCTCGTGGCTCGAGGCGATCGGCGCGCATGGCGGCACGATCAGCGGCGGCCCGGACTTCGCCTACCGGCTGGCCTGCGAGCGCGTCGGCGCCGCCGCGCTGGCGGAGCTCGACCTCGCCGGGTGGCGCGTCGCCTACAGCGGTGCCGAGCCGATCCGGCCCCGGACCCTCACCCGCTTCGCCGAGCGCTTCGCCCCGGCGGGCTTCGCGCCGACGGCGCTCAGCCCCGCCTACGGCCTCGCCGAGGCGACCCTCCTCGTCGCGGCGAAGCCCCGGGGCACGCCGTGGCGCCGGCTGAGCGTCGCGCCGGCGGCGCTGGCGGCCGGCCGCGCCGTCGCCGACGAGGCCGGCACCGCCCTCGCGAGCAGCGGCCGGCCGGTCCGGCCCGAGCACCTGCGGATCGTCGACCCGCGCACGGGCCTCCCCTGCCCCGACGGGACGGTCGGCGAGATCTGGCTCAGCGGCCCCTGCGTCGCGCGCGGCTACTGGAACAACCCGGAGGCGACCCGCGCGACCTTCGTGCCCCGCGACGGCGCGACCTGGCTGCGGACCGGGGACCTCGGCTTCCTGGACGGCGGCGAGCTCTACGTCACCGGGCGCGCCAAGGACCTCATCATCCTGCGCGGCCACAACGTCTATCCGCAGGACGTGGAGACGGCGGTCGAGGCGCGCGTGCCGGCCCTCCGCCCGGGGCGGGTCGCGGCCTTCGCGGTCGAGGGTCCGGCGGGCGAGGCGATCGGGATCGCCGCCGAGATCGGCCGGAGCGCCGCCGCCCGCGCGCCGGAGATCGCGGCCGCGGTCGACGCCGCGCTGGCGGAGGTGCTGGCCGAGCCGGCGGAACTCGTGGCCCTGCTGGCGCCGGGCACCCTGCCCAAGACCACGAGCGGGAAGCTCCGGCGCGGCGCGTGCCGGGACGGCCTCGCGGCCGGCGACCTCACCCCCCTCCACCTCTACCGGCGCCCGCAGGGTGCCCCGTCGCCGGATGAGCCGCCCCGGAGCGCGACGGAGCGCGCCCTCGCGGCGATCTGGTGCGATCTCCTCGGCCTCGACGAGGTCTCGCGCGGGCGCGGCTTCCTGGAACTCGGCGGCCACTCGCTCCTGGCGATGCGCGCCGTCGACCGCGTCCGCGCCGCCTTCGGGGTCGCCCTGCCGCTGCGCGACCTGTTCGCGGCCCCGACCCTCGCCGACCTCGCGGCGCGGATCGACGCGCTGCCCCGCGACGCGGTGCCGGCGCCCGCGCTCCTGCCGCGCGCGGGCCCGCCCCTCCTGTCGCTCGGCCAGCAGCGGCTCTGGCTGGCCGAGCGGCTCGGCGACCCGGCCGGGCGCGGCGCCTACGTCATGGTCGGACATATCCGGTTCGGAGGCCCGCTGGAGCCCGACCGGCTCGCCGCGGCGCTGCGCCGGGTCGTCGCCCGGCACGACGTGCTGCGGACCGGCTATCCCACCGGCGAGGACGGCCTTCCGGAGCCCCGGATCGCCGAGGCGGTCGCCCTCGACGTGCCCGTCGACGACCTCACCGGCCTCGATCCGGGCGCCCGCGAGATCCGGGTCGCCGCGTGCGAGGCCGCGGAGGCGGCCGCGCCGTTCGACCTCGCCGTGCCGCCGCTCCTGCGCGCCCGGCTCCTGCGCCTGGCCGCCGACGATCACCGCCTCGTCCTGGCCCTCCACCACCTCGTCGGCGACGGCTGGTCGGTCGGCGTGCTGCTCTCCGAACTCGGGGCCGCCTATCGCGGCGCGGAGGCGCCGCCCCTCCCCGTCCAGTACGCGGATTTCGCGCGCTGGCACCGGGCGGCCGTAGACCGCGCGGCGGCGGCCGAGACCGCGTTCTGGCGCGGGCACCTCGCGGAGGTGCCCGTCCTGCTGCCCCTGCCGACCGACCGGCCGCGGCCGGCGGTCCCGTCGCAGGCCGGCGGCTCCGTCCGCTTCGAACTGCCGGGGCCGCTGGTCGCCCGTCTGGCGGAGCTGGGCCGGGCGCGCGGCGCCTCGCCGTTCGTCGTGCTGCTCGCGGGCTTCCAGGCCCTGCTCCATCGGCTGAGCGGGGCCGAACGCTTCGTGGTCGGCACCGACGTCGCGGGGCGACCGCACCCCGATCTGGCCGGGCTGATCGGCTTCTTCGTCAACGTGCTGCCGATCCGGGCGCGCCTCGACGGCGCCCCGTCCTTCGCCGCGCTGATCGAGCGCGTCCGCGAGGACGTCCTCGCCGCCTTCGAGCACGCCACCCTGCCCTTCGACCGGATCGTCGACGCCCTCGACATCCCGCGCGCCCGCGCCCGGCCACCCCTCGTCCAGGCCCTGTTCGTGATGCAGAACGCGCCGCCCGGCGATTTCGGTGTCCCGGGGCTCGCGGCCGAGGCCCGGGCGGCCAGCGCGCACGGCTCGAAATTCGAGATGGCGCTCTTCCTCGACCCGCCCGCGCCGGGGGGCGGGATCGCGGCCGAGTGGGTCTTCGCCACGGCCCTGTTCACCCCCGAACGCGTCGCGCGCCTCGCGGAGGCCTACGCGACCCTGCTCGCCGCCGCAGCCGCCGCGCCCGCGGCCCCGCTCCCGACCCTGCTGCCCGGCCTGCCCGACCTTCTGCCCGCGCTCCCGCCCTCACGAGACCCGGAGGACCCCGTCATGTCGAACACCGCCCCGTCGCTCCCGCGCACCGGCCGCCTGGAAGCGAAGCTCGACAAGCTCAAGGGACTGGGCGCCGGCTCGCCCGCCGCCGCGGCGGGCGAGCCGGCCCGCCTCTCGACCCTGGCGCCCGGGCGCGACTTCCCCCTCGTGATCGAGCCGCTGTCGGCCGACGTCGACGCGGTGGCCTGGGCGACCGCCCAGCGCGACTGGGTCGAGGGCAAGCTGCGCCGCCACGCCGGCCTGCTGCTGCGCGGCTTCGGCATCGCGACCCCGCAGGAATTCGAGGCCTTCGCCGAGGCGCTCCAGCCCGGCCTCTACGGCGGGTACGGCGACCTGCCCAAGAACGAGGGCGGGAAGAACACCTACCGCTCGACGCCCTACCCCGAGCGGGAGATGATCCTCTACCACAACGAGAGCAGCCACCTGCATGCCTGGCCGCGCAAGCAGTGGTTCTTCTGCCAGCAGCCGTCGCCAGTGGGCGGCGCCACGCCCATCGTCGACTGCCGCGCGCTGTACCGGCAGCTGCCGCAGGCGATCGCCGACCGCTTCGAGCGCCTGGGGCTGATCTACGTCCGCACCTTCACGGAGCGCTTCGACGTCGACTGGCGCCGGTTCTTCCACACCGAGGATCGCGCGGCCGTGGAGGCCCGCTGCCGGGCCGAGGGCGTCGACTTCGCCTGGCTCGACGCGGACACGCTCCAGACCCGCACGCGCTGCCCGGCGGTGATCACCCACCCGCTGACCGGCGAGAAGTCGTTCTTCAACCAGGTGCAGCTGCACCACCCGCGCTGCCTCGACCCCGAGGTGCGCGCCGACCTCCTCGGCCTCGTGGGGCCGGAGCGGATGCCGCGCGACGTGCTCTACGGCGACGGCACGCCGATCGAGGACGCGGTGATGGACGAGGTCGGCCGCCTCTACGAGGCGATCGCCGTGCGCTTCGACTGGCGCCCCGGCGACGTCGTGATGCTCGACAACATGCTCGCCGCCCATGCCCGCGACCCCTACGAGGGGCCGCGCCGGATCGTCGTCGCCATGGGCGACATGATCGAGCGCGGCGAGGTCACGGGAGCGGCGGCATGACCGGCGCGGCGATGACCGGCGCGGCGATGACCGGCGCGGCGATGACCGGCGCGGCGATGACTGGGGCGCCGGCCTCCCTCGCGGCGGCGCCGACCCGGGCGCTGACCCCCGAGCAGCGCGCCTGCCTCGACGAGACCGGCACCGCGCCGAATCTCGTCGCCGAGATCGACCTGCCCGGGCCGGTCGAGGCGGACCGCCTCCGCCGCGGCCTCGCCGCGGTCGCCGCCCGCCACGACGTCCTGCGCACCGCCTTCGTGCGCGAACCGGGCTTCCGCGGCCTGCGGCAGGCCGAGGCCGGCGCGCCCGCTATCCCGCTCGATACCGGCGCGCCGCAGGGAGACGTCGGGACCGTCGGCCTCGCGCCGGAGCGCGGCCAAACCCTCGCGGCCGTCCTCCTGCCGGGCGCGACGCCGCGGCTGCGCCTCGTCGCCAGCGCCCTCGCGGTCGATGCCGGCAGCCTCGACCGCGTCCTGTCGGAGGTCGCGGCCGCCTGCGCGGACGACGCGGCACCCGGCGCCGATCCCGAGGCCGCGACCTACGCCCAGTACGCGGAGTGGCGCGAGGCGGTCGCCGCCGACGACGCGGACGGCGAGGGCCAAGCCTACTGGCGGGACCAGATCGGCGCGGGCGCGGCGCCCCTCCGGCTGCCCTATCGCCGCGGGGCGGCCGCCGACGCGGTGGAGGAGCCGGCCGCCGCGATCCGGCTGAGTCGGGCCGTCGACGCCGCCGTCACGGACGCCTTCGCGCGGGCGCTGGCCCGGCCGGACCTCGCCGCGGCCGGCGCCGAGGCCGTGCTCCAGGCCGCGTGGTGGCTGCTCGTGGCGCGCCTCGCCGAGCGGACGGAGATCCTCGGCGGCTGGGCGCACGATTGCCGGCGCGACTACGCGGTCTTCGCCGGCACGGTCGGCGTCTTCACCAAGACGCTGCCCCTGCGCCTCGTCCTCCCGCCGGAGACCAGCGTCTCGGAGGCCGCGGCCGGTCTCGCCGCGCGGCTCGACGAGCACCGCGCCTTCCAGGAACTCTGCCCCCTCGACGCGGCCGGCGACGACCACCGCCCCGCGGTCGGCTTCGCGCTCGCGGCTCAGGGGGCCGCGCAGGACCGGCTCCTGCCCGGACCCGCCGGGTTCGAGCTCTGCCTGGAGCCGGCCCTCGACGCGGAGGGGCGCCTCGCCGCGCTGACCTTGCACGCCGACCCGCGCCGCTACGCGGTGGAGGCCCTGGAGACCCTGCTCGATCAGGTCGAGACGCTGCTCGCCCGCCTGCCCGCGAAGGCCGCGACGCCCTTCGCGACCTACCCGCTCGTCGGCGCGCGCGAGGAGGTGCGCCTGCGCGCCTTCGGCCGCCCGGCCGCCCGCGCCCTGCCGGCAGAGACCCTTCCGGTCCTCGTCGCCCGCCACGCGGCGACGGCGCCGGACGCCCCCGCCCTCGTCGGCGCCGGCCGCACCCTGTCGTACGCCGCGCTGGAGGACCGCGTCGCGCGCCTCGGCGCTTGGTTCGCTGCGCGCGGCGTCGGTCCCGAGCGCGTCGTCGCCCTGGACCTGCCGCGCTCCGTCGACCTCGTGGTGGCGATCCTCGCGGTCTGGCGCGCGGGGGGCGCCTACCTGCCCCTCGACCCGGCCTGGCCGCAGGCCCGCCGCGACCGCCTGATCGCGCTCGCCCGGCCCGCGCTGACCGTGGCGCTCTCGGCCGACCCCGCGGCCGGCCGGCACGCCCTCGGGGCGATCCTCGACGGCCTCGGTGAGGCCCGGCACCCCGCCGAGGCCCGGGACCCCTCCGACATGGCCTGCCTGCTCTTCACCTCCGGCTCGTCCGGGACGCCGAAGGGCGTGGTGATCGAGCACGCCCAGATCCGCGCCTACGCGGAGGCCGTCATCGACGCCCTCGACCTGTCCGGCCACGGGCGCTTCGCGCTGACCTCCACGGTGGCGGCCGACCTCGGCAACACCATGCTGTTCGCGGCGCTGCGCCTCGGCGCCTGCCTCGTGGTCGCCGACGAGGCCGAGATGGCCGACGGCCCGGCCTTCGCGCGCTTCCTGCGCGGCAACGCCGTCGCCTGCGCGAAACTGGTCCCGTCCCACCTCGCCGCCCTCCTCGACGGCGTCGAGGACCCCGCGATGCCCGCCCTGCTGGTGCTCGGCGGCGAGCCGACGCCGGGCGCCCTGGTCCGGCGGATCCGGGCGGCGGCGCCGACGACGCGGATCGCCAACCATTACGGTCCCACCGAGGCCTGTGTCGGCGTGCTGGTGCATCCGGACGCGGCCACCGCGCCGCCGGACGAGAGCCTGCCGCTGAGCCGCGTGCTCGCCGGCAGCGAGGCCTACATCCTCGACGCGGCGGGCGCGCTCGCGCCGACCGGCGCGGTCGGCGTGCTCCACCTCGGGGGCGCCCAGATCTGCCGCGGCTACCTCCCGGGCACGGAGGCCGGCGGCGCGGGCGCGTTCTCGCCCAACCCGTTCGGAGCGGGGCGGCTCTACCGCACCGGCGACCGGGCCCGCCTGCTGCCCGGCGGCCGCCTCGTGCTCGCCGGGCGGGCCGACGACCAGATCAAGCTGCGCGGCCACCGCGTCGAGCCGGGCGAGGTCGAGGCCGCGCTGGCGGGCCTCGCCGGCGTGAGCCAGGCGGCGGTGCGCCCGTTCACGGGGCCGGACGGCGCGACCGGACTCGCGGCCTACGTGGTCGCCGATCCCGAGCGGACACCCGCCGCGCTCCTCGCGGCGCTGGCCGAAACCCTGCCCGCCGCGTGGCTGCCCGCCTCGATCCTGCGCCTCGACAGCCTGCCGCGGCTGGCCAACGGCAAGATCGACCGCGCCGCCCTGCCCCGTCCGGACGCACATCCGGACGGGGGCACGGGCGTCCCGCCGCGCACGGCGCTCGAGACCGTGCTCACCGACGCCATGGCGGAGCTGCTGGGCCTCCCGGCGGAGCGCCTCGGCGCCGCGGGCGACTTCTTCGCGGCCGGCGGCAACTCACTCCTCGTCATCAAGCTGACGGCGCGCATCCGCAAGCTGCTCAAGGTCGAGATCCCCCCGAGCCTGGTCTTCGACCACAGCACGCCCGCGACCCTCGCGGCGGCGCTCGGCACCTACGCCCCGCCGGACGCGATCGAGGAGACGGCGAGCCTGCGCCTGGAACTCGCCGGCCTGAGCGAGACCGAGCGCGCCGGCCTCGCCGGGGTGGGCGCGTGACCGGGGTCGGCGCGCGCGACGCGGCGCGGCGTGCGGCCCTCGCCCGCCTGCTGCGGGAGGACGCCGAGGCGGCCGACGGCATCCCGCGGCACGCCGGCGGCCCGGCGCCCCTGTCGTTCCCGCAGGCGCGGCTCTGGTTCCACCAGCGCTACGACCCGGAGAGCCCGGCCTACCACTCGGCCCGGGCCTTCCGCCTCACCGGCCCCCTCGACGTCCCGGCGCTCGAGGGCGCGTTCCGGAGCCTGATCGCCTGTCACGACGTCCTGCGCACGGCGCTGGCGGATACCGCCGACGGCCCGCGCCAGATCCTGCACCCGCACGTGCCGTTCGAACTCGAGCGCGTCCCGGCCCTCGACGGTGACCCGGGCGCGGCGCTGCGCGCCCTGAGCCGCCGCCCCTTCGATCTCACCCGCGCGCCGCCGCTGCGCGCGGTCCTGTCGGAGGCGGATCCGGCGGGCGGGCGCGTCCTCCTCGTGGTGATGCACCACATCGCGGTGGACGCGTGGTCGACGGCGCGGCTCTTCCGGGATCTGGCGCAGGCCTACCGCGCGGCCCTCGCCGATCCCGCGCGGATCGGGCAGCCGCTGCCTGCCCCGCGCCTGCGCTTCTTGGATTTCGCCGCGTGGCAGCGCGCCCGGTTCGACGGCGCGGCCGGGTCCGCGGCGATCGCGCGCGGGCGCCGCTACCTCGGCGACGCCGTCCCGACCCTGGACCTGCCCCTCGACCATCCCCGCCAGCCCCTGGCGAACCGCCCGGGCAGGCGGGTCGACTTCACCCTGCCCGCCGACCTCGCCGGCGCGGTGGCCGCGTTCTGCCGGTCGCAGGCGTGCCCGCCCTTCGTGGCGCTGCTGGCGGCGTGGCAGGTGCTGCTCGCCCGCCTGAGCGGCCAGAAGGACTTCGCCGTCGGCGTGCCGAACGCCGCCCGCACCCGCCCCGAGCTGCAGGACCTCGTCGGCTTCCTCGTCAACACGCAGGTCTACCGCGTCCGCCTCGATCCGCGCGGGAGCTTCCGCGATCTCTGCGCGCGGCTGCGCGGCGAGGCGATGGCGTTCCTGGCCGAGGACGACGTCCCCTTCGAGCGCCTCGTGGCGGAGACCGGGATCGCGCGCGACGCCGCGACCACGCCGGTCTTCCAGGCGGCGTTCAACTTCCGCCCCAGCCGGGATACCGCCCCCCTCGACCTCGCGGGGGTCGCGGCGGCGCGGATCGACGTCGACGTGGCGAGCGCCAAGTTCGACGTCGCCCTCGACGTCGCCGCCGACGGGACCGGCATCGATTGCCAGCTCGAGTACGATGCCGGCCTGATCGCGGACGCCACCGCCCGGCGCTGGCGCGACGGGTTCCTCGCCCTGCTGCGCTCCCTCGTCGCGGCGCCGGACCGGCCCATCCACGCGGCGAGCGCGCTCACGGCCTC
>NZ_JBKFAL010000024.1:0-85068 GCF_053345625.1 Methylobacterium sp. D53M
TGAGGTGGTCGAGGTGAAGGATGCCGGCGTCGAGGTGAAGATCGTCGACACCGACATGCAGACCTTCATCCGTCGCGCCGAGCTCGCCCGCGACCGCGGCGACCAGCGCCCCGAGCGCTTCGCTACCGGCGAGAAGTTTGACGCCCGCGTCGTCCAGTTCGACCGGAAGGCCCGCCGCGTGCAGGTCTCGATCAAGGCCCTCGAGATCGCCGAGGAGAAGGAGGCCATGGCCCGGTTCGGCTCTTCCGATTCGGGCGCCTCGCTCGGCGACATCCTCGGCGCGGCGTTCCAAAATCGCGCCTCGGCCTCCATGTATGACCACGGGGCCGGACGAACTGCCGGGTTCGGCCATGCTTACGAGACAGGGGGACGGTTCGATCTAGCGGCCGATTCCTCAGAAGTGGCGGCAGAGACAGCCATCGTTGGAAACTTGGTGCCACAGAACGTTCAGAGCAGGATCGCAATGCTCAGCGACGCTTACGCCAGCAACGGAGATGCAAGGCGGCTCATAGAGGAAATGAGCCGGGCCGGCCTGCTGGAGGGCAAGGTTCGAAGCCGCAATTGGCTGACCGCGCTGCATATGATCGAGAGCAAGTCGTCCAGCGGCGAGGGGGTCAGCTTGCTGGATAGGCTCGACAAGTCCTCATCGGCTAGGGATGATCTGGCAGACTTGCGAGTGTTTACCTTGTACAGGATGGCGGAGATGTCAGTCGCTGAAAGTAGACGGGAAAGCGCACAGAGCTATTTCCTGGCTGCGATCGAGGCGGCAATTGCAAGCCGTCAGACGAAAGCTGCAAAGGCGCTCATGCAAAGAACCCTGGCCTACGAAGAGACCGCCCATTAGAACTGCCGTCAGCGAGCCAAGAAAATGAAGGATCCCATAAGGGAGGCCGTCGACGCCGACTTGTCCGTGCTCGACGTGGAGGCGCAACCCGTCGCCGAGAAAGACGTCGAGGCATTGATCCGCGATTTCAAAGCGCTCAACGACCGTTTCTATGGGCGGTACAAGCTCGGCGTTGTCACCGCTCTGCCGAAAGAGCTGGCAGCAGTGGTGCGAGTGTTCGACGAGCCGCCTCAGCGTCTTTACCATTACCTATCGGAAGTTGAGTATCACTCGATCGAGATCGATTGCGTTGGAGGTCACGGCAAACACAGGATCATACTGACCCTGTGCCCCAGCATGGGAAACAGCAGCAGCGCGATCGCGGCGACGGCGATGCTCAAGGACTTTCCTGCGATCAGGGAAGTCGTCATGGTCGGCATCGCTGGCGGGATCCCCCGGCTCGACAGCCTCGAGAAGGACGTCTGGCTCGGCGACATCGTGGTGTCTCGGGGCAGCGGTCTAGTTCAGTACGACCTGACCAAGATCGAGGACAACCGCATTCTCGTCAGGAGCGAGGCCCCGAAGCCGTCCTCACGGCTCGCCCGCGTGGCCGACTTTATGGAAGCGGACCGGGTCTCGAATGGAAGCCAGCCATGGTTGGCCTTCCTCCCCCTCTCGACGCGGATAGAGAACGGGCAGCGCCCTTCCCAGGACAAGGACGGCAACCTCAAGGCTCGGACGTACGATGTCACGGCTGACCCGAGGCGAAGTTCCGATGTTCCGGTCGTTCACTTCGGCATCATCGCCTCCGCGAACGTCCTGCTGAAAAATTCTGAGCTCAGGGACGAGCTTCGGGCCAAGTTCGACGTGAAGGCTGCCGAGATGGAGGCTTCCGGTATCGCTGACGCGGCCTGGTTCGAGGGCAAAGGCTATCTGATCGTTCGCGGGATCTGCGATTACTGTGACAAGCATAAGGGCGACGAGTGGCAGGGCTACGCCGCCGCCGCCGCGGCCGCATATCTCAGAGCTCTGCTTGAGCGGCTGCCCGGCGTTACCTGACCGGTCGCCGGATGCATGGTCTCTTGAGCCTGCCGGACGAGCGTGCGGCCGCCGCTCGTGGCCGTTCGCCCGCGAGCCGATGCTCTCGCGTCAATCACGCTTCCAGGGCTAGATCCGAAGGGATGGCGAGTGGGGGAGGCGGCGAATAAGGCACGTCCGGACTCGCCAGAATCCGGTCGCGACGCCCCTGCAGGCGGGCGACCTCGAGATTGAGCACCGCGTCCAGGCTGCGCGGGTAAACGTACTTGGCGTAGCGGTCTGGATCGTTGTCCAGCTTGCCCTTGAAGGCGAGCCGGATCATCCGGAAATGCGCCGAGGCGCGGGCCAGGTATGGCTGGATGGTCGCGTCGACGAGGCCAGCGCTCCTCCTGATCAGCAACTCTAGCTGTCCGTCGATCTTGATGATCTCCTCCACGAGGGTGCGGTCGCCGATCGACAGCCTGTCGCGCCAGGCAGGATCCAACAGCAGGATCATGGTCCGGAACGCCTCCGGATCCGGTTGCCGTTCGCGGAGATCGCGCTGGAGGAGCCGGTTCGT
Source organism: Methylobacterium sp. D53M (assembly GCF_053345625.1). Classification (NCBI taxonomy): domain Bacteria; kingdom Pseudomonadati; phylum Pseudomonadota; class Alphaproteobacteria; order Hyphomicrobiales; family Methylobacteriaceae; genus Methylobacterium; species Methylobacterium sp. D53M. The sequence continues at coordinate 2,421 of NZ_JBKFAL010000024.1, forward strand.
GTGCGACAGCTGTAGGTAAGGCCCCAGGAAGTCGTCCAGCTTACGCTCGATCGCATCGAGTTCGGTCTCGTTGGCCTTCTGCGCCAGTGCCGCGCGATTGGCGCGCTGCGCCAAATGAGTCGATCGGATGGCGGCGAAGAAGGCGAGGATTCCGCCCGTGCCGGCGAAGCCGGCCGCGACGATGGGCGCCCAGTCCCGTCCCGTCCAAGAGCCATCGGAAACCGACGGTGCAGCGGGAGGGTGGCGCGGCGCTTCCACACCCGCTGTCGAAGCGATCTCACGGGCAGCTCCGGTGGTTCCGCGTCCGGGGGCGACAGATGCTAGCTCGTCTTGAGGTTGGGCGGGCACCGGCACCGCTGGAGCGGCTTGCGAGTGCGCCGGGACCGATGGCTTGTCCGGTGCGGGCGCCGCGGAGGCCGCGGTGACCAGCCACCCGAGCCCGAGCAGGGCCAGACGCGAACGGTACACGTGGGGGGACATCGTTCCTCGGCTCAGACGGCGCGAGACAGCGAGTTCAGCCACCGTATCGCACGGTGCCGGCCATCGATGACGCGCCGCTCGTGGCTCAGGTCGACGCTGATCGGGTCGAAGCCGACCTCGGCCAGGGATCGCCGCCAACCCCTCCGTGAATGGAAGGCGAAAAAGCGGCCATCCCGGTCCGGCCCTGAGCCGGCCCCGGCTTTGACGGAGGCGTAAAGGATGCCGCCGCAGCGTAGCACTCGACGACATTCGCCCAATGCCCGGTGCAGGTCGCTACCGGAGAGGTGCAGCATGGAGGCCGCGGCCCAGATCCCGTCGACCGCACCGGTGCGGAACGGAAGGTCGCGCAAGTCCGCGACGAGGACCGGGCATCCGGACGTGCGCCGGGCGATCGAGGCCATCGGCCGAGAATAGTCGACGCCGATCGGCTCGAGGCCGGCGCCGGCCAGCGCGAGCAAGTCACGCCCCGACCCGCAACCGAGATCGAGTATCGCCGCGTCCGTCGGCAGGACCGCGAGGAAGCTGTCGTGATGGTTGTCCATCCGGGCGAGCAACGTCGATGCGGCGTATGCTTCCGCGTTCGTCTCGTAAAAGGAACGCGTCCCATCCGCGCCGAGCGCGCACGCCATGTCACCGACCTACCTGCGACCGTATCCGGCAACTTGCACGGCGACGCGCTCGCTCGCAAGAGCGACCGCTGGGGCCGCCGCCCTCCCGTCCGGGGTCGTCGATTCCGCGCGGCGCCGGTATGTAGACGAGGCGGCTGTCGGAGGCCGTGTGCGGGGTCTCACGCTTCTGCTGCCTGGAACCTGCTCAAGCCGCGTGGGCGGCCCCCCTGAGGCGGCCGACGGCCTCCACCATCCAGGCCGCCGCGGCCGCGACGTCCTCCTCGCCGGTGAAACGCCCCGGAGCGACGCGGAACGCCCCGCGCGCCCGGGGGCCGTCGCCGAACATCGCGACGAGCACGTGGGAGGTCTCGACCCGTGCGCTCCCGCAGGCGCTCGAGGCCGAGAAGGTGCATCGATCGGCCAAGTGCCGGATCAGGGCGTACGGCTCCACGCCCGCGATGGAGAGGGATAGGTTGTTCGGCAGGCGGTCCATGTCGGGGCCGTTCAGGAGGACGCCATCGAGCGACGATCGCAGCCGCGTGTGAAACAGGTCGCACAGCGCCCTCAGCCGCGGCGCCTCCGTCCGTCGGGTGCGTGCGGCGATCTCGAAGGCCTCGCCCATGCCGACCGCCAGCGCCGTCGGCACCGTCCCGGGACGCAGCCCCCGTTCCTGGCCGCCCCCAAACATGATCGGGGCGACCTTGGCGCGCGGGCGGCGTGACCGCACGTACAGTGCGCCTATCCCCTTGGGCCCGTAAGCCTTGTGCGCGGACAGGCTCGCTAGGTGCAGCCCGTCCCGCTCGACGTCGACCGCGACGTAGGTCGCGCGCTGCGCGAGGTCGCTGTGGAAGAGCACGCCGCGCTCCGCGCAGATCCCCCCGATTTGCCGGATCGGTTGCAGCGCGCCCACCTCGTTGTTGGCACCCATTACCGAAACGAGGCAGGTGTCGGGCCCGATGGCGGCGGCCACCGCCTCGGGCGCGACAACGCCGCACTCGTCGACGTCGAGCAGCGTGACCCGCCAGCCGTCGCGTTCGAGGGCGCGTGCCGGGCCGAGTACGGCTGCGTGCTCGACCTGGGTGGTGATCAGGTGGCGCTTGTCGGGGTGGGCCCGTGCCACCCCGAGGATCGCGATGTTGTCCGCCTCCGTGCAGCTGCCGGTGAAGACGATCTCGTTCGGACGCGCTCCGATCGAGGCCGCGACCTGTTCCCGGGCCCGCTCCACCGCCGCCGCGGCCACGGATCCCTCGATGGTCTCGGCGCTTGACGGGTTGCCGAACAGCTCTCGCAGGTACGGTTCCATCGCCGCCAGCACCGCCGGATCGACCGGCGTCGTGGCGTTGTGGTCGAGGTATACGCGTCCCCCGTCCCGTTCGGCGTCCCTCACGCGGCGGCCTCCCCGGGAATGAGCGTCAACACGTCGAGGGACGACTTGACCCGCACCGACAGCATCCCGACGCCTCGGTGAATGTGGCTCCGCAGGAGCGCGAGCAGGACGCCGTCGTCGAGTTCGCGCTCCGCCGCGGCCTCCTCGACGAACCGGAGCATGCCCGCGAAGAGCGCCCCGTACTCGCCCGTCAACGTGTACGCGTTGAACTCCGACCCGTCCTCGTCCGGCGCCTGGGCGTCGCGCAACGCGCCCTTCTCGAGGGAGGTCATCAGGGCGATCCGGCACAGGAGGTTCGGTGTAAGGCCGGTGCGCTGGCGCAGGAACCTGAGCTTCGAGGTCGCGTCCTTCGAGATCCTAAGCTTGCTGTAGTGCACGGTCGTCCTCCCCGCCCGCGGCCTCCTCGAAGAATCCCGGCACCGCCCGCGTCCGACCGTCCGCGAACTCGAGCGTGTAGGTGTGCGACACGGCGCCGGCGAGCTCTTGTGCCAGCTCACCGTCGACCTCGGTGTCCGTGGAGAGCAGCACGACCTGGTGGCTCGCCTCCGGGAAGTAGTGGCGCACGAGGTTGCGCCGGTGTTCGCTGTCGAGGCGTCCGAGCGGCGTGTCGATGATCATCGGCAGCGGCCGCCCGCTCGTCCGCGCCAGGGCCCAGAGCATGGCGACGGCGTAGATCTGCTTCTCGCCGGCCGAGAGCTGGGACTTGGGAAGCTCCCCGCCGGCCGCATCGATCAGGGTCGCGGCGAAGGTCGTCCGATCGATGTGGACGGCGGCCACGAGGCTCTTCTTCCGCGCGAGGCGGTTGAAGCACGCGGTGAACTCCCGCTCGAGCCGCGCGAGCTTCTGCAGCAGGAGCCGCTCCTCGTAGACGACCAGGGCCTTGGCCACTCGCGCGGCCAGGTCGGCCCGGCTCGCAGCGACCCGTCCCTCGTCGTCGGCCGAGAGGATGTTCCTGCGCTCGCGGGCGAGGGAGGACAGGCGGCCCCGCGCGAGCTCCAGGTCCGATCTCCGCGCGCGGAGCGTCGCTTCCGTGGCCCCCACCTTCTGCTCGGCGGCCCGCAGCTCCTCCAGCAGCAGCCCGGCCGCGGCGTTGTCCGCCCGGGCCAGCGCCCGTTCCGCGCCCGCGAGCCGCTTCAGCCCGGCGTCGAGATCCCGTGCCAGGGATAGCGCGCGCGGCCGCGCGACCACCTCGGCTTCCTCGAGGCGTTCCAGCGCGGCCCTGCCGTCGCCCACCTCGCGCAACGCGGCGGAGCTGGGTGCCTCGCCCCCTTCCGTCCAGTCCTTGAGGAAGCGCTCGACGTCCTGCCAGTGCGGTGCGTCCCAACGCGCCTGCCGAGCCGGATGGCCGGTCGCGCGCCAGGCCAGCATCGCCGCGCCGAGCGCTCGCGCCGCGTTCCCCCGCTCCCCCCCGGCCCCAGATTGCGCGAGCGCATCGCGGAAGGCGGCGGTGAGGCGCGGGGCCACGGTGAACGGCAGCAGCTTGTTCGCCAAGCCCCTCAGCTCGTTTTCGCAGCGCGCGACGTCGCGCCGGGCCTCGTCGAGGGCGGCCTCGACCTGCCCACGCCGCGCCGCCTCGTCCCCGCCCTCCGCCACGAAACGGAGGCGGACGTGCTCGGCGGCGCGAATCTGGGAATCCCGCGCGGAAGCGAGCTCCGCGACCTCGTCGGAGAGCGTGGCGGCGCGCGCGCCGACCTCCGCACTTTCGCGGTCGCAGGCCTGGAGGCGTGGGATCGCGTCTTGCGCGGCCGCGCGGCCGTGCCGCGCGATGAGCAGCCCGAGATCGTCGCGCAGCCGGCCGACGAGCTCGATGCCGAGGAGACCGCGGACCGCCTCCGCGAGTTGGCCGTCATCGCGTTCGGCTCCGTCCGCGATGTCCTGGATCTTCTCGCCGTCGAAGAAGAACAGCTGGGATACGCCGGGCGGCACCAGCTCCTGGAGGAACTGGTGCCACTCCTCGCGCGGAACCGACGAGATCGTGGCGCCGTCCTTCTCGACCTGGAGGTACTCGTTCAGTGTCTTGCCGCGGACGGACCACCCCCTGCCTACATGGTAGCGATGTACAACGCCGGCTTCGGCATAGTCGAAGTCCAGCTCGACCCGGGCCGACGTGGCCCCACGGCCGGCATGGATCCGACCGCGCAGGTAGGCGTCGTAGTCCGACTGCGAGACGCGCGGGCCCAGCGCTCGCCGGCCATACAGCGCCAGCCGCACGGCTTCGAGCAGCGTCGTCTTGCCGGCGCCGTTGCGGCCGCCGACGAGCACGATCGGCGCAGCCGCGCCGCCGGGCCCGCGGCGCGGCGCCAAGTCGAAGCTGTTCTCGCCGCCGTAGAGACCGAAGTCATGCAGCCTCACCGTGCGCAGCATCATGGCGCGGCGTCCTCCGTCTCCGGGAAAGGCAGCCGGGGCGCGCGATCGTCGCGCTCCTTCCCGACCGGTTCATCGGTCGCCGTCAGGGCCGCCTCGCCGAGTCTCCGGCGGCGCTCCTCGACGACGACGTCGAGCGGACGCCATTCGCGCCGCAGCACCTCCTCGATCCGGGCATGCACCGCGGTGCGACGCTTGAGGCCGTGGGAAGCCCGCTCGACGTCGAGAAGCTGTACGACGAGGTCCACCGGCACGCCGTGCTCCGCGCAGACCTCCTTCAGCAGCGCTCCTGCCTCGGCGCCGAGTGCGACCTCGTCCTCGGCGACCCAGTCGAGGTCCCTCCCCAGGGCTCCCTTGACGATCGCGGGCACGCTGTCGGACCAGTCACCGCGCTCGGTGCGCCACAGGCGGCGAATCTCGTGCAGTTCCGCGTCGTGAATCAGGAGCGTGTCCTCGCCCGGAGGCGCGCTCCGCTGCAACTCGACCTGCGTCGTCAGGAGACGCTCGAGGAGCGTCTTGCAGAAATCGAGCGTGTAGGGCCCCGGCGCCGGCCTGTCGGTCCCGTCGATGAAGGACACGTGGCCGGATCGTCGCTTGAACTCGCGGTACCGGAGCTTCGCCTCCGGGTCCTGGGTCTCGGCGAGCAGGTCGCGGAAGTCGAGGAGCGGCTGCATCCACTCCTCGCCTGCGTCGATCATCGCCTCCATGGATTTGTCGCGCACCACCACGGTGCAGACCCAGCAACCGAAGCGGGAGTTGCCGCACGACGGCGTGGTCGTGTCGACCACGAGCGGGCACTCCCCGCCGGCGGCGTTGCGGTACATCTGCGAGAGCTGCCGGTTGTCGTTACCCCAAGGCGAAGCGTTCTGGAGCAGGTAGGTCCACACGTCGTCGGTGGTGAAAGCCTCGATGGGGGCGTAGACGAATGCGTTCAGCAATGACGAATGCCGCGAAAGCGGGGAATCTTTCATGCGGTGGAGGCTCATGACCTGGGCCCGGGTCGCGCTCTCCCCGGAGCGGACGCCCAACACCATCACGACCTCGCCGAATTCCGCGACGCGGCTGCGGATGAAGTCGTTGGCGGGCTCGATCTTCAGCCGCTCCGTGCACCAGCGGAACCGCCGCGTCGGTGCGGGGTACCCGCGCCCGATCAGGTTGACCCAGAAGCTTCGGTCAGTGTTGGGCGATACCTTGTGGGTCGTGACGGGAAGGCCCTGCTCGAGGGCGGCAGCCGAGATGCGCGCGAGCGTCTCGTCGATGTAGCGCGAGATGACGGGGGTCTCGACCAACGTATCTGAGCTGATGACGTAGACCGGCTTGGTGCGCTCGGCCTCCGGCAGGGCGGACAGCGCGTTCCAGACCAGCTGGAGGGTGCACGTCGAATCCTTGCCGCCGGAGAAGCCGATCACCCAGGGGCGCGCGTCGGACCTGTAGACGTCCTGGATCTCCCGGATCCGGGCAGAGAGCGCAGCCCGGTCGAGCGTGACATTCCCGGCCATGTCAACTCGCCATCCGATAGGCGCCAGTCGGCGCGTGCAGGTCCTCGATGCGGCGCGCCTCGGCGGACAGGGGGATGCCGAGCGCGGCGGAAATCACGTTGCCGACGAGCACGACGTTGTTGCGGGAGCGATTGACCTTGCCGGCGACGAGCGCGCGGCCGTCCCACAAGGCACGGTTGGCGCGCGACCAATCGATTTCCCGCAACGCCTCGAGGCGTGCCTCCCAACCGTCGGGGACTTCGGCCAGCAGGCAATTGCCGCTGGTCGCGATCGCCTGCATCGCGACGCCGTGGGCGTGGATGTAGTCCCGCCGGAGCTCGGCCGACGACACCTCGCGCGAGCCGACACGCCGCCAATCTGGCATGTTCTCGATCACCGCGGTCCAGAACCGGACCGCGGTGCTGCAGTCGCCCTCGTCGATCGAGCCGTTGCGCGCCTTGCCGACGAGCTCGGCCGTCGCTTGGTGGATGCTGCTGAGGGTGAATAGCTTCAACGACCTGTTCGAGATGCTCGAACTCTCCATGCAGGTGAAGTCGCGGAAGAGGGGGACCGCGCCAACCACGTGCCGGGCCAGCCCGGCGAGTGCGTCGCGGTGGTTGTAGAGGAGCTGGATTGATCGGGTTGGCCGCACCGCGTGGATGTTGAGATCGGCGAACATCTGTTGGCAGCGCTGCAGGCCCCTGTCCGCGAACACGACCACCGGGATCGTCTCGTCCCCGATGAGCGGCCGTTCCCGTAACGCCTCCTCGATGGCCGCGCGACGATGTTGTCCGTCATTGATCAGGATGGTCGCGCTCATCGAGACGCGCAGCCGACCGACCCCGCGCAGGTGTCCCTCGGCCGCGATCGGCTCGAACTCGATCTCCCCATCTACGGACGCGCACAGGGCCGACAGAATGTACTCGGTCGGGTTTCGCGTGATGTAATTCGCGATCTCGGGTACTCTCGCCTTGTTCAAGGTACGCTGCGCCCGCAGCGCACTCGGCATCGACGCGTCGTCGAACTTGAAAAAGGTGGGAACAACCTTGAGGGGGACCATGATCACGTAATAGGCGCTCCCGGCCTGCACGCCGCGGATCGCCGTGAAATCGAGGCTGTTCTCAAGCATTTACACCCTCGGTCGTCGCTCGCCGTCAGATCGTCGCTGGAAGTGAAGGAACATGCTATAGGAAGTGAGTTTACTCACTTCCAGCCTGTTGTCATAGAGTGCCGGCTCATTCTCTCTCCGTTACGCACAGCTGCCTTCCGGCGGCCGCGATGATTGCCGGACATGCACGGCCACGGCGCAGGCTCCCGACAAGGCCGGGTTCATCGAATTAGGCGGTGGGAGCAGCCTTCGCCAACGGGACGGCGATTGGCGGCATTACCTCGAAATTGATCGACGCGCGCTATGCGATCATGCGCCGGAGATCCTCCATGACCGCGTGGTGGAGGCGAACTCGTACCGCTGGCAGCGCGGCGAGCGTCACTCGGACGGCCGACGCCAGGTTTGCGGTGCCAGTCTCGATCGCGCTCAAGATCGCGGGCCCGTTGGTCCGAGGATCCCGCAAGGCGAAACGCTGCTGCGTGGCGGCATGGGTCCAACGCTGCCCGATCCATGCCCATAGCGGGCTTTCGATAGCGTTCCTGAAGTCCGACCGCCCGACCTCCTCGACCAAGCGGAGCGTCACAACGAACAGGTCCGAGGGGTCGTTCCCGCCTCTCGACCGCAGAAGGGCGACCGCGTCGGCCCCATCGCGGACCTTTTCCATGGGAGGGCTACCGGCGGCCATTCGCGCCACGAGGGCGACGGCCGGGTGCGACGGACCGAGGCGCGCGGAGATCCCGGCCGCGAGCGTGTCGGCGGGCAGGGTCCGTCCGGCAAGCACTGCCGCGATCCCGAAGGCGACCGCCGCCCTAACGGCGGCATTTACGGCCGGCGGCCTCGAGAGTTCGGACGGCGTGGGATCCGGCATCGGCCCGCGGGCGGGTGCCAGGACGTCGTCCGCAAGCAACGCCTCCTCGTTGGCGTAAAGATAGAGGCTGGCCGCCACCCAATCCACCAGGGCCTCCGCGAACGCGGCCGGGTCCGAGCTGCGGATCGCCATCGCGACCCGCATCTGCCGAATCCTGATCTCCTGGCCGGGGACGGGACCGCCGGCAAGGTGCGCATGCAAGGTTGCGGCGACGCCGCCCCCGCCGCCGGTCGCTAGGTCGACCTGGGCGAGGAGGTACCAAGCCACGTCGATCTCGGCGAGCGGGAGGTCGCGAACGGCTTCGTCGGGCTCGGGGTTGCTGCCAGCGCCGGGCGGCATGGCCAGCTCGCCCCCGTCGTCGAGACGCGTGCGGCGGGCGATCGTCGCGTCGTGCATCCAGAGGATTGCGTGCCGGACGATGCGATGGACATAGGCATTCTTGACCTCGCCCTGCGGGTCGACGCCCGCAAGGCGGCGGAGACATTCGGCCATGCCCCGGACGGCGGCGTCTGCCCTGGCGAGGTGCCAGGCCGCTGTGGCGATGTCCGCTTCGAGGCCGATGGCCATCGGCGTCATCACGCCCCCGACCTTGTACGCGGCGTCGCGACCCTGCGCGAACCACGCGGCGGCCTTGGCCCAGTCGCCCAGTTCGGCGGCACTTATCGCCGCCTCGCGCAGGAGGAACGCCCGCTCGACCGGCGCCTGCGACGAGGAAGCCGCGACCGCCTCCTCGAGGAGCGGGAGCGCGGCCGCGTGTTCCCGCCGGCGCCATAGCACTTTCGCGCGGGCGCGGGCCAGGACGGGATCCGGCCCGACCATACCCGCCGCCTCGTCGAGCGCGCGCAGGGCGGCATCCGGCTCTCGGCCGTATTCGTCCAACATGACCGCGCGGGCGGCGTGACATCGCAGGGCGAGGTCCCGAGCGCCCCAGTCCGCGGCACGCTGGGCCATCCCGAGATAGCGCGACGCGGCGTCGGGCCAGTCGATCGCCCCGGCCTCGGCCTCGGCCAGCCACGAGCGGCTAACCATGAGGGCGTTGCCCCCGGGAAGCGCGGCGATGCCCGAGAGGATCCCGTCCCGGCGATCCGGCGCGACGCTGCCGAGCCGTTCGAACAGTGCCTCCAGGTCGGCGACGGTCGTGAGGGCGGAGCATTGCGCCGCGATGATCAAGCTGCGGAGGCCCAATCGGCTTTGGTGCGCGTCGGCAAACGACCGTTCCGCCTCTTGCCATTCTGGCCGGCCGGAGGCGACTTCGTCGAACCGAAGAAACAGGTCGACCCAGCGATCACGCAAGAGGGTCCCGAGGCGTCGCTCAAGCAGCAACTTGCAGAGCGCCATGCCCTCGAAGGCCCGGTCCACGGCGGCCACCGTCACGCCCTGATTAATCTCGCGCAACAGCGCCTCGATGCCCTCCAGGGTGGTCTCGTCGTCGCCCTTCGCGAGCAGCAGGACCACTTGGGCCAGTCTCAGCAGCTTCGAGATTACCGGCGCCTTCGGATAGGCCAGTCGATCAGTTCGCAGGTGGCGCAGCATGACGGACTGCGCGGCGATCACCCGCCGGACTCGGTCATCGGCCGAGATGATGGACGTGCAGAGCCCGGCAAGGCTCTCCGGCCTCTCCCCCTCGAGCGCGTGGAAGAATACTGCGTCGGCGACGTCGGTCGCGAGCCCTTCCTCCGCCAGCAGGGCATCGACGACGGCCCGATGGACCGCGGTCTGCTCGTCCCGGGACAGCATGGCCCGGCCCGCGTCGCCCACCAGGGGCGACACCCGGTACTCCTCTGGGCCGACGGCGTCGATCCAGGGGCCCACGAGACGATCGAGGGCCTCGCCGGGCCGGTCGACGGCGGGCAAGACGCAGCCCAGCGCAAGGGCCACCCGACGCGGGAGGCGCCCAAGCACGAGGCTGCTGCGATACAGGATGCTGCGCGCTTCCGGCGGCACTGCCTCCCTCAGACGTGCGCGCACCGCCTCCCTCTCCCGAAGCACGTCCGGGTTCCGTCCGACCAGATGCTCGACGAGCGCGTCTTCAGGCCAGCCGCGGGCCGCCAAGCCAAGCACCGCGGCTTGGGCAAGCTGCGGATGCCCCCCGCCGCTTCCGAGGTGGACGACCTTGCCCCATCGATCGCCGTCGCCGCCGGCCATCGCGATGAGGGCCGCCACCTCGTCCGAAGTCATCGGCGTGGCGGCGATCGGGGCGCTGGAGGCAATCCCGAGGCTCGCCAAGACGCGCGCGGTCGGCTCCCGATGGGTGGTCGCGACGAGCGCGGCGCCTCGACGCGCGACCGCGGAGAGGAGAAGGGCAAGGCCGCGCGCCACGCCCGCATCGTCCCATTCATCGAAGTCGTCTAGGATGAGACCTCCGCCCGAGGACTGCCCGGAGCGGGCCAGAAGCAGCGAGAGCCGCTCCCGCACGACGTTGGCTGGCAGATCCCTCAGATCTGCCACGAGCCAATCCCCGCCGGTCGCGCGCGCGGCCTGTCGCGCGAGCAGGCTCTTCCCGAAGCCGGTCCCGCCCACGACGACGGCAGCGCCGTGAGAAGCCGCCGCTGCAACGTCGTCGACGAGGCCACGACGGACGACCACGGGATGAGGATCTCCGATCGCCGAGACGGGATACACCCAATCCCAGTTCGGGGCCTCGGCAGCTTCGGGCGTGTTAGGAGCGGCGCCGGCCCGTGCCACCGTGCTAAGCAGGCGTCGCAGGTCGGCCGTCGGAAGCGACGTATGCGTCACCCGACGAAGCACCCGCGCCCGATCGGCGACCGTCAGCTTCCGCGGGAGGGGCGCGATCGCCTTCTCGAGCACGGCCTCGACGAGACTGGACGCTGCCCTCGGGAGTTCGTCGATGTCGAGAGCGGGGCCGTGGCGCCCGTCGGTCGCGAGGACGGCCTCGATCTCGGCCCTCAGGTCTTGCACGCCCCCGCGACCGCAGTCCCAGACGATTCGCCGAACGAACTCGTCGCGCATCGCGTCGTCGCTGCGGCCGGACAGGAAATCGGCGACGCTCGAATCGAGGTCGGACGCGAGGAGGCGGGCCCGGAGCGGCGCCACCTCGGCGCGCCCCTGGGCCACCCGCTCCCAGTAATGCAGGGCGGCGCCCCCCGCGATGCGATCGGATCCCGCCCTCTCGATCCCGATCTTCGACGTGGTCAGATACCGGAGGTGAACCTGACGTCCCGGATTGCGCCTTGTCAGGTCGACGAACGTCTCGATCGCCTGGCGCACGCCGTCGGTCCGCAGGGTGGCCGTGCCCGAACCGCCCGTGTCCTTCGCCTGCACGGCGTTCATGGCGTCTCTGGTGACGGAGGCGTAGTCCTCCGCGACCTCCAGGTGGAGATCCTCGCCGGCGCCGAGCACGAGCCACGCCAGGACGCTGGCGTAGAGTTGGAAGGCGTAGCCCCTCAGTGCATCGACAGCTTGGCGGGTGGCGTCGCCTTGGGGATCGGCAAGCCGCGGGCCGGCATTGAAGGAGTCCGACATTATCGACCGTCGCGCGGCTGCTCGGGAGCACGACCCGGAGGTGGGGCCGGCCGGTGTAGACGAAGCGCGTCCCGGGCGCGACCGCGCTTTCGACCCCGCGGGACCGGTAGGCCACGGCGCTCCGCCGGCCGCGGGTTGCTCGCGAGAGGGCGGCCGCCGTCGGAACAAGCGCCGGTCCCGGTTCTTGGCGCGACGGTCCGGCATCCCGGTCGCAGAGGCCATCGGCGCGCGGCCGATTTGACATGGCCGCGTGCATCACCTTTTGATCGCGCCGCCTCCGGACGGAGGCCACGGTCCAGGATTGGACGCGCGATGAAATCTGCCGGAAGGCGAAGTGTTCGGACGTTCCGTTTCAGGCCCCGGAGGGATGTCAGCCCGCGGTGCCCTGCGGCAAGGATCGTCCACGCCCGCATTCTCGGCGCCGTCGAGATGAGGCGAACACAGTGAAAGACTTCGTCATTATGCGAATGCACGACGCCGTCGTGCGAACCTATGAGCTGAACAAGCTCATCGGGAACATCAACCTTGCGAGCTTCGTGGATCTGTTCTCCGTGGCGGACCTGGACGCCAATCCCCGCGCGGCCAAGAGGAGCTCGCTCACCGACAGCATCGAGGAGACCCTCGAGAACGAGCCCGAGACGTTCCAGTTCATGTCGAAGGGGATCCTGATCGGGGCGAGGAAAGTGGACGCCCTGGAACGGGGGCGCTTCCGCATCGCCTTCGAGGATCCGCAGCTGGAGGGCATCCTCGATGGTGGACATAACTGCCTGGCCATCGCGCGCTTCATCATCGGCCTCAGCTGCGACGATGGGAAAGAATTGCTGAGCCGCGGGCGTCGATGGGAAGATCTGAAGGAAATTTGGGACGAGAATATTGACGAGATCGAGGCTTTCAAGAAAGAGCTCCCCGATATCAGGATCCCAGTCGAAATTATTTATCCCGGCAACGGAGACTACGCCGAAGAGCAATTTCAAGATAAGATTTTGCGCATAAATGCCGCCCGCAATAACAATGCTCAGCTGACTGAAGAGACAAAGTTCCACAAACGGGGGTTCTACGAAGAGATCAAGGCAAACATCGATCCGGTTATCGCGGGCGACGTCGAGTGGAAAGCTAACGAAGGTGGGCGGATCAAGGCGCGCGATCTGATCGCGTTGTCCCTGATTCCTCTGTCCGTTCTCCCCGATAAGCTGCCGACGCGACAGGCTGCGGAGAATCCTCAAATGATCTTCGCTCAGAAGGGGCAGTGCGTCGCGCTTTTCAACAAACTGGACGGTGACGAGGAAGTCGTCAGTTCCGTCAAAGGGCAGATCGTCGAAATGAAACATCAGGGCATGAAAAGTGCGCTCAAACTCATGCGCGACATGCCTCGGCTATACGATTTGGTATATGAATTGCTTCCTGCAGCCTACAACAAGACTAGCCAGCGGTTCGGGGGCATGCGATGTGTTCGAATTTGGGCTGGGACAAAAAAATACACAGAAAACAAGGGTTTCAAATTCAACAAATACTTACCAAAGCCCGCAAAGACGAAATTTTATGAAAATGAGACCAAGCACGATTATCCCGATGGCTTCGTTTACCCGATCCTGTTCGGTCTCACATCGATAATGTCGCACGACGGCGGAAAGGTAAGCTGGAAGACCGATCCCGACGAGTTCCTGCGAGCAAACATAGCTGAGGTCCTTCAATCTTATTGGGCGATCATCGAGGGCCAGAACTTCGATCCAGCCAAAGTTGGAAAGTCGAAAGGCGCATATCAATTAGCAGCACAGGTATTTACATCGGCATACAACAGCGTTCTATTGAATAAACTTCTGAGTGAGCGGAAAAAACGCTCATAGAGCGATGTTTTTTGACGCGACCGGGCGCGATTGATAAACTATGTCTGTCGATCGCCCCGCCAATCGTGTCGCGCGGCATCATATTTGGCGCGTGACGCACATGAATATTTCAGCGTTAAGGCAAATATAGGTAGACGTATCGCTGCCAATGGACGGAACGAGTGGAGACGTCCTGAGAACGCGCGCCGCTCCAATTTGGTTCCGGATGCCTGGACGGCAGATCGAATTGACTCGAAGTCTCAATTCGACGATTTATTCGGTGCCTCCGGATGGAGGAATCAAGTCGCCCTGGATGGGGCGCAGTGTGAAACCCGCCGGAGGGCTGGGTGGTCGAGCGTCGTACTCGCGATCGTGCCGGATCGGGTCCGGGACGAGCCGGTCGTGCGTCGCCCATCCGGCCTCTCCTCGGCAAAGCCGGGACGAGAGGTCATCCGATGCCGCGAGACCAGATCCTGCCCGATGCCGAGTGGGCGGCCGCGTTCCGTGCCCTGTGCGGCGTACAGGCCGCTTACGACCCGCGTGATCGCATCCCGATGCTCGTGCGCATCCTGGTCGAGACCTACGTCCTGATCCTCGGGGCGACGTCCTCGCTGCGCCAAGTGTTCCAGGACATCGACGAGGCCGATTTCGTCGCCATCGCGCAGGTGTTCCGCCGTGCCTTGGAGAATGACGACCTCGCCTGGACCCCGGTCCCGCGAGACCCAGCCGAGGCGATGGTGTGGGCGGCCGCCCGGGCCCGGGCGGCCGACGCGTTGCTTCACGAGGAGCGAGAGCACGGGCTGCCGGCCGATCCCAACGTCGAGTGGCTCAGCGCCGATGGCGGCCACTTCGTGATCCCCCGCCGGCGGCAGCGGGCGAACAAGCGCGCGCTCGCCAACCAGGCGTTCCGCCGGCGCGCGGTGCTTTACCACCGGATCCTGCCCACGATGTCCGGCGGCTACCGGGTCCGTCTCCACGTGCCCGACGCCGTGACGGACGAGGTGACGGCGGCGTCCATGGTGTTCGGGGCCGCCATGTTCCGGGACCTCGACCTGACATACGACGAACGGCCGATCGTCGTGCGAGAGGTCCGGTGCCTCGATGCCGGGGACACCGTCCTGCGGCAGCTCGCCGAGGCCCGCCGGTCGGGGTGCCATGCGCTCGTCTGGGCCGAGCTCTGCGTGCCCCCGACCCTCCTCGCGCACATCCAGGCCGGGATGGCCGCCTGCCCCCTGGCGGAGATGGGCGACCTGCGCCTGGTCGTGGCCGGATCATGGCACGAGGAGGACGCGTCAGGCACCGGGAACGTGATGGCCGTTCTCGACGGTTTCGGGGAGATCGTCCTGCGCTACCGCAAGATCCTCCGGTACCGGCAGGTCGACGGCGATCGAGAGGGCATCGAGCCGGGCGACGAGTTGCCCGTGCTCGTGCTCGACGACTGCCTCGTGGGCTTCGCGATCTGCCGCGACTTTTGCGAGCGGGACGAGCCGGCCACGGTCGCGGATCTCGACGTCGACCTCGTGATCGTCCCCTCTCTCGGTGACGGGAAGACGCTGGACGGGCATCGCCACACGGCCGGCGACATGGCCACCCGGTTCAACACCCGGGCCTTCGTCGTCCAGCAGGAGTACCCCCTGTCGGCGGGACGGTTGGGTTGGGTCCTCGACGGGGCCGGGGCCGTGTCGGAGCAATCGAACGAGTTCGCCGTGCATCCCCCGAGAAGGTGACGGGGCGGGATCTGGACGGCGGGATGAAACGTTGTAAAATGTTCTCAAGCCAGCTGGTATTCTCTCGAGTAGCCCGATGGACAATGCGATCACCCTCGAGGCTCTGCGTTCTGGCGACGTGGCGCTGGAAGACGCCCGGACCGCGCTTGAGGCCGCCTTGCAGGCCGGCGACTCGGATCAACGCGTCTACGTCGCGCTGCGCGATTGGACCTGGAAGACTTTGACGGGCCATCTGAGTTGCGACGATATGGAAGGATGGCATGCCCTGATCCGGGGCGTGGCGGCGCGCATCGCGTCGCGCAGCGCTGCGCTGTCCGAGCGCCTGCGCGTGCTCAGTGAGATGATCTACACATCCATACGGTTCACCGATGCCAACGCCCTCGAGGACGTGGTCAGGCGCGAGCATGTGGGTGCGATCCTGGGGGCGTTGCGCGCGACCCCCGATGGAGTCCTGTCCCGCGAGGATCTGCGCCGCCGCTTCGGGCTCGGGCAGGCGAATCTGTCCCGTGTCCTTACGATCATGGCGAGCAGCGGCCTCGTGCGGAAGGAGATGCAGGGCCGGAGGGTCTTCGTTCGGCTGCCGGGGTCCGACACGCACCGCCAGCCTTTGACGCACGCGGTCGCCGCACCCTATGACGCGACGACGTACGTCTACCCCTTCAAGGAACTCGGCGGGATGAGCGTAGGGGTGTGCAGGGCGCTCCCGCAATGCACCGGCCTATGGGATCAGGCTTGGCACATCCGGTACAGGTACGCCGAGGTCTTCGATGCCCGTCGGTTGCGCACAAGCGGTTCCTAGCGGCCGAGATCTGCTCGTCGGCCTCGCCTCGCGAGGTCCTCAGCGTAGAATGGCGGTCGTCCCGCTGCGAAGCTCGTTTAAAGAACATACGCTCGACCGTGCCGTCGGCGGGTCGATTGGCGGGCATACCACGCGATCTGCTTCGTCGCGCTGCCTGCCACACTCGCTCGGATCGCCCTCAGGCGAGCATCTGGCGATGGGGCGACGGCCTCCCGCGTACGTCTCAGGCCTGAGAGGACGGCCACCGTGTGACTTGCGGTGCGACGAGGTACTCCAGATTCCCGGGCCGCTGAGATTCCGTGGATCATCACGCATCGGTGGCATGCCGGGTAGTTGCGCGTCGAGCTCGTCCACGAGCCGCTCGTTGCCTCCGCCAAGACGCTCAGCCTCGACGATGAGGTCGTCATCGAGGTGACCGGCAACAGCGCCGCGGTCGAACGCCTGCCGCGCCCACACGTCAAACACGTCGCCGTGGCCAACCCACGGCTCGTTCGCGCGATCACCTACGCTCGCGTGAAGACCGACAAGGTGGATGCCGCGACGCTCGCGAGGCTGCACGCTGCCGGCTTCCTGCCGGAGGTTTGGGTCGCTGACGAGGACACCTACAGCCGCCGACGCCAGATCGCCGAGCACGCCGGCGTCCTGGCGCAGGTTGTCCGGATCAAGGGACGCATGAAAGCGATTCTGCATACCAACCTGATCCCGCTGCGGATTCCGACGGAAGCCGGCCAGCGTTCCGATTTGATGTCCGCCACCATTCCGAGATGAAGCCGGCCACCCCGTAGCCGATATCGGCGACGGATCATCCCCGCGGGTCAGCTACCGCGGCATCCCTGTCCTCGACCACGAGGAACGCGGGATGCCTGACAGGAGATAGCTGACCATGCGACAGATCAAACAGATGCTGCGTCTCGCCCGCGACGGGGTGAGTTCGCAAGAGATCGGACGAACGCTGGGCATCGCCCGCCCGATCGTGCAGGACAACCTCTTCCGAGCGAGCGCTGCCGGCATGACCTGGCCGCTCGGTCCCGAGGTCCCGACGCGGTGCTGAAGCAGCGCCTGTTTGCCCGGGCCGGGGTGGCCGACGCGAAGAGCAAGATCGAGACGTGGCGGCGGCACTACGACGAGAGCCATCGTCACACCGCCCTGGGGTGGCTGACGCCCCAAGAATTCGCCCTGGCGGCGGCCCCGCAGGCCGCCGAATGAGATCCGGAAACTCACCTTCCGGCCGGACCATAATCCGGAGGACCCTCACCCCGCCCACTCACTCGGCAAGGCGCCAGTTCGCGTGACGCGAACTGGAAAACTCGGTAACGCTGGCGCGGGAGGATTCGATGGGGCGAGGAACTTTTCTGGTCGGCTTGGCCGGCGTGGTCTTCGCCCTTGCCTGCCCTCAAGTAAGCCCCGTCGCCGGGCAAGGGCTCGCGACGCAGCTCACCGGCGGCGCCTCGCGGGAATGGGTGTTCAAGCGCATCGTGGTTGCGATGGGCGCGAGCGGCCGTTGCACGTCCGGCGAGACCTACACCTTCGAGCAGGCCAACCATGGCTTGGCCATCCGCGAATGCAAGAACGGCGAACTCGCCGTGTCACGACATTCTTGGCGTCTGGCGAACGCCGGCGCGGGCGACACGTCGCTCGTGATCGAGGGGTTGGGAACGTTCGTCCTCCTATTCCGCGACGCGGCCGACGGAAGCCACTTCTTGCGGCTGCGGAGCCAGGGCCAGGCACCGACGCAACCCACCGTCGACAAGGAATTCCGTCTCAGCGAGGATTGAGAACCGTGGACGAGGCGAGGAAACGGTATTGGGACGTAGCCCTCGGGGTCGCCGCCCCCGTCTTGACCGTGCTGGGCCTTCTCACCGGGGTGTGGCAGTTCTCCGCCGGGGAGCGCAACAAGGTCAGACTGGAAAGCGAGCTTCAATCCCGCAAGGACATCATCGAGTTTCAGAGGAAGCTCTGGCTCGAGAAGCTCGAGGCCTACAAGGCCATCGTGGCGCTTGCCGGCAAGATCGCCGCAGCCGCGGACCAACCGAAGGAAGGCAGCGGGCAGGCCGCAGCCGGGAAGCCCGCCATCGACGGGCTCTGGCGCGATCTCACCGGCGCCTATTGGGGACAGAAGCTCCTCCTGGAAGACGACGACGTCGCCAAAGGCCTGCGCGATTTCTACGACACCGTGCGGGACTTCAGGGACAACTGGGCCGACACGAACAAGGTCAAGATGAAGGCCGATGCGTTGGCCGAGGCCTGCCGGGGAGCCATTCGGCGAAGCGCGCCGCAGGGCGCGCCGAAGTGAGCCCGACACGGCGCCGCGCCGCGCTGCTCACGCTGTTGGCCTTGGGCCTGCTGGCGTCGAGCGCGGCGTGGGCACTGCCGCGCTACCGGACGTTCTTCCTTTCCGTCGGCAACTCGAATTACGTCACCCCGGCTGCGCCGACCCTCCACGGCTTCCCGGATCTGGCAGGGGCGAACTCGAGCGCGCGCACCGTCGCCGGGATCCTGTCGAGGAAGGGAGCGGTCGCCGGCATCACGCTTACCTCCGCGGCGAACCGGTACGTGAGCAAGACCGATTTCGAGCGTGCCCTCGCCGACGTGACCAAGCGCGCGCAGGCGGAGCGGGCGACGAACCCGATCCTGGTGATCTACTTCGCCGGCCACGGCATCTCCGAAGGCGTCGCCTGGAACCACTTCTCGGTGCCGGGCGACTTCGCATATGGCAAGCCGCTGGATCGGCTCGACATCGAGGCGCTCGGCCGCAGCACGATCCACACCGCCGCGCTGGCGGATCGGCTGGACAAGACCGGCCTGCCGTACCTGCTCCTTCTGGATAACTGCTACGAGGGGCGGGAGGCGTCGTTCCGTTCGCCTGTGCTGACCGCCGGGGCCACGAGTAGCCTGAAATCGGTCGCCGGCATCCTTCGGTACGTCAATGAGTTCCACGGACCCAATCCGGTCATCTTCTCGGCCGTGCCTGGGCGGACGGTGCCGCTGGCGCCGGATCCGCGCAACCCGGAGCAGGCGTCTCTGGGTCCGATCGGCCGCAGGCTGGTCCTTCTCGCCTCGCGGCTGTCCGCCTCCGGCGAGGCCCTCCGCCTCTCCGAAGTGGTCGCCGAGCTTACGTCCGCGACCCTGGATCACGCGACCACGCCTCCGGTGACGCATGCCACGGTGCCGGCGGCTGATGCCGTCCTGCTCGGATCCGTCGAGGATTCCGTTTCGGTGGAGAACCGGACTGGCACGGCCACGGCGGAAGCCCCTTGCTGCGAGGCTACGGGTCCCAGAGCGTCGGGGCAGGGGCCGGTTCGCCTCCGCGGCAGCCTAACCTTCCAGGGGCCGCCCGGGGAATACGTCTCGGACGGCAAGGAAATCGCGCTCCCGCCGGGCACGCCGGTCGACCTAATCCAGCCGAATTTCCGGAGCGTCGAGCTTCGATTCGCGACGGATGACGGTTGGGAACTCGAGCTCTCGGCCGCCGAGGGAAGCGAGCTTCGGCTAGGAACGTACCGCGGGGCCACCCGCTATCCGTTCCAGGCGGCCGACAAGCCCGGCCTGTCGTTGTCCGGAGCAGGCCGGGGCTGCAACGAGATCGTCGGGGATTTCACGGTCACCAAGCTCCGCCGCCGTACGGACGGGCAGGTGCGGGAGCTCGCCGCCACGTTCGTCCAGCGCTGCGACGACAACAAAGCCCAACTATCGGGTTCGCTGGTCGTCGCACCGTAAGGTCAGGTTAACCTGAGGGCGGGCTTTCGGTAGCAACGATAAGGCACAGCGCGAGGAGCGATCGGCCGGCTTCGGGACGATGATCCCGAGCCGAAGGCCGGACGTGCGATGTCATCGTACGTGGGAGCAGCCCGCCTGTCACACCCACTTACGATGCAAGCGGTTCCGGTACCGCAAGGATCCGGCGAAGCGCCACTACGTGTGTTTCGGCGTGAAACTTCGGTTCTCCCGCAGGTTCGGTGCTGAGCACTTTGTGAAGCGTTGATCTCTGGGGGGCGGGGGAGAGCGCGATGCGGATCTCGATCCCGTTGTCGCCCTCGGTTTCAGAAGGTGTGCAGGTCGACGAGCTTGCGCTGGACGCCGATGCGCTAACGATCACGGCCAGGACTACCGCAGCCCGCGCAGACTACCCCGCATTGTGGGCGATGGTCGGCCCGGGTGCATAGCTCGTACTGGCGAACCCTGAAGGACCTGCCTTGTCAGGATCGCTCGGTTACGTGGCGAGTGAAGGTGCGCCGCTTCCGCTGCAGCCATTGTCCGGGCCGAATCTTTGCCGAGCCTGTTCCCTGCCTCGCCCGTGCGAGGGCACAGCGCGGCGATCGCTTGGCCGAGGCGCAGACCGATATCGGCATGGCGCTCGGCGGCGAGGCCGGCGCCCGCCTGTCGCGACGGCTTGCCATGCTGGTCATAGTCGCGCTTGAGCGTCTTCACGAACGCCTCCGCGATGCCGTTGCTCTGCGGCTAACGCACCGGGGTGAATAGCAGCCGTAGGCCAAGCGCGGCGGACGCCTGAGCAGTCTCCTTGGCGATGTAGGCGGAGCCGTTGTCGGACAGCCCCTCGACTGGGTGCGGGGTCTTCGTCGCGCCGAGCCGGCGCTTGCAGCAGGCGATCATCAGGTCGCAGACCATCTCGGCCGAGACGCCTGTCGTGGTCGCCGACCACGCCATGATCTCGCGGTCGCACGCGTCGATGGCAAACAGCACGCGGACGACCGCACCGTCCCGGCAGCGCAGTTCGAGGGTGAGAGCACCAGCGCACGTTCGAGCGCAGCGCCACCACGATGCCGTCGTGGGTGCGGCCTGGCCGGCGGGCGGTGTACGGCGCGAGGGTGAGCCCGTTCGCCTGCAGGATGCGCAGCACCCGCTTGGCATTGACGCTCGCTTCGCCGCGCGACCGTAGGGCGCGGTTCACCAGTGCGGTGACGCGGCGATAGCCGTAGCTCGGGCAGGCATGCACGATCGCGCGGATCGTCGGCAGCAGCTGCGCATCCTCGGGCTTGTGGTAGAGGCCGCGCGGCCGAGCAGGTCGACTTAGGAGCTCGGCCAAGTGGGAGCGGGCTACACCGAGCGTGTCGGCGACCGCTTTCACCGCGAACCGCCCGTCGAACCGCCCCAGGAGCTGAGCGGCGAGGTCGTTTTTTTTGTGCGGGCGAGGTCGAGCGCCTCCTTCAGGATCTCGACCTCCATGGTCTTGCGCCCGAGCAGGCGTTCGAGGTCGCGCACGCGCCGCTCCAGCTCGCGAAACCGGCTGGTGCCGACGACCTCCTCGTCGGCGTGCACGGCCTGATGGCCGCCCTCCAGCATGCGCCGCTTCCACGAGAACAGCAGGCTGGGCGAGAGGCCGTAGCGACGAGCGTCGAACGACACGGACGAGCCGGGCTGCTGGCTCTCCTCGACGAGGCGGATCTCCTCATCCTGAGCTTGTCGAAGGATCGGTGGTGGATCAGCGCCGGCGACGCTGAACGTCGGTCAGGATCTCGCAATGCACCGGTGGAGCGGTCGGATCGGATGACATAGCCTTAATCATAGGCCAACGCCTATGCCTTCGTGTGCCATGCCGCCTGTCCGGTCAAAACGGGTGCGGCTCAGGAAGCGAGCGAGGAATTCTATTGCCCTTTAAGGAGCCGAAGGTAGATTCGGCGCATGTTGATGCATCCTCCCAAGCCGCATCCAACCAGGACGCTTGGCCGCTACCATGTCGTTTATGTCAGACATGGGCAGGGAGCGCACACCGTCGCACCATCTCCGCCTCGTGCCGTAAAACGTGCTTGCACTTGCCTATGCAGCCCCCATGGCGTCGATAGGTGAAGTAGCCCCCAAAATGACCGGACAGGGGCTCACGCTTATGGAAGTGTGTGCCTATGACCGACCGTATGGTGAGTTCTAACGACCCGCCCCGCGCCGAACGCGTCGAGGTGATCACCTCCGTCCAGCGGCGTCGGCATTGGACCACGCAGGAGAAGGTGCGCCTCGTCGAGGAGACCTATCTGCCCGGTCAGTCCGTCTCGCTCCTCGCCCGCCGCCACGGGCTGAACGCCAACCAGCTGTTCACGTGGCGTCGGCTGATGGAGCGCGGCGCGTTCACGGCCGCCGGTGCCGGTGAAGAGGTGGTGCCAGCCTCCGAGCTGTGGGCTGCCTGAGCCACAGATCCGCGAACTGCAGCGGCTCCTGGGCAAGAAGACGCTCGAGACCGAGATCCTGCGCGAGGCGATGGAGCGGGTCGTCGCCCCCAAAAAGTTGCCCTCGCGCGTGACCTCGTGGCCGGAGGACGGCCGGTGAGCGCTGTGGCCGCAGCTTTGAGCGTGTCACGCCCGCACCTCGCCTCGTCCAGGCAGGCCTCCCCCGCCTGGAAGCCCAGGGGCCGACGCGGCCGTCCGCCTGCACCCGACGCCGCGTTGCTCGGCGCGATCCAGGCGCTCATCGCCGATCTGCCGACCTACGGCTATCGGCGCGTCCATGCCCTTCTGCGCCGGCAGGCCGAGCGGGACGGTCGGCCTGCACCGAACGCCAAGCGGGTCTACCGGGTCATGAAGGTGCACGGTCTCCTGCTGCAGCGACATGTGGGCGGAGCCGAGACGCGCCGTCACGAGGGCAAGGTGGCGGTGGCCACGCGCAACACGCGCTGGTGCTCGGACGGGCTAGAGATCGCAGCAGAGAACGGTGAGCGTGTGCGGGTCGCCTTCGCGCTCGATTGCTGCGATCGGGAAGCGATGAGCTACGTGGCGACCACGGCGGGCATCACGGGCGAGGACGTCCGCGACCTGATGGTGGCGGCCGTCGAGCATCGCTTCGGGGCGGTCAACCAGCTACCGAGCCTGATCGAGTGGCTGACTGACAACGGCAGTTGCTACGTCGCCCGCGACACTCGCCGCTTCGCCCGCGAGCTCGGCTTGATACCGAAGACGACGCCGCTGGAGAGCCCGCAGAGCAACGGCATGGCCGAAGCGTTCGTGCGAACCTTGAAACGCGACTACGTGCGTGTCTCGGTGCTACCGGATGCCGAGAGCGTGCTGCGCCAGCTCCCCGTTTGGCTGGCGCACTACAACGACCTTCATCCTCATCGCGCGCTCGGCTACCGCTCGCCGCGCGAGTTCATCACCCGATCAACCCAGGAGACCCTGTCCGGTTTTTAGGGGGCAACAACAATAGGCCAGGAGCCGAACTGACCTACGACGATCGTGTGCGCCCGTTCACTTCGCGAGAGGTATCGCGGCGGCAAGAGGCCGGCTCGACGGTGGCAACCCGATTAAGATCCCGTCGGGGCAGCCTGTCCCCCTGGGCGCTGCAGATCCGGCTCCTCCGCCTGCGCAGTCCAGCGCTTATGATACGCAACCAGGAAATCCTCCAGCGTGCGCGGGGCGTCGATGCTCTCCCGGATGAGTTCGAAGCCCCTCGCCGCATAGCGGCTGAGAAGCTTCGTGCCCTCCTCCTTCAGGTGCGTGCCGCCGTCGCCCATGTCGATCAAGCCGCGGAACTCGCGTTGGAGGGTCTCTTTGGTGATCGGTACGCCCTGGCGGCGCATCTCGGCTTCGACGAGAAGGCCGGCGATGATGGAGGCGTAGGGCTTGTGGGCCGCGGTGTAGCCTTTCACGAACTCGGTGGGTTCCAGGTCCGTCTCCGGCGCGAGCCGACCGTCATCGAACCCGACCATCAGGCAGAGGTAGAATTGATCGAAGTCCGTGTCGAAGCGCGCGCCACCGTCAACACGGCCCTGGATCTTCTTGAAGTATTCGCGCATGCCCTTGGGGCGCCGGAGGGTCATGCCGCTACCCCGGCGGCAGGCGCTGCGTCGTCCTCGTCCTGGAACGTGCGGAAGGCTTCCTCCCCCTCGCGCTGCTCCGCCATGCCATGAGGTCCGCGCACGAGGGTGATGAACCGCGCCTCGTGGCGGCCGTAGAAGGCCTCGGCGAATTCCTGCCGCTCGGTCGAGATGACGAACATGATGGTCTGCTCAAAGAGCTCGGGCACGACCTTGATCACCTCGCGCCGCATCTCGGCGTCGAGGGGGAGGGCCGGACTGTCGACGATGAAGGGGAGGCGGTGATTGGCGCTCTCGAACAGCGACGCCAGGAAGGCGTAGGCGATCGAGAGGCTTTGGCCTTCGCTCACGTTGTCCTTCCGCGCCAGGTTGCGAGCGCTGAGTTCCAGCGCGCTACCGATGCGGACGACCTCGAGACGTTCAGCCGGGACCAGTTGGGCGAGCTTGACATTGGTCGCGGTGCGAATCTTCTCGCGCAAGAGGTTCAACGCCTCGGCCTCGATGTTGTCGAGAACCTTCTGTGCAATGCGCGACTGAAGCAGCAGCTTGTGGGTGTCGGTGGCGGTGTTGTAGCGCTCCTCACATTCCGCGGTGTGTGCCCGGCACTTCGGGATGTTGTGCTCCCAGCCGAGACCGTGGTGCAGCTGGACTGCCGGATCGTTCGTGTCGAGCCGCTCCAACTGGCTTTCCAAGCTGCCTATGTCGCGTTGTCGGTCATCGGCCCGCGCCTTCATGTCGGCAAGCTCCTGGCCGCCCGCGGCTAGGTAGGATGCGTGCTTGGCGTCCAGCTCCTGCTTGATCCGGCGCCGTTCGCGGATGCGCGCCACGAGCGTGGCCACGGGTTGGTCCAACCGGGCGGGCTCCTCCTCGGTGGTGCGGATCAAGGTCTTCATGTGATTTATCAGGCCGGATTCCTCAGCCGCCATGTAGGTGGCGGCCTTCGCGAGGATCCTTTCCCGGATCTCCGGGGTGATCTCCTCGTTGCAGACGCAGCGTTCCCCGTCCGCCAGCTCCTGGAAGAACTCGGCGGTGGCGGTCTCCGGCAGCTGCAAGGCCTGGAGGTTGGCGGCGAGGGTGCGCAGCCTGGCAAGCGCCCTTGGGCAGGACAGGAATGGCGACTGGACGGAGACCTTGATCTCGTTGGTCTCGGTGAGGATGACGATGTTGGCGTTGCGCAGAGCTTCCTCCAAGGCGCCAAGTTCCCTGGCGGCCTCCTCGTTCTCCCCGATGCGGTCGCCGATCTCCTTGATGATCCTATCGCGCTCGGCGATCGCGTCGTCCCTGTCGCCGATGATCATCGCACGCCGGGCCTCGAGCGCCTGGAGCTTCTGCCGAGCCGCCTGGAGTCCTTTGTGCAGCCGCTCGACATGCCGCTTGTCCCTAGCCTGGGTGACGGCGGCGACCCGCTTCTGCTGATCATTCAGAAGCCGCTCGATCGTCTCGCGCAGTGCCTTGAGCCGGTCGAGTCCGTAGAGCGTACGGATCGCATGGCTGGCTCGATCCGAGCTGTGGCTGCGGATCTTCCGCGCGAGTTCGCCGTCGAACACGAAGAGTTCGGCGAAGTCCGGGGTCATCAGGCTTCGCACTTCCCTCGGCAGCGCATGGGCGTCGAGCAGCCCGCCATCGGCTTCGCTCGCCCGAGCGGTGCTAAAGCTGTGCTCGCCGGATTGATAATCGAAATTCATGGTGACGACATGAAGCCGCTCGTCAATGAGGAACCGGAGTTGGAAGAGGCCCACCGACTCGCCATCCTCAGGCCGTAGGCCCCGCACGGCGTCCGCATCCAGCTTGCGGCCGGTGAGGGCCGCGCGGATGAGCGACATCGTGGTGGTCTTTCCACCGCCGTTGTTCATCTGGATCAATGTCCATCGCGGGGGACTGCTCGACAGGTCGATATCGATGTCGCGCAGGTTTCCGCGGATGTTGCGGCATTTCCATCCGGTAATTCGAAGCCGCATCGACTCAAGCCCCGGTATCGCTGTCGACGTCCACGATGGCCACCAGGCCGGCGACGTCATGATCCTCGACCATGCCGTCGCCGGCGTTGCGGATAAGGGCACGGAGGCGCGATTTGAACTCCTCGGGCTGCTCCGTTGCCTCCAGCACCAAGTCAGCGGCTTCGAGCAGTTCGGACGGCGTGGACATGAACCCTCAACCCAAACGGTGCCTTAGGGGATGGCCGGGTCCGATTGGCGCGCACGCGTCATCGAGAGCGCCTGCAACCAATCGCGACGCGCCTGATCGGCGGTGGGCGGTCCCCCGCCCGCCACATCGATA
The DNA here is from genome assembly GCF_053345625.1 of Methylobacterium sp. D53M. NCBI lineage: Bacteria > Pseudomonadati > Pseudomonadota > Alphaproteobacteria > Hyphomicrobiales > Methylobacteriaceae > Methylobacterium > Methylobacterium sp. D53M. The sequence continues at coordinate 28,579 of NZ_JBKFAL010000024.1, forward strand.
TCATCGTTTCGGATGAAATCGACCACCGTGGCGCGTTTCGCAGGGTTGCTCACGTCCTTCCGGAGGCAGCGGCCGAGTCGCTGGACCGTCTCCAGCCGCGACCGAGATGAGGCGAACAGAACGACCGAATTGACCGACTGGATGTCGATCCCTTCCGAGATGCGGTGACAGGTGATGAGCGCATCGAGTTCCCCACGCGCGAAGCGGATAAGGTTCGATCTGTCGTCCTCGGCGTAGTATGTGTGGTAGCGCGGCGCGATTGGGAGAATGATCTCTTGGACAGCCATGCCGTAGCGGGCGTTGTCCACGAAGAGGATCGCCCGGTGCAAAATCTTCGGATGCGTACGCAGGAAGTCGGCGAAGACGGGCAGCTTGGTCGGCGAGGACTTCGCGACCTGGGCGATGTCGCGGTACATGGTCTCCTTGCCGGGAGCCTGGCCGGCACGAACCTTGGCGTGATAGCTGGAGATGGCGCGCCGGACAGCGGCCTTGTCCTTGTCCGAGAAGTCGTAGTGCAGCGGCACATAGTCGAACTCGCAGAGGATCCCCCGCCCGATGGCATCCTCTAGGCCGAAGCGAAAGACGACCGGGCCGATCTCATGCTCGATGAAGTCGGTCCCGTCCTGGTCGTATTCCCGCTCCGGCGTGGCGCTGAGACCCAGCCGGTAGCGGCATGCCCGTAGGCGGCCGGAGAGGCCGGCAACCAGGGTCGGCGACCCCATCCCGTGAACCTCGTCGCAGATCAGCAGGGTCTCGGCGGCGACCGAAGCGGGAAGGCGCAACATGACCGCGCCGAGGGTTTGGCGCGACGCCAGCAGGATGGCCCCGGATGGATCGTTGAGGAAGGACAGCGCCTCGTGGCAGTCGCCGTAGGAACGGTGCACGACGAAGCCCGCCACCTTGCAGAGTTCCGCGTACCATTGGTCGAGCAGATCCGTGCCCGACATCGTGACGATTGCCGAAAGAATCCGCCCGTCCCGGGCTAATTCGCCCAGGATCCGCAGCGCCGTGCGGGTCTTGCCGGTGCCGGTGGCCATTTCCAGCACCCCGGCGCCGGATTCCATGAAGGCTTCGACGGCCTCGTCCTGATGCCGCCAGCGCACATCGGATGGTGGCGGGACCTGCCTCGGGCCTGCGCGGACAGGTGCGCGCGCCGGCGCCAGGGCTTCGAGGCCCTCCCGAACGGCCTCCGGCAGGGCCAGCACCCGAACGTGCGGCATCTGGCCAGCCCACAGCCGCTCGAATCTCTGCGAATGGATGGCGACCCGCTTGGCATCGGACGGGCTCATCCAGCTATAAAAGAGGCTGATGGCCTCGAAGTTGGCGAACGCCTTGGCGCTGTCATTCTGCGACCCGTGGAAGGCGATGGCGTCGTCCCGGCGATCGCGGAAGACGCCAAACTTGTCGTGGAAATCGCCCTCCAGACCGTCGGCGGGAAGCGCCAGGCGGAAATCCAGCACGCCGTCAGCCACCATCAGGCCCAGGCTCGCCACGTCCGCGTCGAGGCCGGCGGCCACCAAGGCCCGCAGCTCGCGTTCCAGGGCCCCACGCAGCGCGCTGTCCCGCCGCGCCTCCGTTCCTGCGCGAATGAGTTCCCAATCCGTGGGGCTGAGGTTGGGACTGACGAGGAAGCGCGCCATGCCGCCACCAGCGGCGAAGGCGGAGAGGCCCCGCGATACCATCCGCAGCCAGCCGGACGTGAAGTAGCCCACCCCGCGATCGTAGCTTGCGGCAACACCGAGGGCAGGCTCGTAGAACGACTCGATGATCTGGTCGGTCGAGGTCTGCAGCAGCAGGGGCGTGGGCAGCTCCCGAAGGCCTTGCCCTGACCCTGGGCGCAGCAGGCTCACGCGCGGCGCTCCACGCGGCCGGAGTCGAGGAACTTCATGAAGTCGCGGCGTTCTGGAGTCGGCTGAAAAAGCGGCAGACCGAGGATGCTGACGAGGGCGTCCAGGAGGAGTTTCACCTCACGGCCAGTGAAGGATTGCCAGTCCGTGTCCGTCGCGTGCTTGACCGCGTGGATGTGAACCCTGTTGCGTAGCTGGCGCAGGACCTTGAGATGGCCATAGACGGCATGGTCGAGTTGTCCCAGCAGCTGGCGCTTCTCCGTGCGCTTCACCATCGCGTCGAGGGTCATTTCCTCGATCTCCGGTTGGACCAGCTTCTCTTCGACCATGTTGACGATGCGCAGCGTCTGGCCACCGTGCGCGAACTCGGGGGAGGCAATGTCCTTGATCGATTTCCATGACCGGGTGCGCGCGCCGCCGGTGGTCAGCAGCAGATACCACAGGATGGCTTCGACGACCCCCATGCCGACCACGACGATCGACTTGCAAGTCTGGCTGTGGAGCGTGCGCGTGACGTCCCCGTGTTCGAGCACGCCGAGAAGGTGGTCGATGTATTGCAGCGAGTAGGCGATGTTCCGCACGTACGGCCGATGGTGCTGCAGGGCAGCGTGGGCTGGAAGGCCACGGTTCAAATACACGAACAGGGCATCGACATCGACGGTGTCGCGGCGCTTGCCTAGGTCAGCGCTCATCTGGCTCCACAAGGCTCGCCGCGGCGGCCGTTCGTCCCGAACGTCCAATCATGGCCAAGGATTGACGCCTCGGCGTCATCTTCGCAAGCCCGGGCCGGCGCCCGGCGTTGCCCGGGTGCCGCGAGATCGGCGAGCGACCGGAAGGGGCCGATGGCCATCGGGACGGGTCACGGGCTGGGGTACACGTTTTCGAAAGGGGCGGGGGACTACGGGCCATCCTCGCCCCTGACCTGCCTGACGGCCTCGTCGGGGGCGAGGATCGGCTGCAGCAGGTGCTGCTCAACCTGATCGACAACGCTATCAAGTTCAAGCAGGCGGGGCGAGTGGAGCTCGGCGTCGCCGCTGAGAGGGCCGCTTCAGGCCGCGCGCGGCTACGATTCCAAGTCAACGACATGGGGCCCGGAATTCCCGGCTATCCGGATTTCGGTGTGGAACCGTCAATCCGGTGGCATGGATGCTTCGGTGCCGTTGACGCGTGAACGGATCGCGAACAAGTTCGTTTCCGCATGCAAACGATCTCCGTCCTATACCGCTGCACGGACGAGACATGGGTCAGCCTCACGTCGCTGCGTCGCGTCTGCTCGGAAGCCGTGCGCACCGTCTATGCCAATGCACGGCGCGCCGACGGGACGGCAGAAGGAACTGCGCGACTTCGTCAAGGCGCGCTTCGCTCATCTGCGGATCGCCGACGCTTGGCTCCTGCAATGCGCCACGCTGGAAGGCATGGACCTGAGGTGCATCCGGCCGGACGGCAGCATGGTGTTCGGCGGCCGGCCGCAACTTGAGCGGCGCAGGAAGGGCCTGATCGACCGCGAGGCGTGGCGCGAGGCGCGCCAGCGACCCCTGTGTTCCCGGGGCGGCGCCACCCAACTCGGCAACCGCCACTTCCGGCTCGCGCCTGATGCGGCGGTGGCCGGCCGGGCGCAGGGCATCGACCTCAAGCCGCAGGCTTACCTGGCCGACATCATCACCCGCATCGTCGAGGGCCATCCGCAGCGGCACCTCGATGATCTGCTGCCAAGGGCCTACCAGCCAACGCCAGCCCTCAAAGCCTTGGCCTGAGGACAGCGCTTACTCAGAGCCGGTGGTAACAGGAATATTTGGTTCCCCCTTCGCGATCACAAGCTCCTCGGATTACGCAGTGCGCTCGATCCGGCGCACCACGAAGTCGAGGCGGGCAAACAGCGTCTCCGCGTCGCCGTCGTTGAGGATGGGATAGGCCTGCGCGATGCCGGCCGCGGAGAAGTGACCGCCCGCGATCGCGGACAGGTCGGGGCGCTCGATGCGCAGCACGAGCCCGCCAAGCCCGCGCAAGGCGGCGGCCTCGTTCTCGGACCGGCAATCTTCGGCGACGATGCCGAGTGCACCGCGCTGGATTGCGCGCAGCACGGCCTCCTACCAGGCCGAGGTCCAGAAGCCGTCGCCCATCAGTTCACGGCCCCAGGCAGTGCCGAGCTGCTGCATCGCGTAGCGGAGCGAGAGGCCGGCGAATTATACGGCCGCGCTAGCTGTCGAAGCCATCTCCTCGTCCACAGCTTTGATTTTTTTAGAAGTTAATATATCCATGATGAGCGAATGACGAACTTGTTACACTCATTTTGACTGCATCCGGACAAGAAGGTCAATGTTCTCTAGGATTTTATTAGTATCTGATGGTGCGCCCTCTATGACCGGTAATTTCAGGACGCGAACATCTTTCTTATAATCACCGACCATAGCGCCTCCTATCCATTCATTTATACTTAGAAATACGCTGATGTCGTCGTATATACGACTATGAATTAATGTCTTGATGTTTTCCCAACGTGCGATGCCTGGAGTTCCGTGAATATATGGTTGCCAGCCGACCGGCCGCTCATGAGCTGAAGATGAAATCAGAAGGTGATCTAGATATTTCTCTTCACCATATATCTTATTCTTCACTAGGCTCGGAAAATAAACACTGGGCAAAATAGCTAAGCAATAAGCTATTGGGGCGAAGATGAGTGTTATGGCTAAAACTAAGGCGTATGTATCGGTAAAATCATTGAGATCCCCATAACTGAATAACCCAAGTCCGAGCCAACCAGTTATAGCAAGGGGGATCACAAGTATCATAATAGTTATTCGTAAAATACTACTTGTGACCCCTTTAAGCATCCAGTCGGTCGACTTTTGTACAAATCTAAGCAGGAAACCAGCTTCATCATGTATTGCGGTAAGTGATAGTAACGGTATCCCATCAACAACGGGCATTGCAGTGGTGGATAGCAGTTTGTATTGTCTTAGCCTAAATGATAAGTCCAGCTTCTCGGTGAAAATGATAACTCGATTGAGGTAGAGCACGCGACACATCTTGAAAAAGAGTATGATAAGCGGTATCCACAGATAGTGAATAACCGATGGTTAGCCACAATTTTATCAACGCCACGAAGCCCGTTTTCCATAGTTATGGCCACGATGGTCAGAATAAATCCAATAACTGATAACATTGAAATCAATGCTGTGTTCATCGAGAATAGAAAAGCCATTACTCGAAGAGTTCTCTGATAGTTTCTCGGTTCTATCGATAGGAATGGTGTTGCTAACGTTATCACGCCATCAACCGAATTCGCAATATCTGACGCCGACATTGCGTAACGAATGACGTTTCCGCCGTGACTATGGCCGATGATGAAGTGCTTGTGTGTCGGCGTTTCTCTATGCAATGTTCTTAAATACGATTGGAGTTTGTTGCCAGCTTTGACTCTTGCGCGGTGTAGATTCAGCCCAGACCAATCGAATATTTCAAATCTGACATTGTTGCCCAATGAATTTTGTAGCGCAGTGCAGAGCGACGAACTTGGTTTGCACCAAGCAGCGCCTCTCGCATATGTTCCATGTACCAGCGTAATCACAACGGGCTGACTATTTTCAGCGTGTAGTGACACGGCAACATCCTTCACAAACGTGTGAGATAGAATTCGAAGACCGATCAACGCCGGCATCATATCTTTTTAGATGCTGAGCCTCGAAAGCCGTCAAGGCGGTGGGTTGGCCCAGCGCCGAAATTTGTCTTAATTTCACTCCGCTTGCCCGAAACGCCATCGACAAAGACATAAATGGACGGTGCATACGATAAATAAGGCCGCTGGCCTTAAATGAATTGGATGCCTTAGCTGGTCGAAAGCCGATCCTGTAGGTTGATCGCATAATAAGAATAGCTTCATAACTGCTACAGGACGTGCTTTATGCCGCCAACGATCAAGTCAAATCTCGCGAGCAGCGTGTCTGGATCTCTATCATTGAGAACGACGTTGACATCTTGGACGCCGGCTTCGGAGACGTGGTCGTCTGCGATTGCGGTTAGGTTCGGCCTCTCGATGCACCGTGCGGACGCGCGAAACCACCTCGCGGAGAATCGGGCTACCGGCCATTTCCGGCTGATCGGCTACGAAGCTTTTCAAGGTGTTGGCGCCCCCTTCTGGAGTTCGAGGAGCGGGGCGTGTCCGCGCTCCGGATCCATGAGGCGGATGGCCGTGGCCAGATCGTGGAAGGCCTCGACGGGCTGGAGAACCTCGATGCCTTCTGACCTCAACGCCGCCGGCTTCAAGTCGAAACCGGTTCGCGACTGGAGCCGGTGCCTGTACTGGTGTGCCCGCGCCGATTTGGTGAAGGCCGGCGACCGCCCGGAAACGGTGCGGCTGCCCTACAGCCTCGACGATCGGCCGGCGGTCTCTTGATCGAGGCCGCCTGCCGCAAACTCCAGTCCGAGATGCTGCAATGGTCGGCCAACCGCGGCCAGCCGGACTCCCGTTTCGACGGCGCAATCCCCAGTCTTTCGCGTCGCTACCAGACCGACGAGGCGAGCCCGTTCAAGCCGCTCGAGCACGACACGCAGCACAAAGACACGTACACCCTCGCGCAGATCGAGAAGGCGTTCAGCACACGCTCGCTGGCTGCCCTGCAGACCAGCGACTTCCATCGCTGGTACGACGCAGCCAAGAAGCCGAAGGTGACAGGCTGCACGGAGCGGGTGCGGCGCGCTTACGGTGAGCGGCCGCGATGGCTGTACCTGCTCGGTACCGCCGTACGTGGCTCGCCCATGGAAGGCATCCGGTCGTCCGCGGACTCGGGCGCTTAAATGTGTGGGAAGCCGCGCCAGCCTCGCTAGCCAGCGCGCCCGCAGAGGTTCGCACGGCGAAGGACGCTCACCATCTATCGCCACATGGTTAGCATCCGGCTGCGCAGGTCGACCCTCGCCGGTTGCGGCGACGGTCGGCCCACGGCGCTGACCGGGGGCCCGGGCCAGCTTGAAAGCTCGAACAAGCCCAGCAGCGCATTGGGGATGAACCGCGTCCGTTGCGCATAGACATGGCGATCGCCCATGGCGCTCTGCCCATGCGTGAAGAAGCGCTGCGGCGTGACGAGGTGCAGATCGTCCCTGGCCCGCGTCATCGCCACGTAGAGCAGGCGCCGCTCCTTCTCGATCTCTGCGCTCGTGCCGGTGCCGAGGTCCGACGGCATGCAGCCGTTGACGACGTTGAGCACGTAGACCGCGTTCCACTCCTGGCCCTTGACCGAGTGGATGGTGGAGAGGATCAGGTAGTCGTCGTCGAGTCGCGGAACGCCCGCTTGGTCGCTCGTCGCGTCCGGCGGGTCGAGGGTGAGCTCCGTCAGAAACGGCTCGCGGGACGGGTAGCCGCCAGCAATCTGCTCGAGCTGCACGAGGTCGAGCTGCCGGACGGTGGCGTCCTCGTGCCTGCGCTCGAGATGGGGCTCGTACCAGAGACGGGCGCGCTGGAGCTCGGCGGGCCATCCGACCCGGCCCGAGCGAAGGCCCGCGATCAGGGCCACGAAGTCCCCCCAGCCTTCCTCCCTCGATGGGACCGCGGCGCTGGCGAGATCGCCGGCCGGTTCAAGCGCCGACCCCATATGGTCCAGCACGCGCTGGGCCGAGGTCGGCCCGACACCCGGCATCAGCAGCAGGACGCGAAAACCGGCGACCCGGTCGCGTGGATTCTGAGCGAACCGCAGGATCGCCAGCAGATCCTTGACGTGGGCGGCGTCGAGGAACTTGAGGCCGCCGAACTTCACGAAGGGGATGTTACGGCGCGTCAGTTCGACCTCAAGCTGGCCGCTATGGTGCGAGGCACGGAACAGCACGGCCTGCTGCTTCAGCCTCGACCCACCCTCACGTCGTTCCAGAACCTGCTCGACGACGTGGCGCGCCTGGTCGGCCTCATTCCGGACGCCGACAAGCCGCGGCCGCGCCGCGGCGGTCCGGTCCGTCCGAATGTTCTTTGTGAACCGCTCCGCCGCCAGCCCGATCACTCCGTTGGCGGCGTCGAGGACCGGTTGTGTCGAGCGATAGTTGCGATCGAGGGTGACGATCTTGGCGGCGGGGGTGAACTGGCCTGGGAAATCGAGGATGTTGCGCACCGTCGCGGCGCGGAACACGTAGATCGACTGCGCGTCGTCGCCGACCACGGTCAGGCCGTGCCCGTCCGGTCTTAAGGCGAGCAGGATCGAGGCCTGCAGCCGATTGGTGTCCTGGTACTCGTCGATCAGGACGTGGCCGAAGCGGCTGCCCATGTCCGCTGAGAGCTCGGGATCGCTCGCGGCCTGCGCCCAGTAGAGCAGCAGGTCGTCGTAATCGAGGACGTTCTGAGCCTGCTTCGCCTCGACATAGATTGCGAACAGCTGCTTCAGCTCGCTCGCTTACATCGTGCACCAGGGGAACCAAGCTGTCAGCACCGCCTCGATCGGCATCTCAGCATTGACGCAGCGCGAGTAGATCGCGAGGCAGGTTCCCTTGGTCGGGAAGCGCTTCTCGGTCTTGGAGAAGCCGAACTCGTGCCTGGCGAGGTTCATCAGGTCGGCGGAATCTTCCCGGTCATGGATGGTGAAGGCAGGATCGAGCCCGATCTGCTCCGCATAGTCACGCAGGAGCCGAGCGCCGACGCCGTGGAAGGTTCCCGCCCAGGCGAGCGCCTCCGCCATCGGATCGGCCCTGTCCCCCGTCACCCGACGCAGGATCTGGCTGCACGGCGGGTCATCTCGGCGGCCGCGCAGCGGGAGAAGGACATGAGCAGAATCCGGCACGGATCGCCGCCGCTGACTAATAGGTGTGCGACCCAATGCGCGAACGTATTCGCCTTGCGGGAGCTGGCGCCGGCGATGAACAGGAGGGGGGCTGCGGCTGTCGTGTTACCGCTGATGATTCCGTGCTCGACTGCGCAGCGTTGCGCGTCGTTGAGCGTTTCAAGATAGCTGGCAACCGTCCCGATCTCGAATCATCCTCGCGATCTGCGACAATGGTATATTTGCCTTTTGTTCGCAGCGCGGCGATAGGCAGGACGGCGCACCTTCTGGACTGCTGGCAGATCGATCAAGCGAGCGCCTGCGCGATCGCCACGGCTATCGGCTGATGCGCAAGGTACTTCTCGATCGAATGCGCATCCGCATAGCCATTTTCGATCCCGACAACGTTAGTGACCGTCGCTGGTCCGAACGTGGCGGCGTTGAGCTCCGGGTGCAACGCGACGAAATCTTCCCGATCACTGCCGTTCAGCCACCTCGTAGCGACGGGAGGCGTGACGTAGGGAGCGCGGATGCGATCGCGTACGATGCGGATGCCGAGCGGTGACCCAAGCGTCACGAAGAGCGGCAGCCTTGGATTGTCTGGAAGCTGACGCAGAAGGACGTAGCTGACGACGGTCCCGAGCGAATGGCCGATGACGACCGTGCGTTCCATGTTTCCCAGGTCGTCGAGAACCTGGCCGCGCACGAGGTCGTTGATCCTGTCGAAGACGCCGGGCTTGTTGAGGTAGGTCGCAGCCTGTCGCAGGAAGCGCTCCGCGAGCCCGTTCCCGGCTCCGGGCACGACCCTCTCGAGTGCGCGCGCGATGGCTTTTAGCCAGCTCTTGTGGATTCCGGCCGCCATGCGCCGCGCCGCCGCTTGCTCGCCCGGCCGGAGTTCAGCCTCGACCTGCAGATCGGTCACGTTGTGGGCGCGCTGCAGCTCGATATAAAGCGCGGCTATCTCATTCGGTGCATAATCGCGATCGGAGGCCGCGATGCCCATCGCGGCTACGGCTTCGGCGCCGCCATCCCACGATTGCTCCTCCCGGTAGAGAGCGTCCGCATAGTAGGCAGTGCGCAACTCGACGCTCTCCCACCAAGGATCGGCGAGCGCTCCCATCGAACGACGGAGCGCCGTCGACCATAGTGATTGGATCTCCGCGGCAGTGCGGCCCTGGTTGTTGATGCCATGCACGAAGATGAGGCGCCGCATGTAATTTCCTCCGGTGAACAATCGCGATGGGCATTCTACGGCGACGCGATAACGTAGCCGAAATGGTCCGAGATCTTCTCCAGCGCTTTAGTCGGCAGCACAACGGCGCGCGCGCTCACGAGCGCTTCCGCCGCCTTGACAAGAACGGGAGGGATTTCGAGGCGATCGGCATCGGCCAGCAATAGCCAGCCTTGGCGGTGAACGGGAAAGAGCCCCCAGACCGGAACCCTCTTGGCGGCCAGAAATTCGCTGCCTGCGTAATGTGGACGCGTCTCATTTGGCTGTGCTCGGACAGCCGGTAGATCTGCAAAAACATGCCAGGTCTTCCTGTGCCTAACCCATGTCAGTGATGATGCGGCAAGCGCTGCGAGATCGAAGGGCAGTCCGTACTCGGCCATGTAATGGGCCGTACGCACGATGTTGTTCTCGTCGTTCGCGAGTTTATAAAGGTAGCCTGCTAGAATGCCTTTGTTCGGAGACGCACGCTTTTCCATCCGGATCCGATCGCCGATCTCCGACGCTCGCGAATCTCGCCCAGTTGGTGACGTGAGTTGTGCACCTGAACTGAGAGAGGTGTCCCAACACCCTGTTTCGTCTACTTTATGAAGGAGAACCTCTCCAGGTAGCTCCTCAAGCAAGACGGTTTGCGAACCCTGCAATACGGGAGCGAGCGTCCAACCATGGTCCTGGCGCACAAAGATCGCGCGTTCACACAGTCGCTCAGGTAGGTAGGCCCAGCCGTTACCCACTCGGGAGAGCGATGCCGCCTCAAGCTTTGGAACAGCAACTGGCCCGTTTTCGTCGAACAGAACGTGAGGTAAGGCGTACCTCCGGTGCCTCCTTGCAAACTTTTTTGCGAGCGCGTCTGCTCGGGCGAGCGATCGTCGAAATTCGCTGGCCGAATCCGGCTCTGGCTCGAAGCGCTTACGCGCGACGCGACCATCAACGTGCGCAGCGGATGCTGCAGAAGTTACTTCCTCTTCCGTATCAAAACCTTGTGATGGACTGCGCGTGAAATCCGTGCGGAGCTGCGCGTCCTTCAACGTCTGCGCAAGAACTTCCTGCCAGTCGATGTCTGCCGGCAAGTTGATCGGTCCGCTTCCAATCCTCTCCGGCAAGAGGCGACCGCCAGGCAGTTCAATCGGCGGAATCGGGACGGCGGCATTCAGATAGGTGGCCTGGAGAGCCTTCTCGAAGGCGTTTCGCACTGTGTCGGCAGTTAGCGGCGAATGGCGACCAGGCGGCAGCCCGGAGACGGTACCCTCGATTCCCAGCTGTCTGAGAACGTCGTCGGCGATTGCGTCAGGAAGCGTTACCGCTATTTCATTCTGCTGCTGGTGCAGCGGGGGCGTCACAGAGGAAGTCAGTATATCGTAGTAGTTATGGTTGGGGCGGATGGTGGCATAAATGTCCGGCTCCATTGCCTCCTTAAGCTCGATGGCGCGCCTTGGTACCTCCTTGTCGAGATAGTCGGCGAGCGCGTGATTGGAGATAACCGGCTTGAAAGGATGATGGTCGCGCTCGATGACCTCGGGCACGTTACCCTCGAGCGCATCGCATAGCACCGACGAGAAAAGGCAGAAAGGCTTGGAGCCTTTCACCGCTCTGACTTGGAACGCATAGGCGCCGAGGGTCGTCGCGCGGAACAGATCGACATGCAGGTTGGGCGCATTGCCCCTGCGGGTCATGACTGCGTTCGGGACAAGATTTAGCCCGTCCCGATGAACGTTGCGGCAAGCGTCCGCAAATATCACTAACTGTCCTCTCAGCAGTTCTTGATTGTGCGCGCCGATCCCGTAGTTTCTGAGGCCGTTGATGAGCTGCATGACTCCTACGCATTCGCCATCATCTTGGCCGGCATGGGTCAGCAGCCAGAATTCCTCAGCCGTTGAGCGAACGACGCCATGGCCAGCGAAGTAAATAACCAATCGGTCGATGAGATTGTTGTCGAGAAGATCCGTAATTTCGGTACGAAGTCGTTCGACGGTGACCGGTCTGCCCGGCTGGCCATTAGTTGGTTCGTCAGTGATCTCGAGTACCTTGTAGTTCCGTCCGGGACCCGGCGCCTTCGCCCAATTCACCATGCGCCGAGCACTGGTCAGCGTGCCGGGGAGTGCTTCGTAGGGCGGGTCATAATCTGATACCGCGATGGCGACCATTGCCTTTCGAAGCGGTGTGAAAGTTGGCATGACGATCTACGCAACGGCAAGTAGCGGAATTCTACCGTAGATCCGGGCGAAAACATAATTGCTTGTCCGCGCCGCTTGTCCCACATGGCAAGTGCGCCGTGCCCGATGGTTCCGCATGCGTCCGATCTGCCGACCGAGCGTGCGGGACGCACGTCGGTATCGCCTTGTGATCAGGCGACAATCGGGAACGTCGAGGGTGAACTCACCGGGCGCCGTTCCAGGACAGCCCATCTCGGCATAGTTACGTGACGGCATTGATGTAGGCGTCGGGCAGGTGGTCTCGGATCTGGGGCGGCAGGCTATCGAGGAACCAACCGATTGCGTCGTTCCGCCGAGAGTGGCGCCCGGGGCGCAGCAAGGAGATGGCGTTTCGATAGGCCCCGGCAACCAGCGCCCCGGCGCCGAGCGGTCGAAGGAGCGCTTGGCGGACCCCCACGGCGATCTGGGGCAGAAAGTGCGGCTCGTCCGACCCGGGGGCGGGGGCCAGCGCCGACGGATCGAATTTGGCCCAGGATGGGCAGCGCAGCAAGCGCCCGACGTGGCGGAAGTCCAGTCCCGTCGGCGGTACGGTCGGGACGATGTCGGCGCCATGAACGAGGCGGTACGTCACGGCGCCGAGCCGGGCATCGTACGCGCCCTGAAAAGCCTCCGAGCCGGTCCGCGGCATGCCGAAGGTATACACGCCCGCCACGGGGATCCCGGCTTCCAGGAGCGACAAGGCGGCGATCACGGCCAGCGCGCCGCCGAGGCTATGGCCGGACACCAAGACAGCCCGACTCGAGCTCGCCTTCAACAAGGCTGTCACTTCCGGGACCACTGCTTGAGCCGCGGTGGAAAAGCCCTGGGCAAGACCGCCGGGGGAGGGGCGTATGCGGAAATCGGTGATCCAGTCCTCGAGGACGACCGGATCCGTGCCCGCGAACGAGAGGAAGGCCACGTCCGCCCTGGTGGCCAGCAAGGCCTCGGTCCTCGCGATCGGCAACGGCGACGCCACGCCCTTCGCGATGATCCCTGGACCGAGGAACGCCAGATCCCACGCAGCTAGGATCCGGGCCACCTTCTCGAACTCATCGGTCTCGTAGGCGAGTTGGCACAGCCAGGACATCGCCTTCGCCGTACCTAACCGGAAGGCCCGATCCCCGCCGAACGCACCGAATGCCTTCGGATCGTACAATTCCTCCGGCAGCTTCGTCAGCGCACTCACGACCACCTCCCTGTCCTGCATCCGACGGCCAGCGCACCCGCGGAGCGCCCCAAGGGCACGGGCTGTCTGAGCCTACGCATCGACGTTGCGCTGCCACATGGCCTTGCCGCAAAGCCGCCGCCCGGGCGGAGCCAGCCCCAGGCGACAGCCGGCACTTCAACGCTCGAGGTTCTGCCCCTCGCGATGGTCCTTCACCCGCGCATCCACGACCTTCTGGCCGAAGTAGTTGGCAGCCAAGCCGATCGCCAGCGTCGCGAGCGAGCCGCCGAACCCAGGTATGACGCTGCCGGCAACAGCCGCGACGCCCTTGGCGATGAACTGTAGATTTGTTTGATCCGTGAAGAAGGCCGGCAACCGATCGAAGATCGTCGTCATGACCGGCTGGGCCGCCGTGCGCGCCGCCGCGAACCCCTGCACCATCCGGTCGAGGTCGGGATTGCGGGCGATGATCTCCGGCGGCAGCACCTGGCGGAGCTGAGCCAGCGCGCGCGCCAAACTCGGAAGGAAAGAGAGGGCGTCCGGACTCCCGGCGATGTCGCGCGCCAAGCCCGCCACCCGGTTAGCCGCTTCGGGCGTATTCCCACCCGGCGCGGCCAGCTGTTCCGCACCGGTCAGCAGGGCGCGGACGTTCGTTGCGACGAGGGAATCAGGTGCCGCCGGGGTGCCGGAGTTGACGATGGCACTGTTACCGATGCCCAGGAGGCCGAGCGCCGCGGCGACCTTGCCGAGGAGCTTGGTCCGGAATGCGTCGCGGATGGTGACAGAGCCGCGCTTCTTCAGTTCCTCCGCCGTCGCGGCGGTGCGATCGTTGTCGAGCTGCCGGTTACCCGCATTCGGAAGGGCGGCACGGGTGAGATCGTCGATGAGCCCGGTCGTCGGCAGCCTATTCTCGTTCTGGAAGGCGAGGAGGGCGGCAGCGGTGATGTTGCCGAACTTGCCGTCGACCTGACCGACCGGGTACCCGAGTTCCTTGAGCCGCTGCTGCACGGCCCTGACGTCCGCACTCTCGGTCTGTGCGGCGACCACGATCGGCGGGGGCGGGTCGGCGATCTCGTCGGTGGCGTCGAACTGCGCCAGGTCGTACCTGGCAATGACCCGCTTGAGCTTGCCGCCATACCCCGGATCGGTCGCGTAGACGCCGGTGAGCGCGTCGCAGAAGCGGCCTGCATCCTTCGACTGCCGCATCGCGGCCCGATAGGCCGGCGCGGTCGCCAGCAGCTTGCCATGCGCGTCGAAGGCGTCCGCCAACGTCGGGAACTTGCGGAACCGAGCGGGTTCCCGTCGCCAGACGCCGTTGCGGACCTCGCTCGTGCCGACCTCCACGTAAGGCTGGCCGCCGCTGGCCTTGATCCCGAATGGATTGTTCGAGCCCGGCGGCATGTGTGCCCCGTTGCCGCTCTCGAGAATGTACTGGGCAATGGTCACGGAGGCGGGCACCCCCCACTTCGTCTGACTCGCGAGCGCCGCGGCGATCACGGCCTCCGCGATGCGCGAGGACCCGCCGTCCGTGGGGTGCGGCGCCGGCCGTGGGGCCGCCATCGGCACGGCGACGGTCGGCACGCGCCCATCCACAGTCGGCATGGTCAGGCCGAGCGCAAGCGCGGTGGTCGGGCCGACGACGCCGTCGGCCTTGTCGGCACCGAGCGCGGCCCTTTGGAAGTCGAACAGGGCCCTCAGGGTCTCGCGGCCGAACCGCCCGTCGACGGGATTGGCGCCGCCCCGCGACGAGAGCGCCCGTTGGATATCCGCGACCAAAGACCCGCTCGATCCGTATCGGGCCACTTGGGAGATCTCGTCGTCGGAGGCGTCCGCGAGCCGTTCTACCGCCGCGCCCTCGACCAGCATGTAGGCGAAGCTCGCCTGGCCGTTCGCGTGGTCGTAGGCATTCTGCCGGAAGCGCGCCCAAGGTCCGGACTCCGTGACGCTGCCGTCGTTGGTCGTCGGGAAGCCGGCGACCACTTGGCAGCCGTTGCTCGAGAAACCCGGCGTCCGCGGCGATTCGTGGAAGGCCGCGTGGAGATTGTCCCAGAAGAAGGTGTCCTTGTTGGCACCCAGGTCGATCGAGTCGTCGAGGTCGTAATCGTCGTCGTCCCGGGTGCGCCAAACCGGCAGGAAACTGGCTTGCCGGAACGCCTGGTGGCCGCGGGGCTGCCCGGACTTGTGCTGGCCCTTGGCGTAGCGGTGGAAACCCAGGATGACCATGTTGGCCGCGGCTCCGCCCCGCCGCGCCGCTGAGATGGCACGGCGGTTCGGCACCGTCGAGCCTGCGAACACTGCGACCTGATCGTCCCCGGGACGCCACTGCACGAGGGTGCAGCGCATCGACTCGTAGTCGGGCGGTCCGATCTTGACGCGCCGCGCGGAGGCGAAGGCAAGATCGTCCGGATCGGCGGGCATGGCGCCGCGTATGCCGGCGAAGACGAGATACTCATCCGACAGCACAAAGTTGTTCTGTCGAGCGATACGGCGCAGCAACCCGCCGGTGAGGTCAAGTTCCGACATGCCGTTCTCCCGCTTCTTCGAATCGGCCACCGTTTGATAAAATTTGAACTTGATTGTTTTTATTTATATGTACATGAACCATTTAGATCTGCAATGTCAATGTTTTTTATAATGCAATCGAGGGCATGTAGACAGCCGTTTGATCCGGGTTTTACTGATCTATCAGTATGCCTCGGTAAACGATATTATTCGAACGCTTTCGCCTCGGGAAGCTTGGCGACATACCTTGTGGCTCGCCAGCGCTCTGAGCCGAGGATGTCCCGGCTAGCAGCCGATCTAGGCGGCCGGGACGTGCGGAAGCGTGCCTTGGGCCGGATCGACTTGCTTCCCAAGCTTCCACCGCTCGTCGCCCGTCGAAGGGCCATGGTGGCACATCGACTGGCAATTTCGTGGATGGAGGCATCATGGCCGGCCTGCGGGCACCCAACGCGTGCCCTCGCGCACCTCCAGCGAGACTTCGGCGGTGCCCGTGTTGTCGCGATAGAAAAAGGAGGCCGGCACGCCGACCGCGTCATTGACGAAGATCGAGGCTGCGCCTGTGCGGTCCGCGTTGAACTCGGCCGCGAAGCGGTTGCCGGTCGCGCCGCAGCCCTGCGGCAGGCAGGCCCCCTCGAAGGTCAATGGTTGGAGGTGGACGGTGCCGCCGGAGGCGTGGATGCGCAGGATAGGCTGGAACCAGTCCTGCGCCTGCGCGCGGCGGAACGGGCCGCCGAGACCGAACCACCATGGGCGGTCGCTTGCCTGGATGCCCTTCGGGCTCGCCGGGATCGAGGTGGCGAGCCATCCGCGCTCGATCAGTCGGGCGACCGGCCATGATTCCCTCAGCTCGGACGGCGCGTCGTCAGACCACGGCTCCTCGATCGTCAACGTTACGCGGTAATGCCGCCCTTGTTCTAGGGTGGCGAACGAGGCTCCGCAGGGGTCGGCCGTGACGAGTCGACCCGCGGCGGATCGGGACTCGCACGGTGCGAGCGCGTCAAATCGGTCGCGGGCGGCGTAGACCATCCGAACGATCGCGAGGAGCGCGACGGCGGTGAGGGCGATGAGGATCAGGAGGCCGAACAGGGTCGGGATCACCCGCCATTTCACGGTCTGCAGGATCCGCTGGTAGGTGCCGCTGGTCCTCAGGCGGTGGACCCAGCCGTCGGGAGGTCCGGCGGCCGTCGCGACGGGCGGAGCCGGCCGTCGGTGGGATACGGGCAGCTGGTAGGACCTGATCCACAGCTCTCGCATGCCGTCCTGGATGCGCAGCTGGAGCGTCGCGCCAACCCGCGTTAGGCCCGCGATCGCCGCCGACACCAGCAGGAACCAGCCGGGCGTGAGGGCGTAGGCATCGATCCAGGGGGACAGGAGCGATGGCAGGATGCCGCCCGCCGAGCGGATGACCGGCGCGAGAAGGCATTGCGGGCCAACGCAGGCCGAGGGCGGCGCGGCGATCTGGATCAGCGGGAATGCCGCGAGGAGGAGCGAGACGCCGACGGTGGCGAAGTAGGTCACGCGCCTGCGCCAGACGTCGTCGAACACCCACTCCTCGAGGCGCAACTGAAGCGCGGCGGGGCGCTCTGACGTGCCCGTCTCCGGATGTCCTGGCCCGACGACGGCAAAGGCAGGCGGCAGCGTCGTTGGCGCGTAGCGGTCGGTGCCGGCCTTGATCCGGGCGATCACGCTCTCGTGGACGAGGACGGGCGGGACGAGCTTGGGCGGGCTCTGGGGATCCCGCAGGAGCAAGGTGCCGGCCGGAGGGTGCTGCAGCTTGGCAGCGAGGCGGCGGGATTGCGGCCGGTAGTAGCCGGCGACGCCGCTGCGCGAATCGTAGAGGCGTCCGAACGGGTCGGGATCGAACGACCAGCCCCAGTCCGCCGGTAGCTTCAGTCTCAGGCCGGCTGAGCGGGCCTCGCCCATCATCCACTCGAGCGAGACATGGGAGAGCGCGTCGTCCGCGTAGCCGCCGCCGAGGTTGGAGTGCACGCCCGCGAACCAGACCTGGCGCATCCTGTCGGGGGCGACCCGTCCATGCGCGACCAATCGCTGTTCGGCCACCTCGTCCCACAGCAACGGCTGGAAGCTGTCGCGCTCCTCGTCCAGCGCCAGCGCGTGGCGCGCGCGGCGTACCTGTGGCGACAGGATCGTGTTCGGCATGGAAAGGGGCCAGACCCAATCGTCGATGCCGCGCGTCAGTTCCTCTAGCGGCATCCCGTAGGCTGCGACCGTGTCCCACGCTCCGAGGAATGCGATCTCCCCGACCGGTGTCCTGTAGACCTCGCTGTACTGGCGCCGACGCGCGAGGCGCCGCGTTGCCCGCAACGCGACGTCGCGCAGGTCGCGCACGCGGTCCACGAGACCGACCTTGGTCTTCCGGAAGTAGCTGGTGAACGGGTCGTCCCTGGCCCGTCCGGGAATCGCGCCCTCGAACCGCACCTTGCTCGAGCGCGGAAGAAGAGGGAGCTTATAGCGCCGCCGATAGGCTCGGTATGCGTCGGGGGAGTAGGTCGAGAGGTCCTCATCCGTCTGGCATCGTATCAGGCCCTGCGTCAGGACCAGGGCGGCAAAGACCCGGACCGTGAATGCGCCGCGGCTGAACCCGAACAGGTAGATCCTGTCGCCGCGCTCGTAGTTGCGGCAAAGGAAGACGTACATCGCAAGGATGTTGCGTTTCAGGCCGATTCCGAAGACGCCCCCGAGAAGTTGAAGCGGCTTGAACGTCGATGTTCCGACGCCGTCATGGTAAAAGGCTATCTGTCGGAGACCTTGGGGCGGTGTCTGAGAGAGATCCGCTGCTTGGTAGAGGCGCCAAATGTTCGTTTTGAACAACTTGGCCGCGCTGTTGCCAGTGCCATCGGCGAACAGCAAGATAGCTTTGGGCATGCCGAAGCACCTCTAAGTTGCAATCGTAAGAATGCAGATCCATTCAGGCTTCGCAAGAGCCCTTCGTCGACTTCCGGCCCTTCCCTGATTTTGGAGACTCCGGAAGCTTAGAGATGCGGTCGGAGGCGGATATTTCGGTCTCCGGTTATAGAAGCTGGGGTTTAGGAGGCTGAGCTGCCACAAAGCGCCGGTGGGTAAGCCGGACGTCCGTCTGGTCGAGTGCTCTCGCCGCCCGACGCGAAAGCTGACAAGCTTGATCCCGGCAGGCGCAGCGGCGCCCGGAAACGGTGCGCTGGCACCACGGCTATCCGGGGCCGGGGCGAACCTTTGTCGATCGAACCGGTCCCAATCGAGTTGGACTCGATTTAAGGGAGTCGTAATGAAGAAAGTGTTGGCTCGGTACTAAACTTCGTGAGCCGCGACGGGTTTATGGGTATCGCCACGCATCATCGCGAGGAGGATCTACACTCGTGTGGCCACGATGTACAATGTCATGACATAAATGGCGAGGCTGGCGGACAAGACCGTCGCTTCCGACGGGGTCGAGGGGCCGAGGACGATTCTTTGAATGAGGAATGCTCCCGCTCCTATAATGGTGGCCGCGATAGCCGCGACGATAGCCGGGGAAATCCATCCCAAAATGCGGTAAAATTTACTCTGGTCCTGTCGAAAGGGCGGGTATGTCGTTGCTGGCGGCTGGCCGGATGTTATGAACTGAGCTATGTCCTTTCGATAGGCTTCCCCGAGGCCTGCGCCGTGACCCCCTTCTATGTATGCAACCTGATAGATCGGACCTGAGGGTTCCGCTTGATCGAACCCATCGTGTCCCGCGCTTCCCAGATTGAACCACGACAATGGCTGCAGGCCATTTGGGAAGATCGATACGACCCAGTCGCCGGTCGCGACGTAGTTCAGGATTCTGCCGGCTCGCCCCGATCTTGTGAGAGAAATCCAGTCGTAATCCCGGCGGACGACGCTACCAAGGAATACAATATTCTCGAAGCGCGCCCCGGGATAATCTTGTAAGGCTTGGGCGGCGAGATATGTTCCGTTCGAATGTCCGACGTAGTGAAACGTAGCGCGAGGATATCTGGCGCGAGCCTCGACGTAACGGTCCATCAGCCATTCCACCTTCCGCTGCCTCGTCGTACGGAAGACAAACGGCATCATCGCGAAATAACCGTATGTCTCCGTCCAGGACGCAAATTTCCTGTGTTGGTCGATAGGTGAGGCCGCATTAGAGGCATCCGACGCGAGCTTGATCGTCCTGGCAATTTTTTGTGTCCAGAAACCTTTGTCTCTGATGCCGTGGATAACGAATACGAGATCCGTTATCGTCGGGTCGGGTTCCGGAGGTAGGTTGTCTTGCATTTGGCTTCGCTGGACGGCCGCATGCGCAACCTGTGCGTAACTCCCGACCAGGGCGAGCGCGAAGGACTTTCGCCTTTCGGCGGCGGGCCCCGGACACGCGGCGCCCTCCGGGCTCATGTCCAGGATCGAGCGGTGGCCCGAAGCCGGAACTTCAATGTAGAAATAGGCGTTCTGCGCGCTCTGGTTCGTATGATCTACCGAGTAATCGACATTGTCGTCCGGCGATACCCAGTCGTCGATTGATCCGAGAAGCTGTACCGTGAGGATCTCTGGACGAGGGCCATAGGTTGCATCCATCAGCGCGAGCCACTGGAGCCGCGTCTGGACGAGAAAGGGTGCGCCTCTACGGATTGCCATAATCGTCGGCCTTCCGGAGAACACAGTATCCGCGATGAACTCGTTCACGCCCCATTTCACGCTGGTGATCCAGTCCATGGCCGAGGAAACGGACCACCCGCGATTCATGCCTGCGAGGAGGATCAGGCGCCTGATCCGCGGCGCCCACGATCGCGGAGCGCGGAAGTGTTGTAAGTCCGTCTCGAACGGGGCAGGGACTGCGCCGTTTATGTCCTTCTGCTCGCCGAAGGCCAGGACAACGAGGCGTCGCGCGAGAACCGCTCCAAAGCTATAGCCCACGATATAGAGTTCAGAGTATTCGCCACCTTCTTCGCGGCGCTGTCTGACCAGATCGTCGACCGCTTCTGTCAATCCACGCATGATTGTCTCGGCTGACACCATGCAAAGATAGCTTCGTGTGCGGCTATATGGCAGGGTGGGTATGAAGATGTCTGCGTCAGGCAGGTGATGGCGTGCGATCGTCCTGATTGGAGCCATCTGCTCCCCGGATCCATCGTATCCGTGGATCATGACGACGAGGCAATCTCGTTTCGTTCCCCGAAAGAGGTCGATTCGATCCGTCATGTTGGCTCCCGGCGTTGATCCCGCTTTAATATGCACGAGCTGGGATCTGCCAGGCCACTGAAAAGTAAACGCGACACCGGATAACCGAAGACCGGTGATCTGGTACGCTCGTCTGGTGTGCGGACCGCTGCCTGCGCGGGCATTCGAGGCGATGGCCTCGGCGACGGGCCGAGTTTACTCCAGCCATCGCTTCCGGCAGCAGATTGCGAAGCGGGATGAGGGTCCTCCGGATTTTGGTCCGGCTGGAATGTGAGCTTCCGGATCTCATGGAGTTGACCCGGTTTGTGGTCCACGACCTATGCAATTTTTCGGGCTGTGACAGCTTGGTTGGCGAAGGCTCGGGGCGTCAAGCCGCCCAGGGCCGTATGGGGTCGATCTTCGTTGTAGTGGCACCTCCAGTCCTCGATGCGTTCACGGGCATCGGCTAGCGATAGTAACCACGAACCGTTCAAGCACTCTGCCCGTAGGCGGCCGTTGAACGACTCGATGTAGGCGTTGTCGGTCGGCTTACCCGGTCGGGAGAAGTCGATCTCAACTCCGTTCAGATAAGCCCATTGGTCGAGCATGCGCCCGGCGAATTCCGGCCCATTGTCAACCCGTAGGCTCTTTGGACGACCGCGGAGCTTCACCAGTGCGTCCAGGGCCTCGGTCACCTGGAAGGCGCGGAAGTTGGCTCTCGGTTTGAGCGAGAGCGCCTCTCGCGTATGGCAATCGACCACCGTCAAGATCCGGAACGGACGTCCGTCGAACAGGCGATCAGACATGATGACCATGGCCCAAACCTCGTTGGGTCCACCGATGGCCGGCCGCCCTTGCCGGTAGCGCCAGGCCCGCTTGCGCTTGGGCAGCTTGGGCCGGATCGACAGTCCTTCGTCCCGGTAGATCCGGTAGGTGCGCTTGTGGTTCACCTCCCAGCCTTCCCGCCGCAACAGGATGTGCAGCCTTCGGTAGCCGTAGCGCACGCGTGCGGCAGCGAGCTCCTTCAGCCGCATGCGCAGCGCCACCTGCGGGTCGGAGCGCTTCCTGTAACGCTGGGACGAGCTGCCGAAATCGGTGGCTTGGCAGGCCCGACGCTCGCTGATGTCGTAGGCCACCTGCAGGTGACCGGCGATCTCGCGGCGAGCGGCGGGCCTCACCACTTTCGCTTGAGGACATCCTGCAGCATGGAGCGGTCCAGCGTCAGATCGGCCACCAGTCGTTTGAGCTTGCTGTTCTCGTCCTCCAGCTGCTTCAACCGCCGGATCTCCGGCACACCCATGCCGACGAACTGCTTCTTCCAGCGGTAAAACGTCGGCTCGGACACGCCCATCTTCCGGCAGACCTCGTCCACCGTCGCACCGTTCTCCGCCTGCCGCAGGGCAAAGGCGATCTGTTCGTTCGTAAAGCGTTTGCGAGGCATGGCATCCACCCTCCTTCAGGGTTCAGGATGCCCGAAAAACTTGCGCTCGGCGCGGACCAGTTTGCTGGGTCAGGGTCAGGGGCAGGCCAAACTGAAGACGCGTGTGAGTTTGCTCCATAGCGAAAATTCCTACCGAAATTGCTTTATAGAGAAATCGACTAACCCTCGCAGGATGCTTTTCGGTTTAGCGAAAATCGCGCTCGAAATTTCGTTGAAGAGAAAATATCAATCGGTGCTTGAGAGCGAGCTATCGTGGCTCGGCTATGGACCAATGGCCTGGGATCGAGAGAACGTGGCGCAAGTAGCTCCCGAGCAGAGCCACATCGGCGTCCCTGCGCCCCATAGGGCAGGGGGCTCTACTCCAATCAGTGCAATGCAAGCGTCCTGTACATGGCCAAGTACCAACAAACCACGACGCTCAAACCGAGCGAGGACGGTGCCGCATCCTGCTCCCGCGGCTGCATGCAGGTCGAGGTCCAGGGTCTGTCTGCCGCCACGAGGATGATCGGCGCAAACGCACACCAGCCGCCGGCTCGATCCTGAAGAGCGTGGGACTCAACCGGATCGTATGAACGAGAGTGTGGCTCGAGTGTCTGATCGGGACGGATCCGGCCACGAAATCGCCTGCTGCCCAGTCGGGGCACCGGGACGAAGGACATGCGTGCGCTTCCGCTCATCTCACGGCACGCATAAACGTCGGCCGCAGCAATCCTACGCCGATTGCTCAGCTTCAAGCTGCGCGCCGCGCCGCCAGCAGACCGATCACGCTCGTCCGTCTAAGACGGCCGGCCGGAACTCCGACGCCGATTTCGCCAAGCATCCAGATCGGGTTCTAGATACCTCACCCGTGAACCGATCTTGTGGAACGGCGGTCCGCTCCCGTCTAGGCGCCACTTGTCCAATGAACTTTTGCTGACACCTAGAAACCGGCTCGCGGCATGGACGTCCATACCATCGGTGCTGGCGGTGGGCTGCCTAGCGATCAACTTGGGCTCGGCGCGCACGATAATGGTCTCGGAGCTCTCGGTTGCTCGGGGCTTTGGTTGCTCGGGCGGCGCGACATGGACCGAGAAGTACACGTGGCCGTCGGGCGTGGTGCACGTCCCTGCAGCCCAGTCGACCGTTGATGCCGCCCAGATGTCGGGCGGCATTCTTCTGAAACCGTCGACTGGCCTAGGTCCTCCTCGCGCGTGAACGGCAAGCATACCCAGCTCGATCAGCGCCTCGTGACGACGTACGAGTGCCGACCAGAAATCGTCGACAAGAGCGGCGACGATGAATGCCATTTCGGATCGCAGGCTGCGCGACATCGCGGACCGAAGCAGTGCGGGATGCGATCTCACGCACAGGCAGTAGCCGCCACCCGGCTCCATGTCATCTTCGACGGGATTGCGGGCGAGCACCTCGATCAGTCCGGTCGACCAATTTATTTGAACGAGCATGGGCTCCGGTACGTCGATCGCCAATGAGCGCTCCAAATCCGCGTCCAGCTCCAGATCGCGATAGGACGCCTCAGCGGTCCGGCGGAGGACGAATGGAGCAAGGCGTAGCGGGATCCAGTCAGGACGGATCGTTGTCGGATACCTCACGCCCGTCCCCTGACGTCGACCGCATTCGAATTGCTTCCGACGGTGGTGTCGCGTGCCGGCGCTTCCAGCGCGGCAGCGAGGTCGGTCATGCATGAGCCTGCGGCCCTGGCGGCGACGTCGTGCTGAACGTGGGCGTAGATTAGAGTTGACCGCAGGTTGGTGTGACCCAGCAGAGCTCCGGCCAAAGGAATGCTCAGGCCTTGAGAGACTGCGTTCGACCCGAAGGTATGCCGTAGGAGATGCGGAAACAGCTGGTCTAATCCGGCAAGGCGCATGATAAGAGGCAGGTACCTTTTCGTACCTGTGTACCATCCATCGCCTCTTTTCGCCGGGAAGACATAGGCGGAGTCGGCCGTCTCCTTTAGCTTCCGCAGAAACGCTACCGCAGGTGGCGTGAGAGGCCGTTTGGTCTCGCTCTTAGAGCTCTCCAGTTCCAGGCGTTCATGTTCCAGCCTGACCTCGCTCCATTTCAAAGCGGCTCCCTCGTTCCTTCTCAGCCCGGTGAGCAGCCAAAGGCGGATCTGGTCCGTGGCGACGCGCGGAATTCCGTGGTCGCGCTCCGCCTCGACGAGCGCCCGTCCAAGGCGTTGGACATGCCCGGTTGTCAGATAATCCTTGCGCTCGTTGTCTACCTTGTTGACCCGCGCGGACGCGACTGGATTCGTCTGGATGAGATTGCGGTCCATGGCGAAGGTGCAGACGGCGGAGAAGTCGCGGACCACCTTCCGCGCGGCCCCGCGCCCGCCCCGGGCCACCGCTCCCCTTCCAATCCGCTTCCCGGGATCCGCGGCAGTGGCTCCCGACCCCACCTTCTTGAAGAGCGTCTCGACATGCGTCTTGTCGAGTTCGACGAGCCGGATGTGGCCCAGGACTGGCAGGACGTGGTTGCGCAGCCGAGCCATCGTGTACGCGGCGGTCTGCTCCGTCATCTCCTCCCCTTCCCGCCGGCCCTTCAGGCGGACAAGTCCTTCTGCACCGTAGAGGTCGATCAGTTCATGGACGGACAGGCAGTTCCTCGCGGCGACCCGATCGGCGGCGGGATCCTGGCCGTTCCGGGCGAGCACGAGCTTCTCCGCCGCTTCCTTTCGCGCATCGGACACGTTCAGCGTCCGCGTGTCGCCGAGCTTCATCTTCCTGGAAGGAGCTCCTCGACCGCCGCCCTGACGGTAGTGAATGTAGTAGGATTTGGCGCCCGTCGGCTCAACTCGGAGACCGAAGCCGGGCTGATCGAGATCCCAGATAAAGTACGAGCTCGCTTGGGCCGGTGCCTTCTCGACGACCTTGAGCGTCAGACGAACGGCATTGCTTCGTTTCATGGACGGCTCCGTCAGGACGCACGCAGGCAGCACGGTGTCTGAAACGGGCGGCAACGACATGAAACGCCGGAACGCGAAATCCGTCAACTATGCAACGAATTGCCATGATTGATGAAACGTTGCGAAATGCACGGAAACGGACGGAAACGACTTGACGCAACCTTGCCAAGGTTGGGGTCGAGGGTTCGAATCCCTTCGCCCGCTCCAGTTTTCCCAACCATACGATCGACTTACAAGGCCGCAGCTCTGCGGCCTTTGTCGTTTCTGGACCTCGGCGAACCGCCGGTCGCGGAGAGGCGAACGGCGTCCGGGTGGACCGAGGCGCGGGATCGCGCCCGGTCAGCCCGGCTCAGGCGTCGTGTTCCCTCGCGAAGGCCCGCAGCGAGACCCGGGCGACCTCCCGCAGCGCCTCCCGGTCGGCGCCCGAGGAGGCCAGCACGCCCATGCCGGAGGCGACGGTGGACAGGAACCGCGCCAGCGCGACCGGGTCGGAATCCGCCGGCAGGTCACCGTCCTGTCGGGCCTGGATGAAGCGCTCGCGGAGCTCCATCTCGCCCTGCGCCCGCCGGGACGCCAGCTCGAACGGGATGTTCTCCGAGCCCGCGCCGCAGGCGAGGCCGCCCTGAACGAGGAGGCAGCCGGGCGGGTTCGCCGGATCCGTGTGGCTCTCGGCGATGCTGCTCAGGAAGCGCTCGGCCACGTCGCGCGCGGTCTCGCCCGCCAGGACGAAGCGCATGTGCTCGGAGCGCCGCTGCGCGTACCGGTCGAGGGCGGCCTTGAGCAGCCCCTCCTTGCTGCCGAAGGCCGCGTAGAGACTCGGCGGCTTGATGCCCATCGCCTTCGTGAGCATCGCGAGGCTCGCGCCGTCGTAGCCGTGGCGCCAGAACACCTCCATCGCCTCGTCGAGGGCCTTGTCCGTGTCGAAGGACCGGGGGCGCCCCATCACCATTGCCTGCGGACTCCAACTTTTATATCGAGTGGTAGATAAGTCACTTGACGCCCCGCGTCCATGCCGACATGTGTAGCGACCTATACAGATGTTGGAGTCGCTCGTGGAACCTCAGCGTCATCCCTCGCGCAATCCTCTCCGTGCCCGGCGCCTCGCGGCCGGAAGCCTCGCGGTCGCCCTTCTCGCAGGCGTCTCCTACACCTTCATACCCGGCGCCCTGGTCCGGGGAACCGTGGCCGTCGCCGCGACGCCGCCGACCGAGGTGGCGATGCCGGCCTCGGTCGCGACCGTCGAGCCGCGCGACGTCATCCTCTGGGACGAGTTCTCGGGGCGTCTGGAGGCCGTCGAGCGCATCGACGTCCGTGCCCGGGTGGGCGGCGCGATCCTGGCCACGCACTTCGCGGAAGGCGAGGTGGTCAAGGCCGGAGACCTGCTGGTGACCATCGATCCCGCGCCCTACGCGGCCGAGGTCCAGCGGCTGGAAGCCCAGGTCGCGGGCGCCGAGGCGCGGGTCGGCATGACGGCGAGCGACCTCGAGCGCGGGCAGAAGCTGTCGGACCAGCGCATCGTCACGGCGCGCGACCTCGACGTCCGCGCCAATGCGTTCAAGGAGGCCAAGGCGAGCCTCGACGCGGCGAAGGCGGCCCTGGAGGCGGCGCGCCTGAACCTCGGCTACACGCAGGTCCGGGCGGCCGTCGGCGGCCGCGTCGGCCGCCGCGAGATCACGCCGGGCAACCTCGTGGCCACGGGCGCCGGGGCCGCCGTGCTGACCACGCTCGTCTCGGTCGATCCGGTCTACGCCAGCTTCGATGCCGACGAGGGCGTGGTCCTGAAGGCGCTGGCCTCGGTCGCCGAGCCGGGCGGCCGGCGCGGCAAGCTCGACCGCATCCCCGTGGAGATGGCGACCGCCGACGGCGCCCGCGCGGCCGGGCATCTCCAGTTCATCGACAACAAGGTCGACGCGCGCAGCGGCACGGTCCGGGTGCGCGCGACCTTCTCCAACGGCGACGGCCGCCTGATCCCGGGCCAGTTCGCCCGGATGCGCCTCGGTCAGGCCGCGCCGGAACGCCTCGTCCTCGTCGACGAGCGGGCCGTCGGCACCGATCAGGACAAGAAGTTCGTGCTCCTCGTGGGGTCGGACAACCGGGCCGAGTTCCGGGCCGTCACCCTCGGCCGGGCAGTCGACGGTCTGCGCGTCGTGACTTCCGGCCTGTCGGGCGGCGAGCGCATCGTGGTCAACGGCCTGCAGCGCGTCCGTCCCGGGACCCTCCTGCGCCCCGAACCGGTGGCGATGGGCGCGCGCCCGCAGGACGCCGCCCCCGGGCCGCGCAAGCTCGCCCAGCGCTGACGGCCGGCGCGCCGCGCCCGTCCGCCCGATCCAAATCCCCGACGCCTTCGAGACGGCGGCCGCACGCGGCCGCCCGGACGCCCCTGCCTCACGCCCTCGGAGGGCGGCATGAATCTCTCCAAGTTCTTCATCGACCGCCCGATCTTCGCGGGCGTGCTCTCGATGCTCATCTTCATCGGCGGTCTGCTGTCGCTCTTCGCGATGCCGATCTCCGAGTACCCGGACGTGGTGCCGCCCTCCGTCGTCGTCCGCGCGACCTTCCCGGGCGCCAACCCCAAGGTCATCGTCGAGACCGTGGCGACGCCGATCGAGGAGCAGATCAACGGCGTCGAGGGCATGCTCTACATGTCGAGCCAGGCCACGACGGACGGCATCATGACGCTGACCGTCACCTTCCGGCTGGGCACCGACCCCGACAAGGCGCAGCAGCTCGTCCAGAACCGCGTCTCGCAGGCCGAGCCGCGGCTACCGGCGGTGGTGCGCCAGCTCGGCATCGTCACGGTGAAGAGCTCCCCCGACCTCACCATGGTCGTGCATCTCGTCTCGCCCAACGGGCGCTACGACATGACCTACCTGCGCAACTACGCGGTGCTGAACATCAAGGACCGGCTGGCGCGGCTCGACGGCGTCGGCCAGGTCCAGCTCTTCGGCTCCGGCGACTACGCGATGCGGATCTGGCTCGACCCGCAGAAGGTGGCCGAGCACGGCCTGTCCGCGGGCGACGTCGTGCGGGAGATCCAGGCCCAGAACGTCGAGGCCGCGGCCGGGGTGATCGGCGCGTCGCCGGCCGTTCCGGGCCTCGACCTGCAGCTCTCGCTCAACGCCGAGGGGCGCCTGAGCAGCGAGGAGCAGTTCGGCGACATCGTGGTCAAGACCGGCGCCGACGGGGCGATCACGCGCCTGCGCGACGTCGCGCGCATCGAGCTCGGCGCCTCCGACTACGCCCTGCGCTCGCTCCTCGACAACAAGTCGGCGGTGGCGATCCCGATCTCGCAGTCGCCGGGCTCGAACGCGATCCAGATCTCCGACGAGGTCCGCCGCACCATGGCGGAGATCAAGCGGACCATGCCGGAGGGCGTCGACTACCAGATCGTCTACGACCCGACGCAGTTCGTGCGCGCCTCCATCGAGGCGGTCATCCACACGCTGCTAGAGGCGATCGCCCTCGTCGTGCTCGTGGTGATCCTGTTCCTGCAGACGTGGCGGGCCTCGATCATCCCGCTGCTCGCCGTGCCGGTCTCGATCGTCGGCACCTTCGCGGTGATGCACGTCTTCGGATTCTCGATCAACGCGCTGAGCCTGTTCGGCCTCGTGCTGGCCATCGGCATCGTCGTCGACGACGCGATCGTGGTCGTCGAGAACGTCGAGCGCAACATCGAGAGCGGCCTGTCCCCGCGGGACGCCAGCTACCAGGCCATGCGCGAGGTCTCGGGCCCGATCATCGCCATCGCCCTCGTGCTGGTCGCGGTCTTCGTGCCCCTGGCCTTCATCAGCGGCCTGACGGGCCAGTTCTACAAGCAGTTCGCCCTCACCATCGCGATCTCGACGGTGATCTCGGCGATCAACTCGCTGACCCTCTCGCCGGCCCTCTCGGCGCTGCTGCTGAAGGATCACCACGCGCCGAAGGATCGTCTCACCCGCATCCTCGACCGGCTGCTCGGCTGGTTCTTCCGCCGCTTCAACCGCGCCTTCGGGCGGGCCTCGAACGGCTACGGCCGCGGCGTCGGCTTCGCGGTGTCGCGCAAGGCCGCGATGATGACCCTCTACGTCCTGCTCGTCGGGCTGACCGTCGGCCTGTTCCGCCAGATCCCGGGCGGCTTCGTGCCGGGCCAGGACAAGCAATACCTCGTGGGCTTCGCGCAGCTGCCCGACGGCGCGACCCTCGACCGGACGGAAGAGGTCATCCGCCGCATGAGCGAGATCGCCCTCAAGGAGCCCGGCGTCGAGAGCGCCGTCGCCTTCCCGGGCCTCTCGATCAACGGCTTCACCAACAGCTCCAACTCGGGGATCGTGTTCTCGACGCTCAAGCCGTTCGACGAGCGCAGGGACCCGTCCCTCAACGGGGCGGCGATCGCGCAGTCGCTGAACAAGAAGTACGCCGCGATCCCCGAGGCCTTCATCGCGATGTTCCCGCCGCCGCCGGTGAACGGGCTGGGGACGATCGGCGGCTTCAAGCTGCAGATCGAGGATCGGGCCGGCCTCGGCTACGAGGCGCTGAACGACGCCACGAAGGCGTTCATGGCGAAGGCCGCCCAGGCGCCGGAACTCGTCGGGCTGTTCTCGAGCTTCCAGATGAACGTGCCGCAGCTCTTCGCGGACATCGACCGGACGAAGGCCCGTCAGCTCAACATCCCGGTGACGGACGTCTTCGACACGCTGCAGATCTATCTCGGCTCGCTCTACGTCAACGACTTCAACAAGTTCGGCCGCACCTACTCGGTGCGCGTCCAGGCCGACGCCCCGTTCCGGGCGCGGTCGGACGATGTCGGTCTGCTGAAGGTCCGGGCCGGTTCCGGCGAGATGGTCCCGCTCTCCGCTCTGCTGCGCGTCCGCCAGACCGCCGGACCGGAGCGGGCCATGCGCTACAACGGCTTCCTGTCGGCCGACATCAACGCCGGCGCGGCGCCCGGCTACTCGTCGGGTCAGGCCCAGGCGGCGGCCACGCGGATCGCGGCCGAGACGCTGCCGCGGGGCTTCGCCTTCGAGTGGACGGACCTCACGTACCAGGAATTCATCGCGGGCAATTCCGGGATCTGGGTCTTTCCCCTCGCGCTGCTCCTGGTCTTCCTCGTGCTCGCCGCGCAGTACGAGAGCCTCGCCCTGCCGCTGGCGATCCTGCTGATCGTGCCGATGGGGCTGCTCGCCGCGATGTTCGGCGTCTGGCTGTCGGCCGGCGACAACAACGTCTTCACGCAGATCGGCCTGATCGTGCTCGTCGGGCTCTCGGCCAAGAACGCCATCCTGATCGTCGAATTCGCCCGTGAGCTCGAATTCGCCGGTCGGACCCCGCTCCAGGCGGCGATCGAGGCGAGCCGCCTCCGGCTGCGGCCGATCCTGATGACGTCGATGGCGTTCATCATGGGCGTGCTGCCGCTGGTGACAGCGACCGGCGCCGGATCGGAGATGCGCCGCGCGATGGGCGTCGCGGTGTTCTCGGGCATGATCGGCGTGACCGCCTTCGGCCTGTTCCTGACCCCGGTCTTCTACGTGCTGCTGCGTCGCCTGAGCGGCAACAGGCCCCTGAAGCATCACGGCGCCGCAGCGCCGGTCCCGGCGCCAGTCGCTGTGCCGGGCTCCGCCCCGGCCGATCACGGGATCCCGTCAGCCGCGCCGCTGCCACAGGCCTGACAGGGCGCGCCACGCCGGCGCCAGCACGACGTTCGTCAGCGGGATCAGCGCCCCGCCGACGACCAGCCCGATGAGGCCCGACACGGTCGCGGTGACGAGCCACGCGACGAGGCCCGCGGCGAACGGCACGCGCGTCGCCGCGGCCTCCGCCATCGCGTGGGCGGCGTGCGCCGGTGCCGAGAACCCGTAGGTCTCGAGACCGTGCATCAGGATCCCGCCGCCGACCCAGATCATCGCCGCCGTCCCGATGACGGCCAGGATCTTGAGCAGGATCGGCATGCCCTTGACGACGCCGCGGCCGAGCCCGCGGATCAGGCTTCCGAGCGGTGGGCCCGCGGTGCTGCGGGCGAGGGCCAGACCGGCATCGTCGGCCTTCACGATCAGCGCGACCACGCCGTAGACGCCCGCGGTGATGCCGACCGCGACGATGGCCAGCACCGCCGCCCGCATCCAGAAGCTGCCCTCCGGCAGCGCCGCCAGCGTGATGGCCATGATCTCGGCCGACAGGATGAAGTCCGTCTTGATGGCGCTCGCCACGCGCCGGTCTTCCCGGGCCTGATCGCCGCCGGCGCCACCCTCCTGGTCCGCCTCGTCGCCGTGGCCGTGATGGGCGAACACGGCTTCGTAGACCTTCTCGGCGCCCTCGAAGCACAGGTACGCGCCGCCCAGCATGAGGAGCGGCGTGATCGCCCAGGGGGCGAAGGCGCTCAGCGCCAGGGCACCCGGCAGCAGGAAAAGGATCTTGTTGCGCAGCGATCCGAGGGCGATCCTGCCGACGATCGGCAATTCGCGCTCCGCGGCGAAGCCGACGACGTAGCGCGGCGTCACGGCCGCGTCGTCGATGACGACGCCGGCGGCCTTGGTGCCGGCGCGCGCCGCCTGGCCGGCCACGTCGTCGAGCGAGGCCGCCGCGGCCCTCACCATGAAGGCGACATCGTCCAACAGGGCGATCAATCCGACGCTCACCCGTCCCCCCTCGTCCCTGACCGGTCCGCCAGACAGACGATCCGCGGCAGGATTTGATCCCTGACCGGCGAAAAATCGGCGGACCCGGCCGTCGCCCGGGACTGGCTGCCCGCGCTCCCTCGCGCCTAGCGCAGCGCCAGGGCGTCGAGCCATCCGTGCGCGGCGGCGTAGCGGATGATCTCCGCGCGCGTGCGCAGGCCCAGCTTCTCAGCGGCCCGCGCCTTGTAGGTCTCGATGGACTTCACGCTGAGATCGAAGCGCCGCGCGATCTCCTTGTTGCTGAAGCCCTGCGCGATCAGCCGGAGCACGTCGGTCTCGCGCGGGCTCAGCGCTTCGGCCGACGGCTCGGTCTCCGCGCCCTGCGCCGGGGCCCCGGGATGCGCCATGGCGTGGCTCGCCACCGAGGGGTCGAGGTAGATCCCGCCCGCCGCGACGGCGCGGACCGCGCGGAGCAGGTCCTCCGCGGCCGAGCGCTTGAGGAGGTAGCCCCGGGCGCCCGCCTTGAGCAGCGGCTGAACGTAGGCCGCGTCCTCGTGAACCGTCAGCACCAGCACGCGCGTTCGCGGGCAAGACCCGGCGACGCGCTCGGTCAGCTCCAGGCCGTTGAGGCCCGGCATCGAGACGTCGACGACGGCGACGTCC
Organism: Methylobacterium sp. D53M; assembly: GCF_053345625.1. Classification (NCBI taxonomy): domain Bacteria; kingdom Pseudomonadati; phylum Pseudomonadota; class Alphaproteobacteria; order Hyphomicrobiales; family Methylobacteriaceae; genus Methylobacterium; species Methylobacterium sp. D53M. Next base: position 60,982 of record NZ_JBKFAL010000024.1, read on the forward strand.
GGGTCGGCGGCGTGGATCATCGGCAGCGCCTCGCTGCCGCTGGTGGCCTCGCCGACCAGCTCGATCTCCGGGTCGGCGTTCAGGAGCGTCCGGATCCCCGCGAGGACGATGGGATGGTCGTCGGCCAGGGCGACGCGGATGCGGTCCGTCATGCGCTTCTCCTCAGGTCTCGGGATGTTCCGGAATCGGGATGGTGACGAACAGCGTCGTACCGATGCCCGGGGACGATTCCAGCGTGAGCGTCCCGCTGAGGAGCGACAGCCGCTCCCGGATGCCCGACAGGCCGAGCCGCAGCTTGGCCGGCGCCTCGCCGCTGGCGCGCTCACGCTGCTCGTCGGCGTTGAAGCCGGTGCCGTCATCCTCGATGACGACCCGCATCTCGCCCGCGCGCTTCTCCACCGAGACGCTGACGCTCGCGGCCCGGGCGTGCTTGAGGACGTTGGTCAGGGCCTCCTGCACGATCCGGTAGACGGCCGTCTCGATCGCGGCCGGCAGCCGGGTCGCCTCGCTCAGGAACTCCAGGTCGGCGCGGATCCCGTGCCGCTGACTCCAGTCGCGCAGCAGGGTGGCCAGGGCCTCGCGCAGCCCGAGATCGTCGAGGGCAGTCGGCCGGAGGTCGACGGCGGCCCGGTGGATGTCGCGGCCGATCTCCCCGGCGAGCGATTGCAGCCACTCCACCTGCCGGCCGGCCTCGGCCGTCGCGCCGCGTGCCAGGAGCCGCTCCATGCTCTTGAGGCCCAGCGAGAGTCCGGTCACCGTCTGGCCGACCTGGTCGTGGAGTTCCCGGGCGATCCGGCGCTGCTCGTTCTCCTGGGCCTCGCCGAGGCGGCGCAGCAGCGCGAAGCGCTCGGCCTCCGCGCGCTTGCGCGGCTCGATGTCCGACACCACGCCGTAGATCAGCCCGGCCGGGGTATGCTCGTGGAGCTGCGGCACGCGGCCGGCGACCCGCACCCAGCGCGGCTCCCGACTCTCCTGGGTCACGCGGAACTCGACGTCGAGCGGCGTGCCCTCGGCGAGGCTCCGGCGCAGGGCCTCGCTCAGGCGCCCGCGATCCTCGGGATCGACCGCCTGCAGGACCGTGTCGGCGTCCACGGCGCTGTCGCGCCCCTCGGCGGCGGCCGTCCAACCGAGGAGATCGGCCGCGCGGGGCGAGCCGGTGACCCGGTGCGCGACGGTGTCCCAGCGCAGCGTGCCGAGTTCCGCGGCCTCGGCGGCGACGGCGCCCTGTTCCTCGCTGGAGCGGAGCGCGAGGGAGAACCGGGCCTGCTCGCCCGCCCGGCGCTGCGCCATGTCGCGGCCGACGAGACCGACCAGCGCCAGGGCGAGCCCGATGCTGACGAAGCTGCCGCCACCCAGGACGGCGTAGGACCGCGAGACCGGCGCGTTGAGCGTCGCGACCGGCATCCCGAAATGCACCGACCAGCCGCCGGTATGCTGCAGGGTCCGGTAGACCACCTCGACATCGGCGCCTTCCAGCGTCGGTCCGGTGTAGAAGCCGTTCGGGGCGTTCCGGATCGCCGCCTGGAGCGCCGGGTTCGCCGGGTGGCCGAGCTCCTCCACCTCGGCCCGGGTCCGGGCGATCGTGTTGCCCTCCGCGTCCACGATGGTGCCGACCCAGCCCTCGGGGGCGCCGGCGTCGCGCAGGATCGAGCTCACCGCGTTCGTGGCGAGCCGGATCGAGAGGACGTAGCGCAGCGTGCCGTCCCGGATGACCGGCACGCGCAGCGCGACGAGGCGCTTGCCCGAGATCGAGCCGGCCGGACCGATGCCGCCGATCACCGGCTGCCGCGTGCGCACCACTGCGTCGAAGCTCGTCCGGTCCGAAGTCGGTCCGAGTTCCTCCTCGAGGGACCGGAGAAGATTCACGATCTGGGCGCCGTCCGGTCGGGCGAGCTCCACGGTCTCCCAGAGCGGGTGCGCCTGCCTGAGGCGCACGGCCTCGGCGTAGAAGGCCGCGAGGTCGGGCCCGTCGAGGGTCGCGGAGGCGGCCTCGGCCTCGAGGACCGCGATCTGGGCGGCGATGTCCGAGGCGACGCGCTCGGCCACCCGGGTCGCGCTGGCGACGGCGGCGCTCCGGGCGAGGTCGCGCTGCTGCTGCGCCATCAGCGTCGCGACCCAGCCGCTGAGCAGCAGGACCGGGATCGCGGCCGCGAGGGCGAGGGCGACGAAGGTGCGGCGGCTGCCGCGGCTCAGCTGGAGCTCGGGCTTCCGGATCGCGGTGTCGCGGGCGCGAGCATTCATGCGGCCGTGCGCGGACACGCTGCGCGCCGGCCCGGACCCGTCCCCCATCGCTCGGACGGCCTGACGCCCCTGTCTCGCCGTCCCGCGCGCACCGTCGCCCGCCTCCCGTATCCCCGCATCGGCCCGTAAGCTCACAGCTCTCCTACGGGAAAGTCGGGCCGCCGTCAGGCCGGGGAGGCGGGGTCGGACGCGGCACCGGAGTCGGAAAGGGCCGATCCGGGCAGCATCCGGGCGGGGTGGGGCATCCGCGTCGCGACCGCCCACGAGGAGCCGTCGTAGCCCTCGTACCAGGCCCGGCGCTCGCGCGACTCGCCGGGATAGGGGCAGGCGTCGCGGGGCCGACCGACGGCGCGCGCGCGGGCGCCCTGTTTGACGATGTCCATGAGCATGGGCGCTGATCTCTCCGGCCGCTCGGGAGCCTGTCCCGCCGGGTCAGAAGCGCCGAGTTCGAACGGCCAAGCAAGCTGTTTCGAGCCGGGATACCGCTCACACCGACGCCTGTCGGGAATATCCCGACAGGCCGTACGTGCAATGATCGATTGACCATTGCACGAAAGCGGCACCGGATCTTTCGCATATCGCCCCGATCCGTCCGAATGATGCGCGCAGAGACACGTGATCCTCGCGTCGTCGGACGCGAGGATCACGGGTGCCACGCCGACGTGGGCGTGGCGTGGGACGCCGACCGGGAGGCCGTGACGGCCCGGCCTCCCGGTCCGGATGCGCCGCCTAGTAGGCGCAGCCGTAGCCGACCGGCGCGTAGCCGTACCTGTAGGGCCGCCCGTAGGCGGCGCCGTAGAGACCGGGCCGTGCAGCGGCCGCGAGGCCAAGGCCTGCGCCGGTCGCGAAGCCGACCCCACGATAGCCGCCCCAGCCACCCGAGCGATACGCGTGGGGCCGGAAGCCGTAGCCGGCGGGGCGGAAGTGGACGCCGCGATATCCGCGGTAGCCCCGGTAGTGCCGGTAGTGCCGGTGGAGACGGTGATGGCGGTACCGGTGGAGGCCGTGGCGCCGCCCCCTCCAGACGCCGTGGCCCAGATGGTGGGGCCCATGATGGAAGCCGCGGCCGTGGGGCCGCGCCTCGCTCGACGGGGCGAACAGGACGAGGCTAGACAGCGCCGTGAGGGCGATCGCGAGACGTTTCATGGGCTGAGCTCCAGAGACGGTGAAGGACGTCCGCACGGATCGGAACCGATGCCGGATCCGACCGCGCGGCGCGGTCTGTCGGGACGGCGATGCCGGCCGCCATCGCGGGCCACCGCGCATTCCCCGGGACGCGCGGACGGCGGGAGACCGCCGGTCGCTGTCCCGCAGGCTCATCTGTGTTGCCCGGCGCCGATCAGCAGTCGGAGAGATCGGCAATCGTGTCAGGGTCGGCCCGACATGCCTGGGCGACCGAGCTGGACTAGCTTGGCCGTGGACATTCGCGCGCGCTGCACAGGGGGACGGCATGCGGAAGGCGTTGGGACGGCCGGTGCAGAGGGCGCGATCCTGGTACCGGCGCTACGGGCGCCTCGGCGCGCCGCAGACGCCGCGACCGGTCAAGCAGGGCCCGCAGGCCGGCCCCGGACGCTCGCTGGAGGACTGGGCGCGGTTCGGCGGCGGTCTGCTCGGCCCGGAATCCGCCGATGCCCCGCGTCCTGAGATCCGCGCCGATCGAGGGGCCGCCCTCGGCATCCCGATCAGTCCGCCGGGCTGAAGACGTCGTCGCCCACGAAGATCATCTCGCGGTCGATCTCGGGGGGATCCTTCTGCGAGCCGTAGGCGAAGAACAGGCGCCGGGTCCGGCCATCCGCCGCGGTCAGCGTCAGCGTGTGGCGATCGAGGACGTAGCGCCCGCCCTCCGGCGCGCGCCGACGGGCGATCGCCGTGCCGACGCCGGTGCTCGCCCCCGAATTCGTCGCGCCGACCGAGCCGCCGCGGCCGTAACGCCCGTCCGCGTGGAAGTCGTAGCGGCTCTCGACGGCGATCGCGACGTCGCCGCCCAGGGCGGTGTTGCCGCCGCCCGACAGCCGCCGGTACGCCCGCGCCACCCGCTCATTGGCGGCGGCCGGGAAGGCCCGGAAGAAGCTGCCGTCGCCGAGGGCGTAATCGTTCGCGCGGCCGCGGGCGTCCGTCAGGACGAAGCCGGCGCCCCTGGCACTCCACCGCCCGAATCGCTTGGGCCGTGCGGCCCGCTCGGCGGCGAGGTCCACGTCTTCGAGCGCGATGTCGGCGATCTCGTAGTAGGTTCCGTCGCGCAGGAAGATCAGCGGCTCGAAATCGATGGTCATGAGACCGCCGACGCCGAACCCGGTGGTCGAACGGAAGTACACGCCCTCGACCTGATCCCAGTTGGCGGCGTGGCGCGGGGGACCGGCCGCGTCCGGGGCGGAGGGAGCCGGGGAGGGAGCCGGCCGCGCGTCCGGCACGGGCGGGCTCTCCGCGACCGGTGGCGGCTTCGGGGCCGCGCGTCCGGCCCGGCCCTTCGGCACCAGCCCGTCCTCGGTCAGCGCCAGATTCCGCAGCGTGGCGACCGGGATGAACTCGTTGGACAGGCCCGCCAGGAAACGCGGCAGCACGCCGAGCCGCTTGGCCGCCTGCCAGCCGGCATGGTGGAGAACGGCGCGCAGCTTGACCTGCTCGGCGAAGGCCGCCCGCGTGGCCGGCTGGGACAGGGGCGGCCGTTCCGCCATCGGCGCCACGAACCGGGTCCGGATCGCCCGCAGGGCCGCCGCGCTCGGCTCGACCGTCGCGTCGTTGGCGACCATCCATTGCAGGGCGATGAAGGCGGTGAGCACGTCGCCCGCATCGTCCGGCCGCAGCGGCGTCCCGTCGAGGAAGCCGCGGAAGATGGTGTCGTAATCGTGCTGGGCCAGCTCTCGCGCCGTCTCGGCCGCGGCGATCGGGTTCGTGGCGCGCTGGTCGCGCACCGCCCGCGCGACCGTGGCGGCCCGCAGGTCGGGCGTCGAGGCGTAGGGGAGGGCCGGTCCCTCCACCTCGGTCGCCTGCGCCCGTGCCGGGGTCGCCGTCACCGGGATCGCCAGGCTCCACAGCGGGACGGCTGTCACGCCGAGGCCGAGCAGCGCGGCTGCGCCCCGGAAGGTGAACCGAATCATCGCCGCAACCACGCTCGAAGCATCATCAGCAGGCCCTGCACGACGGTGAGCAGCAGTGTCAGGGCCATGAAGGGCAGGAACGGGATCAGCAGCCAGCCCGTCATCGTCAGCGTGTAGAGCAGGCCGCCGATATCGTGTCCGGCCACCGGGCAGGGGTGCGTCCCCGCCTCGTTGACGGTGCAGCCGGTCAGGTTCGTCAGCGCGAGGCCGAGCGCGAAGGGTACGACCGGCAGCCACGTGATGAGCAGCAGGATGAGGATCACGCGCAGGCGTCGCCGGGACGGGCTCGGCCGCGCCATCGTGGGGATGGCCATCGGTCACAAGCCCCGCGCGGAGCCGGGGCGGCCGCGTCGCGCCGCGCCGCTCATGGCTGGCGGCGGTAGAGGCCGCGGAAGGTGACGTTGACGCCTCCGCAGGCGAGGTTGTCGTCGACGACCAGCCAGGGGCCGACCCGCCGCAGCCAGACCTTGCAGTCGGACGCGTCACCGGCCTCGACCGGCAGCGCCCCGTTCTCGCCGACGGCGAAGCTCGCCGCGGCGCCCTGCGGGGCGACCGTGCCGGCGAATTCGCCGATATGGACGCCGCCGCGGCGCGCCCGCTCGGGATCGCCGGCGCCCCAGGTGGCGTCGCCCCCGAAAGTCAGCAGCCCCGGCTTGTCGGCCTGGGTGATGCGGATGCGCGCCTCCGCACGGGTCCAGGTGCCGAGCCAGTCCGCAGGCGCGACGGCACCGGGTGGCTCGACGGCGACGGCCTCGCCCGGGAGCCAGCCGGTCCGGCCCATATCGTCGCCCGCGCCCCGATAATGGGCACAGACATAGGCGCCGCGACGCTCGCCGAGGATGACGGGATCGGCGCTCACCAGGTAGGCGCGCTCGCGGCAGGCGGCGCTCGAGTCCGGGCAGCCGGCGCGGGCGAGCCCGTCCTTGACAAAGGCCGTGCGCCCCGGCGCGCTGATGCGCCCGAAGGTTGGGGGCGCGCCGGACGCGAGCGAGGGGGACCGACGGCACTCGTTCTCCTCCGCGCGCGCCGGGCCGGCGAGCAGGGCGAGGGCGGAGACCAAGAGCAGCGGGGCGAGAAGCGGCGGGCGCATCGGGAAGGCTCTCGTTGTGGGTGCAGAGGTCGGTCAGCGCATCGCCACCGAGGCGGCGACACGGTCGGCCCTGTCCAGGGCGTCGGGGCGACCGGCATCGGCGAAGCCCAGCACCCGCAGGTAGCGCTGGCCGTCGAAGACCATCGTCTGCGTCACGCCGAGGGCACGGCCGCTCTTGGTGTCGGTCCCGGTGCCGCGCAGCCGCACGACGACCGCCTCGCCGCGACTGGACCGCGCCTCGTCCGTGACGTTCACGTCGGCGAAGTCCTTCTGCGCCGCGAACAGCCGGCGGGCGACCGCGACCTCCGCACCCGCCGGGACCAGCGCCTGACCGAGCGAGGGCGCGACGACGATCACCGGCTGCTCGCGCTCGGGATCGACGTCCTTGGGTCCCTCGGTGAGGAGGAGGCTGTTGCCCGCGAAGACCGCGGCCGGGCGGTAGCCCGCCATGTCGCCGACCTTGTAGGGCAGCGCCGCGACCTGATCGGTCAGGCTCGCCTTCGCCCGGAACGCGAGCGTGCGGAGGGCCGCCTCGACGGAAGCGGCGGGGACCTGCCGGGCCGCCTTCTCGGGGACCTGCACGGTGACGAGCCCGGTCCCGGGGGCGCCGCGCACGACGGCGACCCATTTCGCGTAAGTGAGGCCGTTGGCCGGCTGGGTGCCGCGCAGGACGAAGCCCTCACCGCCCGCGACCGGCAGGGGCTCGGCCCCGCCCTTCACCCGGAAGCCAGTGGCGGCCAGCGCCTCGGGGGTGAACCGCCCGTTGATCTGGTCCCAGGCCTCCGGCGGCATCTCCACCAGGATGATCGACGCGCCGGCCGGATGCTCGAAGCCGGCGAAGCGCCGGCTCACGCTCATCCCGGCCGGCGGCGTGAGGCCGAGGGCGCCGGCGCCCGGAAAGACCGGGTCGGCCTGGGCCTCGCGGGCCGGGCCCGCGATCGCCAGGGGCGCGAAGACCAATCCGGCGAGGATGACGCGCCGCGCCGGGCGTTGCGAAACGAGATGGGAGAGGGCGCCGCGCAGGCGCTCGCGAACCGACATGGTCAACCTTCAGGGAACGGTGGGACGACGAGGCGGGGAAGGCGAGGTTCGGCTACCGCGTCGCCACGCGGCTGATGACGAAGGTGTTGCCCGAGAACTGGACCTGACCCGGCGCGCTCATGTGCTCCAGCATCAGGCGCAGGTTCCGGCCGAGCCGGGCGGAATCCGAGCGGGTCTCGTACCAGTACTCGGTGCTGGCCCCGCTCGCGCGCACCGGACGGTGGTGCTCGTAGCAGCGGAAGGCCGCCATGTACTCCTCGGCCGCCTGGACCTCCTGGGCCGAGAAGCCGCTCAGGCGGACGACGTAGGCGCTGGGCAAACCCCCGCAGCCCTCGCCGCCGGGCGTCGCCGCCACGGCGCCGCCGATCGGAGCGGCGTCAGGGGGCGCAGCGCCGGCATCGGCACCGCGGCGGGGCGCGATGACGCCGTCGAGCTTCGCGGTGAGCGCGGTCGCGAGGTCGGCGGCCACCGTCTTCGCCTCGGCGCCGACCCGCTCGAGCAGGCACTCGCGGTCGCACCCCTGGGGCAGGGGCGGCAGCTGGAGCCCGGCCACCTCGAACGAGCCGAGCGACTGACCGGTGCGGACGTTGAGGAGGCGTCCGGGGATACGGATCTCCGGCCGGACGATATCCGAGTAGGCGGATTTCGACGCCGATGCGTAGATCTGGAACACCGCCACCACGTCGAGCGGCGGATTCTGGACCGCGCGGGCGACCTCGATCAGCTCGGCATCCCGCCGGCGCACCCGGTTGGCCTGGGTGAAGCCCATGGCGACGGCGGTCTCGTCGTAGACGTTGTAGCCGCGCAGGTTCATGGTCTCGGACAGCTCGTGGATCACCCGCTGGAAGATGCGGTTGCCGCGGGGCACCGCGTCCTCGTCGGCGTCCTCGCCCATCACGACGACGTTGGGCTTGGTCTGCGCCCGGGCCGGTGCCGCGTAGGCGGATCCGAGCGCCAGGACGGCGAGGCAGGCGGCGCGGAACGCGGTGGTGCGGACGTGGGGCATCGGGATCCTCCAGGACATCGCGGGTCTCTCCGTCTTCGGACCGTCGGTGAGGCGAGTTGGCGTCATTCGGCGCAGGGACGCGGGGTCGGCGCCGCGCGGAAATCGTCCAGGTCGAGATTCGTCCGCAGGCGCGGGTCGGCCAACTCGCTGCACGGGCCATCCGCGACCGGCAGGACGAAGCGGAGGGCACCGCTGCGGGCCGGCGCGATCAGGCTGACCTCCACCCTGCGGTTCACCCGTGACAGGGGTGCGTCGGGATCCTTCGGCCGCGCGGGTCCCCAGCCGTGGACGCGCAGGCGCTCCGGCGCGATGCCGTAGGTCTCGACGAGATGCGCCTTCACGGCCCGGGCCCGGGCCAGGGAGAGGCGGCGGTTGTAGGCGCGGCCGCCGGCCGCGTCGGTGTGGCCGGCGATCAGGAAGCCGTGGCCCGCGAGCGGCTCGGCGCGCAGGGCCTCGCCGAGCGGTTCGAGCTGGATGCGCGCTTCGGGGGTCAGGCGCGCGCTGTCGTAGGCGAAGAACACGGTGAGATCGATCGACCGGGCGGGAACGACGCGGACCGCCGGGCCGCCGTCGTCGGGGCTGACCGCCAGCGGCCGCGCGGGCGCTCCCGGATTGCCGTCGGCGAAGGGCGCGAGCGACCGGATGATCGCGGTCGCACCCGGATTCGCGGCCCGCGCCTCCTCGGCCTCCGCCCGCTCCGCGGCCGGGTCCCGCGGCGGGGGCGCTTCGTCCGGCTGCGCTGCCCGGGCACCCGGCACCTCGGTGAGCGGGTTCGCCCGGGCGGGCGCGACCAGCGCGAGGGCGAGGCCGACGGCGAGCAACAGTCCGGAGCGGCCGAGGCGCGCCCGCGCGGCGCGCGGTAGATCGTGGGTCCGCATCGCTTCCCCTCTTCGTGTCCCGGACCTTGCTGCGGCCCCTCTCTCCCCGTTCCTGGTCGACCCAGAGCGATTTTCGTCGCCCGCCGTCGCGATTCTCGCGACGGCGCTCAGCGTCCCCGCAGGATGGCGTTCATCCCGGCCGGATCGAGCGGTCCGTCGGTCGCCGGCTTGGGCTGCGGTGCCGGCACGGATGCGGGCGCGACCGGCTTGGCCCCCGGATCGGCGGCGGCGACCGGGCGCCCCTGGGCCGCCGCGATCCGCGCCAGGGTCGGGCTCCGGCCCAGGATCGCCGAGAGGCGGGTCGCGCTGTTGAAGCTCGTCGGATCCTTCGGATCGAGGCCGCCCTCCTTGTGGAGCGCGATGCCGGCCACGGAGGCGTCGAACATGAGCGACCCGGACGAGCCGCCGAGCGTGTCGCAGCGGTGGCGCAGGTCCGGGCCCTCCGCCTGGTCCTTCATGGCGAAGCAGCGGAAGCGGCTCATCACCTTCGGACGTCCGAGGGGATGGTGGATGACCAGCATCGATCGGTTGGCCGTCACCGGCTCGCCCGAGAGCCGCGCAGCGCCGTAGGTCGCGGTCGGATTGCCCGCCACGCGGGCGAGGGCGAAGTCGAGGCGGGCGTCGAACTCGACGGGCTTCGGGTCGATCTCGAAGCGGCGGGAGCCGTTCCCGTCGAGGGTCAGGTAATCCATCAGGATCGACGCCTTGACCGGGCGCAGGTCGCCCGATTGCGGCAGGCAATGGTGGTTGGTCAGCACGTAGTCGCCGGTCAGGAGCGTCCCCGTGCAGGAGGCACCGACCTGCTGCCCGGTGCGGCCGTTCTGGAGCACGATGTCGACGCGGCCGATCGGTCGGGCGAGGGCCGCGAGGCCGTCCTTCGGGTCGAGCTCGCTCACGGGCTCGAAGGCGCCCTTGTTCTGGTCGACATAGGCGGCCGCGTCGCCGGTCGTCTGGCGCAGGGGCAGCTGCGCCCGGCCGTAATCGGCGGGATCGAAGCCGACGCTCTGCGCCCGCGCGGCGTCGCCGCGGCCGAGCACGATCAGCGCGCAGGCCGTTCCCAGAAGGAGAGGGCCTCTCCGGCGCATCGCGATCATCCTCTCCCTCCTCTCGGTCCGCGAATCGGGCCCGCGCTCGCGGGCTCGGTCGACAGCATTCGCAACACGCCGGATTCTCATCAGCGCGCCAGGGTGTGGACCAGGCGGCCGGCAACCGCGCCGGTTCCGGCCTCCGGAACGGCCTGGACCGTGTAGACGAGGTTCTGCCGCGCGCCCTCGCGCAGGAAATAGCCGAGCGCGCCGTCCGCCAGCCGGACGGCCGTGAGGGCGGCGTCGCGCAGTTCCGGCCCGACCTGCACGCGCAGGCCCGGCTCCGCTCCGATGGCGAGCCCGCACAGGTCCGGCGTGAGGCGGCTCGCGGCCAGGTGATCGCCCGACTCCGCCGGTACCGGGCGCCGCTCGGGCGGGTCGGCTCCGAAGGCGACGCGGCGGCAGGAGGAGCCCGCCGGGGCGCGCAGCTCGGAGACGTGGATCGGCGACGCGATCCGGACCTCGGTGCTGGGGGGAGGGGTGGCGGGCCCGGCCGGCGCGTCGGGGCGCGGCTCGCTGACGGGATCGGGCCGCGTGGCCCCGAGAGCGAGCACACCGGCGAGGCCGGCCGCCGCGACGGCGCCGGCCGGCAATGCGAGACGCCACCATCGCCGCGCCGGCGGCGTCTCGGCCCTCTCCGGAGGCCGCAGCGCGGTCAATGCGGCCAGGGCTCCCGGCACGCTGTGCGACGGAAGGATCCGCACGTTCCGGCCCATGCCGCGGAAGACGGCCTCGGCCTGCGCGCGCTCCGGCCCGTCCGGCAGGAGGACCGCCAGCGCGGCGTTCGGAGCTCCGGCGATCGTCGCGGCGGAGCGCTCGATCTTGTCGAGGAGCGCGTAGTCGCCGGGCAGCACTGCGAGGTCGAGATCGACCGCGCCGGTCGCCCAGAGGATGAGGTCGGCCTCCTCCGGTGCCGCGGCGAGCGGGTGGCCGCCCTCGGCGAGGCCGTGCGCCAGGCAGACCGGAACCTCCCAGGAGCGTCCGGCATCGAAGGAGCCCGACAGCCGCAGCTCGTGGGGCTCCGGAGTCTGGCCCATCCACCGGGCGAGCGGGCCGGCGGCCCCGCAGAGCCGGGCGTAATCGGCCGACCACGGCAGCGGGCGATAATCGCCGTCCGCGAAGGCGGCCGGGGCCGGAAGGCCGAAGCGCGGCCTGAGCCCGCGCAGCACCAGCGGTCCGCGGGTCGTGGGCACCACGACGAGGATGGCCGGACGCGTCATGCGCGGGCCGGTCTCCCGGACGGGCCGAGACCGGCCTGCCGGCTCGTCCGACGGCTCGTCAAAGCAGGAACACCGCGCAGGCCGGGTCGCGGAGCATCCGGCCCATGAGGGCCGCGTCCGGCACGGCCGGGTCGAGGGCGAGCACCGCCGCGCCCTCGATCGCCGGACCGAGGTCGAGCCGGACCGTCTCGTCGCCGAGCCACGCCTCGATCACCCGCGGCATCTGCCCCGACTCGCCGCGCAGGACGAGGAGCGGCGGCGCGCCGTCCGCGGCCTCGAGGATCTCCAGCGCGTAGGCGCCGACCCGGCGCCGGAGAATCGCGCCGTCCGAGGCGGCCGCGGCGAGCGGCGCGTGGGCGAGCGCCAGGGCGCCGAGCATCGTCCGGTAGCGCCGGGCCGTCGCGGGGTCGCCGCGGATCGCCCGCACCGTCGCGAGGTCGACCGGGCCGTCGGGCGCACGGGTCGCGTGGGCCCAGAGCCCCGCGTGGTCCGGCCGGGCGGTCGTCGCCGCATCGCGCACAAGGGCGCGGGCCGCGTGGATCTCGGCGAGGAGCCGTGCCGCGTCGCTCACGCCGCGGCCTCCCCGGCATAGGCCGCCGCGAACGCGACCGCGAAGATGTCCCGATCCGCCGGGAACAGCGCGTCCAGCGGCCGGTGCCGGGCGAGTCCGTCGAGCGACCGCTCCAGGTCGGCCGCCGCCTCGGCGAGGCGCAGCAGCGCTGGTTCGGCGGCCGCGAACCCGGCCGAGAGACCGGCCCGATCATCGAAGCCGGCGCGGCGGACGCGGCGCAGGTCGGCCTCGGCGGCCTCCAGCGCGCCCCGCACCGCCTCGGGCAGCGCGTCGCGATCGGCGATCCGGAGGGCCGCCGCGATGCGCAGCATCCGGCCGAGATGGGCCGCGAGCAGTCCCGCGCGCGTCCGGAGTCCGGCGTAGCTCTCGGCCTCCAGGCAGGTCGCCCGCTCGGCGATGGCGGCGCCGCCGCCGCCGCGGCGCAGGCGGTTGGCGATGCCCGACTGGACACGGCCGAAGCTCACGGCGCGGAGCGTCGTCAGCGGGCGGGTCCGGTGGTAGGGCTCGAGGCGCAGGAAGTCGGCCAGGTCCTCGCGCTCGGCGCCGGTGAGGATCTTCGGGCCCTCCGGCCAGTCCGCCAGCAGGGTCGCCAGCGCCGCGGCGGGTTCGGCGGCCGCGACATCGCCCAGGGCCGCGTCCAGCCGCTCCTCCCAGCCCGCGTGGGCGTCGAGGGCGGCGGGGGCCGAGAGGGCGTCGAGGCCTTCGAGGAGGCGGCCGGCCGCCTCGAAGGTCACGAAATGCTCCGCGACGATGCGGAAGCCCGGCCGCTCGCCCGTCGCCATCTCGGCGCGCCAGAAATCGAGGATGTCGTCGTCCGCGACGGACCGGCGGCCGCCCAGGAAGGTCAGGAGCGCCCGGAAGCGCCGCTCCAGCGGCGCCAGCGGCAGATGGGCGTTCCGGTAGGCGGCGAGATGCCGGGCCAGCCGCTTGGCCAGGATCGCCGCGCCTTCCGGGTCGGGCGCGGCGGCGAGTTCGTCGAGCCAGCCCGCAACGGTCGCGAACTGGGCCAGGTCCTCCGCGGTGAGCACGAACTCGGCCAGCGCGAGCAGCCGGGCGAGCCCGGCCCAGCCGGTGGACCAGGCGGTGCCGAGCACGGGGCCGCGGTCGTCGACGGCCGGGCCGCCGCCGAAGCGCGCCGAGAGGGCGGCCGGTCGCGCGAGGCCCGGGTTCAGGGCGAGGGTGATGAGATCGCGCCCGTCGCGGGCCCCGGCCGCCTCGGCCAGCGCGGCGAGGGCGTGGGCGAGGTCCCACAGGGGCTTGTCGCGGTTCGGGCGCACGGCACCCGTGACCACGCGGGCGAGCCAGGCACGGTCGGCGCGGGAGAGATCGCGGCCGTCGCAGACATTGGCGAGGTCGGCCGCGCAGCGCTCATCGTATCCGCCCGTCATGCGCCTCCCGGTCGCGGGCTGCCACGCAACCCCTTGTGATCGTTCGATTCGCCTTATGGTTACCTCGCGACCGGCCATCCGTCGACCTCCGGCGGCCATCCGGGCGCCACACGTCTGCTCTGGGCGGTCCAGACGCGCTTCTGATCCCGTCGCGCTCCGGCTCAGCGCACCACGACGCGCGCCGCGGCCTCCGTGACCCCGGGCGTGGCCCGGATTCGGTCGAGGAGGTCCAGCACGTCCGGGGGCTGCAGGAGACGCGCCTCGCCGTCGGCGCCCGGCGCCGCCGCCAGCCACCGCGCGGCGAGCTCCGGCGGAAGGCCGCCCGGCACGCCGAAGCAGGCGAACAGGTTCTCGAAGGGCTCTCCCGCGACGATCTCATCGAGGCCGTAGCCCCGTGGATAGCGCCGCGAGTCTCCCGGCTTGAGGGCCAGCTGCGAGGCCGGGTTGTCGCGCACCGGCAGGGCGACGAAGGCGGTCTCGTCGGCCGCGACCACCCAGCAGTACAGGTTCTGCGCGACGCGGGACTCGATGCGCATCTCCAGGCGCTGACCGGCCGCGAACGGCGTGGCGGCGGCCGCCACCGAGAGGCGGCCGGCATCCGTGCGCGCGGTGGCGGCGAGGTGATCCAGGAACGGCCGCGGGACGGGATCGCAGCCGAGCCCCTCCGTCGCGATCCGGCGTCGCCCCGTCGGGGCCAGGACGGCGCCGTCGCGCTGGAACTCGACCTCCATCCAGGATTGCCGGTCGTGGTCCGTGCGGAAGCGGCCGCGCGCGGTGACGGTGCCGGCGCAGGCGGTGCCGGGCGGCCGGCGGCGCACGTCGAGGCGCGCGCCGCGGAGCACCCGGTTGGCCGAGCGGGCCTCCGCGTCGAGGGCGATGACGAGGCGGTCCGTGAGGGCGCCGGCGCAGGTGGAATGGCCGCCCTCCGCCACGAACGGGCAGACCTCGACGGCGCCGGCATTCGGTGCGGCCTGCGCGAACGCCTTCACCGCACCGTCCATGACCGCGTCGACGTCGGCGACGCCGGCGCCGACATGGATCGGCACGACCAGAGGGTCGCTCGTCGCCTTGCAGGCGGCGCTCTGCGTCACGGCCTGGAGCCGGACGGAGGCGGTCTCGCCGGCCCGGCGGGGCTCGACCAGGAACACGGCCGCGTCCCCCGCGAAGGCGGACCGGATCTGCGCCTCGGCCTCCGCGCCCGAGAGGCCCGTCGTGCCCTCGCGCAGGGCCTTGATCCGCACGACGTCGGCCGCTGCCGCCAGCCTGACCCGGCCGGTCGCCTGGAGCCGCGTCTCGACGGCGAGGCGCACCTCCTCGGACTGCTCGCGGGACAGGGCCGTCTGGCCGGGCTCGACGCCGACGACCGCGAGCGTCAGGTCCGGCCGGCCGGCACAGGCCGCCACCGCGTCGAGGAACGGTGCCAGCGCCTGCGTCGCGGGGTCGGCGCGCGCCGCCGCCGGGGCGAGCAGCAGCGCGGCGAGGAGGAGGCGCCTCATTCGGTCTCGTTCGCCCGGGCGTACTGATCGAGGGCGCGGACGAAGACCGGATTGAACCGCCCGTCCAGGGCACCGGTGTAGTAATCCGCGTCCTTGATGGCGCGCTGCACCGAGCGGATCGTCTCGGGCTTGAGCTTCTGAGCGGCGGTGTCGGTCGCCGAGACAGAGGCGGCGCCGAGTTCCCCGTGCTTCAGCGCGCGCAGGACCATGTCGGCCGAGCGCACGCCCGGGAAATACCGCCCGAAGCCGTTGTCGATCAGCGTCGCCATCGTGGCCATGGCCACCGGGTCGCCCCGGTCCGCCGCCTGCCGGAAGAGGTCGAAGCCCTGGCGCAGATCCTTCGGGAAGCCGTAGGCGCCCGTCGCGTAGTGCGGCACGAGCTTGCTGATCGACGCGACGTCGCCCCCGGCCACGGCGCGGCGATACAGGGCGACCGCCTGCGCCTCGTCCTTCGGGATGCCGTTGCCGTACTCCAGCATCCGGGCGGCGTTCGCCAGCGCCACGGCGTTCCCGCCTTCGCCCGCCTGCCGGTAGAGGCGGAACGCCTCGGCCTGCTGGCGCTTCACGCCCTGGCCGTTCTCGTAGAGGGCGGCGAGGTTGTTCAGCGCCGAGATGCTCCCGGCCTTGGCGGCGCGGTCGTAGGCGGCGAAGGCCTCCTTGTAGCGGTCGGCCCGGTCGTAGGCGCGGCCGAGCTGGTAGGAGAGCCGGCGCAGGTCCGGATAGGCGGCCGCGGCCCCGCGGCAGGCGTCGATCGCGGCGGCGGGCTCGATCCGGCCGAGCTTCACGCCCGCGACCCCGCTCGGACGGTCGGGATCGTCCGTGCCGGCGGCGAGCTCGTCGCAGCGCTTGACGCGCGGATCGGCGCTCGGGTTCTTGCCGCCGAGATAGCCCTCGGCGAGGCTGCGATAGGCGCAGATCTCGCCGCAGGAATCGAGATAGGCCTGATATTGCCGCTGGGTCCCGAACTTGGCCCAGTTCTCCTGGTCGATCGCCGCCGCGTCCCGACGCCGCCCGGCCAGGAGCCTGTCCATGGCCTGAGGCCGGTACAGGCAGGTCTCGCCGCAGGTGCCGATATAGGCCTCGAAGCCCTCCCGGGTGCCGAGCGCTTCGGCCCGCCGCCAGGCCGCCTCGTCCCGGATGGCCTCGACCCCCTTCGCGACGGCCGCCACCGGCAGGGAGGCCTTGAGCACGATCGGGGCCTCGTCGATCTCGGGTACCTGCTCGCGGCCCGACGCGCGGCGGGCCGCGTCCTCCACCTCGCGGCGGAGGTAGCGCTTCAGCTCCGTCCACTGCACGAGCCCGTCGCCGTCGCCCTGATGGTCGCGCGCGTCGGCGAGGCCCGACACGCCCATCAGGAACCGGCTGGTCAGCAGGCCGAGCTTGTTCGCCTCGTCCCAGTTGGCCGGTGTCGCGCCCGATGTCGCCACCAGCCGGACGATGCCGCCCTCCGTCTTCGGCCGGGCGGGGGCGAAGCCGGGCGCGGACACCGCCAGCAGGCTCTCGCCCTTGCGGCCGGTCTCGCCGGTGAAGCAGGCATCGACCATCACGACGAGCTGGTGGTCGGCGCCGATCTTGCGCTTCACGAGCTCGAGGTTGCGGTACAGGGTCTCCAGCGCGTACCCGCTCTCGCCCTGGTTCGGGTTGCCGTCCTCGGGCAGCAGGAACGGCTGCTTGGTGGCGAGATCCGGGACGCCGTGGCCGGAATAGTACACGAAGACGTTCGAGCGGCCCTCGCGCACGCTGCGCCAGAGGCGGCCGGATTGCGGGTTCCGCTCGGTGCCGAAGACCTGGTTGAACTCGTTGAGGGTCGCGTCCTTCAGGAGGAAGACGTTGCTCTCGCGGTAGCCCAGGCGCTCGATCAGGTAGGCGCGGATCGCCTCGGCATCGTTGTGCGCGTAGTCGACAGGCACGGTCTGCTTGTAGCTGCGGTTCCCGATCACAACCGCCACGGCGTCGGCATTGTCGGCGAAGGCTGCCGGATCCGGGGCGGCCCTGGCCGGCGCGAGCGGGGCTAGGCAGGTCATCCCGAGTAGGATGAGCGCGGTGCGGGCGGCCCGCCGCAGCGCGGATACCGGGTTGGCTCTCGGCAAGCGCGTCCTCCTGTCCGGGTCGCGGCCCGGTTTCATCGTCCTCGGAGCGGGGCGCGCCCGGTCGGCACGCGCGACAGGGGTATCCGCTGGAGGATCGGGAAACAATCTCACGGTGTGAGCGCGGCCGGTCGAGGCGGGCTCCGCGACGATGCGGATGACATCGGGGGCACAGGTGCCGGTGCGGGAAGCGGGCATCTCAGCCCCAGCCGAGATACGCGACGATCAGGCTGAGGGCGGCGAGGTGGAGCGGCGGGAGGGCGGTCAGCATGGTCTCGCTCCTCACGGCAGGTAGAGACCGCGGCCGCAGCGGCGGGCGCGCCGCGCCTCGAAGTAGCCGGTGTAGCGATTGTAGACCTCGACCGTGCGGTAGACGCAGTAACGGCCGGAGTTGCGGCCGTTGTAATAGACGCCGCCGTTGTCGAGATCGACGCCGAGGAACTCCTGGTTCCCGTGCTGCGGCGCGGCCTCCTGGGCGAGGGCGGGACCCGCGGCGCAGAGAAGGCTGGCGGCGAGGACGAGGATCTTGGTCTTGGTCATCTCGGGTCTCCCTGGTCGGGCGGTGGATCGTCCGCCTCGACAGGGGCATGGGTCGGCCAGACGCGGTTTCGTGCGGCCGGCGCGGTGTGACGCGAAAAATTTTTTCCGACAGGCGCGGCCGAGATGGCGTCGGTCGTCCGGTAACCGCCCGACGGCGGTGCACATCACCATCGACGGCAGGGTCACCCCGATCAGCCTTGACCCACAGGACCGTCGGCGCGCTCCGATCGAGAGCGACGCGGGCACTGCGTTCTGTCCAGAACACGCGACGCGACGGCGTTGAATGCTCATCATCCGCCACAAGCCATCCCGGCTTACTGAACCGGTAACACTATTTCTCACGATTCGTTGACCCGGGATCGGAGAGGGGTCAATACAGCGTCCGCTGATCGGTGAGAGCCTGCTCGACGGGCGGCGAATACTGTTAATGGCTTCTCTTCATCTGAGAGGTATTCATGAGATCTCTCGTCGTGGGGTCGGCTACGCGCGTGGCAGACCGGATCGTGCTCCCGACCGCCTGAGGGTGGACTGGCTCTCGCCGCCGAACGCCCGATTCCGGTCCACCACGCCTGCGCAACCGTGCGCGGACTGAAGAGCTGTTCTCGACGCCGATGCGGATCGCGCGCGGTGTCGTCTCGGAAACGACATCTCCCGGGGCCGACATGTGCCAGGTGTTTCAGCATCCTCCGCGCTCAGCTTGCCTGAGCGTCCGTCCTGGGGACCCTCACACCCGATCGGTCTCGGCTCTCCTCGGCGTCGGGATCGTGAGCGCGGCCTTGCTCGGCCCGGCGATGTCGGCGCGGGCCGACGATGGGCCGAGCTACGGCGATGACCGACGCGGCATCTTCCTGCCCTTCCTCAACGCGCCGCGACCCGGCGACGCCATCACGAAGTCCCCGCGCCTCGGCCTGTCGTTCGGCGGCGAGGCTCGTCCGGTGCTCGTTGATACCGGTTCGACCGGCATCGTGGTCTCAGCCGCTCGGATTCCCGACAACGAGAGCCTGCCGAGCGAGCCCGGACGGCTGACCTACTCGAGTTCCGGCCGGATCATGGTCGGACGCTGGGTGCGCGTCCCGGTTGCCATCGTCGGCCGCGATGGAGCGAGCGTGGTCACGCAGCCCATCCGGGTCCTCGCCGTCGACCGGATCGACTGCACCGCGCGCGCCCGCAACTGCACGCCCGAGGCGGCGCCGGCCCATGTGGCGATGATGGGGATCGGTTTCGGCCGCGAGGACGACAGCCAGACGCAGAGCACGCCGGACACCAATCCGCTCCTCAGCGCGGAGCCGCCGGGACCCGGTTCGGTGCACCGCGGCTACGTGCTGACCCGACGCGGCGTGCATGTCGGCCTGACGCGCGCCAACACGCGCGGCCGCTACCGCTTCGTGAAGCTTGACCCGCACCCGCACGTGCCGGGCGACTGGCTCGGCGTTCCCGTCTGCATCACCGTCGACGGCCGTGAGCCCGCCGCCTGCGGCCGGGGGCTCCTCGATACCGGTGTCACCGGCATGTTCCTGACGCTGCCGCCGTCCCAGGTCGCCGACAGCCTCCGGGCCGATGCGGGCGATCACGCCGTGCTCCGCCCGGGAACGCGTCTCGGCTTCCAGTTCGGCGACGCGGCCGGCTACGCGATCGATGTCGGCGACCGAGCCGCGCCGCTCGCTCCCGAACGCATCGTCCTCAACACGGTGCGCCCGCAGCCCTTCGTCAACACGGGGCTGCATGTCCTGAACGGCTTCGACGTCCTCTACGACGCCGACCGCGGCTATTACGGCTTCCGGGCCCGCGACGCACAGTCGGCGTCCGACGACCCGTGATCTGCCCATCGGCCGCCGTGTTGTCCGCCCTCTCCCGCACCGAGTCCGCCATGCTGCGCAACGCCTTTCTCACTGCCGTGATCCTCGTCCCGACCGCCGGATACGCGGCGGAGGTCGATTGCGGCGCCTCCGCGAACCAGATGGACGCCAACATCTGCACGGCCCAGGAATTCGACCGGGCCGATGCGGAGCTGAACCGCCGCTACGCGACCCTGCGCAGCAAGCTCGACGAGAACGGCCGACGCAATCTGGTCGCCGCCGAGCGCGCCTGGATCGCCTTCCGCGATTCCGAGTGCAACCTGCGGACCGGCTTCAACACGCTGACGCCCGACGACAACGGAAGCATCGCCCCGATGCTCCTGGGCGCGTGCAAGATCGCGCTGACGCGCCAGCGGATCCAGGACCTGGCAGCCCAGATCAAGTGTCCGGGCGGCGACCTGTCGTGCTCGCCCTGACTGCCTCTCGTCTTTCCCAACCACCCGGCTGAGTGAGCTGCCATGATCATCGTCACGACCGAGAACATTCCGAACTACCACGTGCGCGAGGTCCGCGGCCCCTGCTTCGGCGCCGTGGTGCACAGCCGCGGTGCGGTGGGCAATTTCACCGCCGGACTGCGCAGCATCATGGGCGGCGAGATCAGCGAGTACAGCCAGCTGATCGAGCAGGCGCGGTCGCAGGCGATCGACCGCATGGCGCAGAACGCGGCGCAACTCGGCGCCAACGCCGTCGTCATGATGCGTTTCGATACCGCGGACACCGACCAGTCGATGATGGGCGTCGTCGCCTACGGCACCGCCGTGGTCGTCGAGGCACGCTGAGGTCGCGGCCCGGGCCGCGTTCCGCTCCGACCCGCCGTCACCCGCCGCGCGCAGGACCCCTCAGCCGGGTCGATGCGACGCGCGAACCGGATCCCAGAGCCATGAATCACACGCGCCCACGCCTGCTGCGGGCCTCGGCCCCCGTCCTTGCCGAACTGCTCGCCTGCCTCGCCGTGCCGACGACCGCCGGAGCCGACCAGCCGTCCGCGAAACTGTGCCTGACCGAGACCTCCACGCCGGGCACGACGGCGTGCATGACCCGCGCCTTTAAGGAGGCGGACGCGAAGCTCAACGCGGCCTACAGGAAGGCGATGTCGGTGATCGATCACGACGACCGCACGCCGGACCCCGACGCCAGGGCGCTCTGGAAGACGCGGCTCGAGCGGGCGCAGCGGGCCTGGATCGCCTTCCGGGACGCGGATTGCGGCGACCTGACCGACAGCGAGTGGGCCAACGGGAGCGGCGCGAACGCGGCGCTGCCCGCCTGCCTCTACGACAAGACCGTCCAGAGGACGGACGACTTGCTGAGCCGCTACCCGCTGCGTTGAGAAGCGGCGCGGCGTCGTCAGCAGCTCGTCGCGATCCGGTGAACACTTCGGTTCCGCCGGAAGCTCCTCCGGCCCCTATGCAGTCTTCGTCCGCCTGCGGACGGGCGGCCGGCGCCCGATCTCACCCCGCTTCGATGGGACCGGGAGGACGCGGCGCCGGCGGCTCGGCCGGCGGGTCCCCGTCGGGCGGTGCGGGCTCCGGCAGCGGATCGTCGATGGGAGGCAGCGGGTCGTCCCCGGGACGCGGCGTATCCGACGACATGGTGCGGTGTCCTGTCCGAATCTTTGGGCGGTCGGGGACGTAACGCGCGTCGGTCCGGTCGGATGCGGCCTCGTCAGCCGAAGGTCAGCGCCGACCGTTCCCGGAGCGCCCTGCGCAGGGCCCGGCTGAGGTCGGCCACCGAGTAGGGCTTGTGCAGGAGCTCGAAGCCGTCGGTGCCCTCCGACGCCAGCACGTGGCTGTAGCCGGAGGTGAGGACGACGGGCAGGTAGGGACGACGGCGCCTGATCTCCCGGGCCAGATCGACGCCGTTCATGCCCGGCATCACCACGTCGGAGAAGACGATCTCGATCTCCTGGCCGTTCGCCTCGATCGTGGCGATGGCCGCCTGCGCGTCCTTCACCCAGACAGCTCTGTAGCCGAGTTCCACGAGGGCTTGCCGGGCGAAGGCGCCGACCTCCTCGTTGTCCTCCACCACGAGGACGGGCGTGCCGTGACCCTCGGCGAGCGGCTCCGGCTCGTCCGGCACGCCCTCCTGGACCTCCGCCTGCTGGGACCGCGGCAGGAACAGCGTGAAGGTGGTCCCGACGCCGACGACGCTGTCGACCGCGACGTCACCGCCCGACTGCTTGGCGAAGCCGAACACCTGGCTGAGGCCGAGGCCGGTGCCGTGGCCGACGCCCTTCGTCGTGAAGAACGGCTCGAAGATGCGTTCGAGGAGGTCCGCTTCGATGCCCGAGCCGGTATCCGAGACCGACACGGCCACGAAATCGCCGGGCACGGCCGGATGCGCCCGCAGCGTCGGGATCCGGTCCGCGCGTCGCACCTTGATCACGAGGCGGCCCTCGCCCTGCATGGCATCGCGGGCGTTCACCACGAGGTTGACGAGGGCCGTGTCGAACTGGCTGGGGTCGGCATCGACGTGGCAGCGCAGCCTGCGGCCGTCCGCGTCCGTGCCGGCATCCGTGTCGGTCGCGACGTGGATGCGCGCGCCGGTCAGCGTGCCGACCATGTCGGCGATGGCGGCCACCGACTGCACCACGTCGAAGATCGACGGTCGGAGTGCCTGCCGGCGCGCGAAGGCCAGCAACTGGCTGGTCAATCTGGCGGCGCGGTCGACCGTGTCGGCGATGGCGTCGACGTAGCGGCCCCGCCGATCCTCGCTGAGGCCCGGTCGCTTCAACAGATCGGTCGACGACTTGATGACGGTCAGCAGGTTGTTGAAGTCGTGCGCCACGCCGCCGGTGAGCTGCCCGACGGCCTCCATCTTCTGCGACTGACGCAGCTGCTCCTCGAGGGCGCGGCGTTCCGTGACGTCGCGCCCTGTCGCGTGGAACCGGTCCCCGCGCGCGATGGCGTTCCAGGCGATCCAACGGTACGCGCCGTCGGCGGTCTGGAACCGGACGTCGAGGTCCGACAGCGTGTGGCCGGTCCGCAGCGTCTCGAACGCGCTGGCCGCGGTCTCGCCGTCGTCCGGATGGATCAGGGTATCGATGCGGATGCCGACCAAGCTGCCGGCCGGCCACCCGAGCAGCTCCGTCCAGGCCGGGTTGACCGCCTGGCAGGTTCCGTCGAGGGCGCAGACCACGAGAAGATCGCGGCTCGTCCGCCAGACCAGGTCATGCTCGATCTTCCGGTCGCGCGTCCGGGCCTCCCGCCGCTCCTCGTCCGCCTGCCGGGCCGCCGGATCCTCGAGAAGGATCGCGACGCGGTTCTGCGTCCCGCTACCGGTCCGCATCGCGCGGACATCGAGGATGGGCCCCGTTCGCGATAGGGCTCCCTTGAACCGGGCGCTGTGCCCGGATCGCGCCACGTCACCGAGGGTGTCGAACCAGCGTCGGGCGTGGTCCGGCTCGAGCGCGCTCATCCAGCGTCCCGCTGCGGCGCCGAGGCCGGACTGATCCTCGAAGGCGGCGTTGGTCTCCACGACGCGGTAATCCGCGGCCCTGCCATCCCCGTCGAAGCGCAGCTCGACGATGCAGAAGCCCACCGCGTCGTCCGCCCGGGCATGCCGCGGTGCGACGGTCCGCTCGACGGCCTGCGCCTCGCGCTGCCGGAAGCGCGTGAGGTCGAGCTGACTTCCGAAGAAGAACAGCAACTCGCCGAGCGGTCCGAAGACGGGGCTGATGTAGAGTTCGTTGACGAAGGTGCTGCCGTCGCGCCGATAGTTCAGCAGCTCGACCACCACGTCGCGCCGCGCGGCGATGGCATCGCGGATGCGGGCGACATCGGCCGGATCCGTCGCGGGCCCCTGCAGGAAGCGGCAATTGCGCCCGATCAGCTCCCCCGCCGAGTAGCCGGAGAGTTCCAGGAAGGCGCGGTTGGCGAAGACGATCGGGTTGTCGGGCAGGTTCGGATCGGTGACGATCATCGCCATCCGGGTCTTGTCGGCGGCGGTGAACAGAAGGTCGGAGCGGGCGGTGCCGACTCCGGCCAGAGTGGTTGTCGGGGCGGTGACCGGGGCCTGTGACGCGCGCAGGCGAGCGTTCTCCTCAACCAGCGCGCGCTCGCGCCGACGCAGCCGCTCGACCTCCCCCCGAAGATCTTCGATGCTCATGGCCCGGTCTTATCCGGAGCCGCCGCCGCGTCCAACCGCAACCGGCACGCGGATGCGAGAAGGGGGTGTGACCTCTGGTCTCGACAGTGCCGGCCTTGGCCACCGGGCGTTCGGATCCTGCGATGCCGGGAGGGGGCGGGTCCGCCGGCTCCTGACCCGCGATGACCGGCGCTGCCTTCATGGGAATCCGGGGGACAGCGGCGGGCTGCGGGCGGTCGTGCCACCGGGACCGGTCTCTCGCGTTCCGGCCGGATCAGGCCTCGGGACCCCGCGAACGCGAACGGCCGGAGTTCGACTCCGGCCGCTCGGTCGACGCGGTGCGTGTCGCTTACCGCAGGAGCTGGAGGACGCCCTGCTGGGCGGAGTTGGCCAGCGACAGGGCCGAT
>NZ_JBKFAL010000025.1:0-81994 GCF_053345625.1 Methylobacterium sp. D53M
ATTCTGACAGAACGTCACCCACGCCGCGATCGGCTTGGCGTCGCCCAGGATCTTGGCGCCCACGTCCGCAGGCAAGCTCGCCAACGTCTGCGCCTGAACCGGAGCGGCGAGGCCGAGCAGCGTCGCCGCTCCGACCAGCATCCCCCGAACCGTCCTGAGAAGCGCCGCGCCCATCGAACCCGTCCCCGTTGTTGAGGACAGGATTGCGCCGCAGAGCCTCCGCGGCGCTGAAGCGGATGCGCGCAATTTTACCGATCCGCCGGCGCGGGCCCGCTCACGCGCGACAGCGTCGACGGGAGACTTGAGAACCCCTGTAAATCGGCGGCTTCGGCTTCGGAAACCGGAAACCTTGAGGGTTCGTCACCCGGGGACCCGAGCCTTCAGGAGCGCCGCCGCCCTCGCGGGCGCAGCGGGGCGCGCCAGGACTGCGCCAGGCCGACCGATGGCGCGCTGCCCTGGGTCGCCTCGCCGCGCCCGCGATCACGGGGCGGAAACGCTCAGCCCGCCGTCTGGTCGAGCTTGCGCTCGGCCTCGCCCTTCAGCTCCGGGAAGTCCGCCTGCGTGTAGGCGCGGCCCCGGTGCGGGTCCTCGGTGATGCCCTCGTGCTCCAGGCGGCGGAGCTGCACCCGCCGGATCTTGCCCGAGATCGTCTTGGGCAGATCGGTGACGAATTCGAGTGCGCGCAGGCGCTTGAAGGTCGCGAGCCGGGCGTTGGTGAAGCGGAAGATGTCGAGCGCCGTCTCGGGTCCGGGGCTGGCTCCGGCCACCAGAGAGACGTAGGCCTTCGGGATGGTGTGACGCATCGGATCAGGCACCGGCACCACCGCCGCCTCGGCCACGGCCGGATGCTCGATCAGCACGCTCTCCAGCTCGAAGGGGCTGATCCGGTAGCCCGACGACTTGAACACGTCGTCGGCGCGGCCGACGAAGGTGTAGCAGCCCTGCTCGTCCACGAAGGCGACGTCGCCGGTGTGGTACAGGTCGCCGGCGGCGCCCGACAGGTTGCCCTGACCGTCGTCGTAGCCCTGCATCAGGCCGGCGGGCCGGTGGGCCCCGAGTTCGAGGCAGACCTCGCCCTCGGTCGCCGGCTGGCCGTCGAGGTCGAGGACGCGCACCCGGTAGCCCGGGAGAGGCCGGCCCAGGGCGCCCGGCACCACCGGCTGCCCCGGCGTGTTGGCCATGAGCGCGGTGGTCTCGGTCTGACCGTAGCCGTCGCGGATCGTGAGGCCCCAGGCGCTCTTCACGCGCTCGATCACCTCGGGATTCAGAGGCTCGCCCGCCGCGCAGACCTCGCGCAGGGCGAGCCGCTTCCCGGACAGGTCCTCCTGGATGATCATCCGCCAGACGGTCGGCGGCGCGCAGAGCGTCGTGGCGCCGGTGCGCTCCAGCTGCGCCAGCAGCGCGGCCGCGTTGAACGGCGCCTGGTTGATCACCAGGATCGTCGCGCCGGCATTCCAGGGCGCGAAGAACGAGGACCACGCGTGCTTCGCCCAGCCCGGCGAGGAGACGTTGCAGTGCACGTCCCCCGGCTGCAGCCCGAGCCAGTACATGGTCGAGAGCGCGCCCACCGGGTAGGAGCGGTGGCTGTGGCGCACCAGCTTCGGCTTCGCCGTGGTGCCGGAGGTGAAGTAGAGGAGCAGCGGGTCGTCGGCGGCGGTCGGGGCGTCCGGCGCGAAGCTGTCCGAGGCCTTGAAGGCGTCGTCGTAGGCCGCCCAGCCCTCCGTCGGAGCCCCGGTGACCAGGCGGACGGCGCCGCCCGTGTCGAGGCCGGCGAACCGTGCGATCTGCTCCGGCCCGGCCACGATCGCCCGCGGGCGGCCGCGGGCGAGGCGGTCGGCGAGCTCGTCGGCGGTGAGCAGCGTGGTCGCCGGGATGACCACGGCGCCGAGCTTCATCGCGGCCAGCATGGTCTCCCACAGGGCCGGCACGTTGCCGAGCAGCAGGAGCAGGTGGTCACCGCGCTTCAGGCCGAGCTGACGCAGGTGGTTGGCCACCTGATTGGACCGTGCCGCGAGCTCGCCGAAGCTGAGGCTCTGCTCGGCCCCGCTGCCAGCCTCGACGATCCGCAGGGCGGCGCGGTCGCAATTCTCTGGGCCGGCGAGGACGGCGTCGAACCAGTCGAGCGCCCAGTTGAACGGCACCGGGTCCGGCCACGCGAAGGCCGCGACGGCAGCGGCGTAGTCGGTGCGGTGGACCAGCAGAAGGTCGCGGGCCTCCCGGAAGCTCGGCATGGTCGTTCCCCCTCGTCCTCGTTGACCGATCCCGACCCGGCGTCTTCAGGCCGGGATCAGATCCTCACCGGCCTCGCCCTGCGCGAGGCGCTGAACCATGGCGGCGTGGAAGTCGCGGATCTGCCCGGCGATCGCCCCAACACTGCGGTCGTTGCGGGCGAAATCGTCGGCGTTCAGCGCGATCAGGCCGGCCGTGTAGCCGGCTTCGTTGTGTTCGAATGGATCCGCGTAGAGCCATGCCCACCAATCGCGGGGCGGGATCAGGCTGGCGCCGGGCTTGACCCGCAGCGCCGCCAGGAAACGGAAATGGCGCGTCAGCTCTTTCCGCCAGACCGACCGCGTCCGTTGGGGCACTTCGAAGGCGAGCAGCTTCACGAGGTGCTCGTTGATGGTCTCCTCGCGCCCGCGCGCCTTCTGGGCGACGATTGCGCGCGGGAAGGCCATCTCGAACCGGACGTCGTCGTGGTCCAGCACATCCATCGCCTGGTCCCCGCTCAGGTGTTCTCGAACCGGGGCGG
Source organism: Methylobacterium sp. D53M (assembly GCF_053345625.1). Taxonomy (NCBI): domain Bacteria; kingdom Pseudomonadati; phylum Pseudomonadota; class Alphaproteobacteria; order Hyphomicrobiales; family Methylobacteriaceae; genus Methylobacterium; species Methylobacterium sp. D53M. Next base: position 2,750 of record NZ_JBKFAL010000025.1, read on the forward strand.
CCGCTTCTCTACGAAGGCGGCCATACCCTCCTTCTGGTCCTTGGTGGCGAACATGGCGTGGAACACCCGCCGCTCGAACCGGATGCCCTCGGTCAGCGTGGTCTCATAGGACCGGTTGACCGCCTCCTTGGTCATCATCGCGATCGGCAGCGACATCGACGCGATGGTCTCGGCCGCCTTCAGCGCCTCGTCGAGGAGCTGGTCGGCCGCGATCACGCGCGAGACGAGGCCGGCGCGCTCGGCCTCGGCGGCGTCCATCATCCGCCCGGTCAGGCACATCTCCATGGCCTTGGCCTTGCCGACGAAGCGGGTTAGCCGCTGGCTGCCGCCGATCCCCGGCATCACGCCGAGCTTGATCTCGGGCTGGCCGAACTGCGCCGTGTCGGCCGCCAGGATGATGTCGCACATCATGGCGAGCTCGCAGCCGCCGCCCAGCGCGTAGCCCGCCACCGCGGCGATGATCGGCTTGCGCACGGCGACGAACCGGTCCCAGTCGGCGAACCGGTCGCCGGAATACATCTCCGCGTAGGTGGCGTGCTGCATCTCCTTGATGTCGGCGCCGGCCGCGAAGGCCTTCGCCGAGCCGGTGAGGACGATGCAGCCGATCCCCGGATCCGCATCCGCCTCGGTCGCCGCCCGGATCACCTCGCGGGTGAGCTGCGCGTTGAGGGCGTTCAGGGCCTTCGGCCGGTTGAGGGTGATCAGCAGGACGCGCCCGCGCGTCTCCGTAAGGATCGTCTCGTACGTGTCGCTCACGACTCGCCTCCCTGCCCGCGGAGCATACGGATGATCGCGGAAAAGTCCTCTCCCCCGTGGCCCGCGCCCTCGAACAGGCCGTAGATCTGCGCGGCCTCCGCGCCCAGCGGCGTCGCCGCCCCCGCGGCGATGGCGGCGGCCTGGGCGAGCCGGAGGTCCTTGAGCATCAGCGCGGCGGCGAAGCCCGGCTTGTAGCCGTTGTTGGCCGGCGAGGTCGGCACCGGGCCCGGCACCGGGCAGTAGGTGGTCAGCGACCAGCACTGGCCCGAGGAGACCGAGGCCACGTCGTAGAGCGCCTGGTGCGACAGGCCGAGCTTCTCGCCGAGCGCGAAGGCCTCGCTGACGCCGATCATCGAGATGCCGAGGATCATGTTGTTGCAGATCTTGGCCGCCTGCCCGGCGCCGGCATCGCCGCAATGGAACACGTTCTTGCCCATCACCTTCAGCAGCGGCTCGGCCTTGGCGAAGGCGGCCGCGGCGCCGCCGGCCATGAACGTCAGCGTCCCGGCCTTCGCGCCGCCGGTGCCGCCGGAGACCGGCGCGTCCACCGACAGGCAGCCCCGCGCCTCGGCGAGGGCGTGGGCCTTGCGGGCGCTCTCGACGTCGACCGTGGAGGAATCGATCAGGAGCGTGCCGGCGGGCAGGGCCTCGGCGAGCTGCGTCCAGACCTCGACCACGTGCCGCCCGGCGGGCAGCATGGTGATGACGACGTCCGCCCCTTGGGCCGCCTCCAGGGCCGAGCCGGTGACAGCGACGCCTCCGGCGCGCGCCGCCTCCAGCGAGGCCGGCACCAGGTCGAAGCCGCGCACGGTGTGGCCCGCCTTCACGAGGTTGGCCGCCATGGGCCCGCCCATGTTGCCGAGACCGATGAACCCGATGGTCTGCGCCATCCTGCTTCTCCCTTGATTGCTGTCGTTCGCGTCTTCCACCCGCGTCCTCATCCTGAAGTGACCGCGACGCGGGCCTCGAAGGAGGGCTCCAGGAATGACGGCGGCTTCTGGAGCCCTCCTTCGAGGCCTACGCTACGCTTCGGCACCTCAGGATGAGGGTGTGGGTGGGAACGAGCGACGCGTCATCACACCGGCCCCGTGCGCGATTCCGAAAAAACCGGCTCCGCCCGCTTCTCCAGCCAGCGGGCGATCCGCGCCGGATCGACCGCGTCGAGGGTCGGCGGGTTCCAGCGCGGGCTTTTGTCCTTGTCGATCACCGCGGCGCGGATGCCTTCGCGGAAATCGCCCTCCGCCAGCAGCGCCAGCGAGGCGTGGAACTCGCGCTCCAGGCAGGCTTCCAGGTTCGGCGCGCCGCGGCCGAGCCGCAGGAGGCACAGCGTCAGGACGAGGCTCGACGGCGCCTTGGTCAGGAGCGTCGCCCGGGTCGCGGCGGCGAAGTCCGAGCCGTCCGCCGCCAGGGCCGACAGGATCTCGTCCACCATGTCGAAGGCGAAGCAGCGGTCGATCACCGCCCGGTGCGCGGCGAGCGGCGCCGGCTCCGGATCACGGGCGAGCCGTGCGATCGCGTCCCGCACGCCCGCCTGCCCGGCATCCGGGTCGAGCGCCACGAGGACGTCGATCAGGTCAGGCAGCCCCGCGGAGGGCACCAGGGCGTCGGCCAGCCGGCAGAAGATCGCGTCGGCGGCGCCTACCGGCTCGCCGGTCAGGCCGAGATAGGTGCCGAGTTCCCCGGGCGCGCGCGGCAGCAGCCACGTTCCGCCGACATCCGGCAGGTAGCCGATGCCGGTCTCCGGCATGGCGACGCGGGAACGCTCGGTGACGATCCGGTGCGCAGCGTGGCCCGCGAGCCCGACACCCCCGCCCATGGTGATGCCGTCCATGACCGCCACGAAGGGCTTCTCGTAGGCCGCGATGCGCGCATCGAGCCTGTACTCGTCCCGCCAGAAGGTCTCGGCGAAGGCGGTGTCGGGGCTGTCGTAAAGGGAGCGCAGGTCGCCGCCGGCGCACAGGCCGCGCTCGCCCTCCCCGGTGAGCAGCACCGCGGCGATGCCCGGATCGGCCGAGAACCGGTCGAGCGCCCGGTCGATCTCGCCGACCATGCCGCGGGTCAGGGCATTGAGCGCCTTCGGCCGGTTGAGCCGCAGCCGGCCCAGCGCGCCGACACGCTCGACGATCACGTCGCTCATCGACGGCCCCCGGTCAGCCCGCGGGCGATGATCAGCCGCATGATCTCGTTGGTCCCCTCGAGGATCTGGTGCACGCGCAGGTCGCGGACGATCTTCTCCACGCCGTACTCGGCGAGGTAGCCGTAGCCGCCGTGAAGCTGGAGCGCCTGGTTGGCGACCTCGAAGGCCGCGTCGGTGACGTGGCGCTTGGCCATCGCGCAGAGCTGGGTCGCGGCCGGGTCCTTGGCGTCGAGCGCGGCGGCCGCGTGCCGCAGGAAGGTGCGCGACACCTCCAGGCTCGTCGCCATGTCGGCGAGGCGGAACTGCAGCGCCTGGAAGTCGGTGAGCCTCGCCCCGAAGGCGCGGCGGTCGCCCATGTAAGCGAGCGCCTTGTCGAGGGCCGCCTGCGCGCCGCCGAGCGAGCAGGCCGCGATGTTGAGCCGCCCCCCGTCGAGGCCGCTCATGGCGATCTTGAAGCCCTGGCCCTCGGCGCCGAGGCGGTTGCCCACCGGCACACGGCAGCCGTCGAAGCGCACCGCGCGGGTCGGCTGGGCGTTCCAGCCCATCTTGCGCTCGTCGGCCCCGAAGGACAGGCCGGGCGTGCCCTTCTCGACCACGATCGCGGAGATCCCCGCCGGGCCGGCCTCGCCGGTGCGGACCATGCAGACGTAGAGGTCGCTGGCGCCGGCGCCCGAGATGAACTGCTTCTCGCCGGAGAGCACGTAATGGTCGCCGTCCCGCTCGGCGCGGGTGCGGAGCGCCGCGGCGTCGGAGCCCGAGCCCGGCTCGGTGAGGCAGTAGCTGGCGATCCGCTCCATGCCCATGAGCGACGGCAGCCAGCGGCGGCGCTGATCGTCGTCGCCGTAGGCGTCGATCATCCAGGCGCACATGTTGTGGATCGACAGGAACGCCGCCACGGTCGGGCAGCCGGTGCTGAGCGCCTCGAAGATCAGCGTCGCGTCGAGGCGCGACAGGCCGGAACCGCCGACATCCTCGCGGACGTAGATGCCCGCCATGCCGAGCGCGGCCGCTTCCCGCAGGGTCTCGACCGGGAAGGTCTTGTCGCGGTCCCAGTCGAGGGCGTGCGGCGCGATGTGCTCGGCCGCGAAGCCGAGGGCCATCTCGCGGATCGCGGTCCGGTCCTCGTCGAGCCCGAAACTCATGGGCACTCCCTCATATTCGTCAGCCACCGCGCGAGGTACGCACATCGGCCGCCCCGAGGCGGGCCGTAACCCCCTACCCGCGCGGGGGAGGGGGACCCGGGCCCCGACCTCGAGCCGTCGCGCTCTACCGCATCGTCGGGATGGAGAACTCCGCCCCGCTCTTGATGCCGCTCGGCCAGCGCTGCGTCACGGTCTTGGTCTTGGTGTAGAACCGGATCGAGTCCGGCCCGTGCTGGTTCAGGTCGCCGAAGCCCGAGCGCTTCCAGCCGCCGAAGGTGTGGTAAGCGATCGGGACCGGGATCGGCACGTTCACTCCGACCATGCCGACGTTGACCCGGGCGGTGAAGTCGCGGGCCGCGTCGCCGTCCTGGGTGAAGATCGCGACGCCGTTGCCGTACTGGTGGGTGGAGGGCAGCGCCAGCGCCTCCTCGTAATCCTTGGCCCGAACCACCGAGAGCACGGGGCCGAAAATCTCTTCCTTGTAGATCGTCATGTCGGGCGTCACGCGGTCGAACAGCGAGCCGCCCATGTAGAAGCCGTTCTCGTAGCCCTGGAGCTTGAAGCCGCGGCCGTCGACGGCGAGCTGCGCGCCCTCGGCGACGCCCTTGTCGATGTAGCTCGCGACCTTCTGCACGGCCTCCCGGGTGACGAGCGGGCCGTAATCGGCCGACCCGTCGTGCGACGGGCCGATCTTGAGCGACTCGACCCGCGGGACCAGCTTCTCCATCAGGCGGTCGGCGGTCTGCTCGCCCACCGGCACCGCCACCGAGATCGCCATGCAGCGCTCGCCGGCCGAGCCGTAGCCGGCGCCGATCAGCGCGTCGACCGCCTGGCCCATGTCGGCGTCCGGCATGATGATCATGTGGTTCTTGGCGCCGCCGAAGCACTGGGCGCGCTTGCCCGTCTCGGCGGCGCGCACGTAGATGTACTCGGCGATGTGCGAGGAGCCGACGAAGCCCACCGCCTTGATGTCCTCGTCGTCGAGGATCGCGTCGACCGCCTCCTTGTCGCCGTTGACGACGTTGAGGATGCCCGGCGGCAGGCCCGCCTCCAAGAAGATCTCGGCGATGCGGATCGGCACGCTCGGGTCGCGCTCGGACGGCTTCAGGATGAAGGCGTTGCCGCAGGCGATGGCCGGGGCGCATTTCCACAGCGGGATCATGGCCGGGAAGTTGAACGGTGTGATGCCGGCGACGACGCCCAGCGGCTGGCGCAGGGAGTAGACGTCGATCCCGGGACCCGCCCCTTCCGTGTACTCGCCCTTGAGCAGGTGCGGGATGCCGCAGGCGAACTCCACGACCTCGACGCCGCGCTGGATGTCGCCCTTGGCGTCCGGCACGGTCTTGCCGTGCTCGGAGGCCAGCAGCTCGGCCAGCGAATCGTTCTCGCCGCGGATGAGCTCGAGGAAGCGCATCATCACGCGGGCGCGCTTCTGCGGATTGGTCGCCGCCCAGGCCGGCTGGGCCGCTGCGGCGTTCTCGACCGCGGCGCGCATCTCGGCCTTGCTGGCGAGCGCGACCTTGGCCTGCACCTCGCCGGTCGAGGGGTGGAACACGTCGGCGAACCGCCCGCTCTCGCCGCCGACGTTCCGGCCGCCGATGTAATGCCCGATCGTGCGCATGCGCGCCTCCCTGTGATGTGGCGTTCGATTTTGGCGCACCCTATCAGGATCGCTTGAGCGATAAAGCCGGATGCGCTTACAGCCGTCGTGCATCGATGCACAGCGAGGGTGCGATCATGGCCAGGACGGGGCCCAACTGGGACGACCTTCGCTTCTTCCTCGCCGTAGCGCGGACCGGAACGCTGAGCGCCGCCGGGACCCGTACCGGCACCGAGCACACCACGGTCGGGCGCCGGATCCGCGCCCTGGAGGAAGGGCTCGGCGCCCGGCTGTTCCACCGCAGCAACCTCGGCTACGCGCTCACCGAGGACGGCGCGAACCTGCTCGGCGTCGCCGAGGCCATGGAGAGCGCGTTCCTGTCGGCGAGCGCCGCCACGGAGGCCGCCCAGGCGGTCTCCGGCACGGTGCGGATCGGCGCGCCGGACGGGTTCGGCAGCGTCTTCCTGGCCCCCCGGATGCACCGGCTCACCGCGCGCCATCCGGGGCTGGAGGTCGAGATCATGGCGACCGCCCGGATCTTCAGCCTGTCGAAGCGCGAGGCCGACATCGTCATCAGCCTGTCCGGCCCGCAGCAGGCGCGGGTGGTGGCGCGCCGGCTGACCGATTACCGGCTGCTCGTCTACGCGGCCGAATCCTACCTCGCCGGGACCGGACCGATCGCGGAGGTCGGAGATCTCTCGGGGCATCCCTTCGTCGGCTACATCGAGGACATGCTGTTCACGCGCGAGCTGAACTATCTCGGCGCCCTGGGCCCGCCGGTCTCGGCGCGGCTGCGCTCCACGAACCTCCTGGCCCAGGTCCACGCGACGCTCGGCGGCGCAGGCCTCTGCGTGCTGCCGGCCTTCATCGCGGCGGCCCATCCGGGTCTCGTGCCGGTGCTGCCCGGGGCGGTGTCCCTGACCCGCTCGTTCCACATGCACATCCACGAGGATCACCGGAAGGCCGCCCATATCCGCGCCGTGGCGGGCTTCATCGCGGGCGAGGTGGAGGCCGCCGCCGCGCTCTTCGCCGGGCCGGCAGTGTAAGCACCGGCAGTTTCGCCCGGCGGGCGCAGGTCCTAAGATCGTCGTTCCGGCGCACCAGCAGAGGCGCCGGGTGGGAGAAGCAAGAGTATGGTCGCCTCGATCGCCCTGCCCCGGCTGATGCGCGTCGGCGCCGGCGCCTCGCGGCTCCTGCCGGAGGTGCTCGGCCAGCTGGGCCTGTCGCGGCCCTTCGTAGTCACCGATCCCTATCTCGCCGGCAGCGGCCGCACCGACACGCTGCTCGAGCGCCTCACCAAGGCGGGCGCGAAGGCCACAATCTTCTCCGAGACCGTGCCGGACCCGACCGTGGCGTCCGTGGAGGCGGCGCTGACGGCCCTCCAGGCGGGCGATTTCGACTGCGTAGTCGGCTTCGGCGGCGGCAGCCCCATGGACACCGCCAAGGCGGTGGCGGTGCTCGCCCGCCACGGCGGCCACATGCGCGACTACAAGGCGCCGCGCCAGCAGGACGAGCCGGGCCTGCCGATCGTGGCGATCCCGACCACCGCCGGCACCGGCTCGGAGGCGACCCGCTTCACCATCGTGACCGACGAGGCCTCGGACGAGAAGATGCTCTGCATCGGCCTCGCCTACCTGCCGGTGGCGGCCCTGGTCGATTACGAGCTGACGCTCACCAAGCCGAAGCGGCTCACCGCCGATACCGGCATCGACGCCCTGACCCACGCGATCGAGGCCTACGTCTCGCGCAAGTCGAACCTGTTCTCGGACGGGCTGGCGCTTCAGGCGATGCGGTTGATCGCCCCGAACCTGCGCCGGGTCTGGACCGATCCGGGCGACCGGGCGGCCCGCGAGGCGATGATGCTCGGCGCGACCCAGGCCGGCATCGCCTTCTCGAACGCCTCCGTGGCGCTCGTCCACGGCATGAGCCGGCCGATCGGCGCGCATTTCCACGTCGCGCACGGGCTCTCGAACGCGATGCTGCTGCCGGCGGTCACGGCCTTCTCGGCCCCGGCCGCGATCGACCGCTACGCCGCCTGCGCCCGCGCCATGAAGATCGCCGGCCCGGACACCGACGACCGCTCCGCGGTGTCGGCCCTGGTGGCCGAGCTCGAGGCGCTGAACGACGACCTCGACGTGCCGGGACCGCGGGAATACGGGATCGACCCGGCCCGCTGGGAGGCGCTGCTGCCCACCATGGCGGCCCAGGCGCTGGCCTCCGGCTCCCCCGCCAACAACCCGGTGGAGCCCAGCGCCGACGAGATCGTGGCCCTGTACCGGCGCGTCTGGGCGGGGTGATACCCTCCGGAGTAGAGCACTCCTGAGACGGGACATTCGACCCGCCGCCGTCTGTGCGAGCGGAGCGAAGCAATCCAGGGACGCGCCGCCCCGGGTCGCTGCGCTGCGCTCGCGTTGACGGGGTGAGACCTACTTCGCCGCCGTCAGCGGGCAGCCGCTCTCGGCCGGGGAGGCGAAGGCCTCCTTGCCGGGAATCGTCGAGATCAGCTTGTAGAGGTCCCACGGACCCTTCGACTCGGCCGGCTTCTTGACCTCGAACAGGTACATGTCGTGGACCATGCGTCCGTTCGGCTGCACGATCCCGCCATGGGCGAAGACGTCGTCCACCGGCAGATCCTTGAGCTTGGCGTTCACCGCGTCGGTCTCGTCGGTGCCGGCCGCCTTGACGGCCTTCAGGTAGGACAGGACCGCCGAGTAGGTGCCGGCCTGGATCATGTTGGGCATCCGGCCGGTGCGCTTCATGTAGCGCTGGCCGAAGGCGCGGGTCTCGTCGTTGGCGTCCCAGTACCAGCCCTCGGTGAGCGTCAGGCCCTGGGCGACCTTGAGGCCGAGCCCGTGCACCTCCGAGAGGGTGAACAGCAGCGCCGCGAGCTTCTGGCCGCCCTCGACGATGCCGTACTCGGCGGCCTGCTTGATCGCGTTCGAGGTGTCGAGGCCGGCATTGGCGAGCCCGATTACCTTGGCCTTCGAGCCCTGCGCCTGGAGCAGGAACGACGAGAAGTCCTGGTTCGAGAGCGGGTGCCGGACGCTGCCCAGCACCTTGCCGCCGTTGGCGAGCACGACCTTGCTGGTGTCGGCCTCCAGCGCCGAGCCGAAGGCGTAGTCGGCGGTGAGGAAGAACCACGTGTTGCCGCCCGCCCGGGTCAGCGCGCCGCCGGTGCCCACCGCCAGCGCCCGCGTGTCGAACGCCCAATGGTAGCCGTAGGGCGAGCACGCCTTGCCGGTGAGGTCGCTGGTCGCGGCCCCGGTGGTGATGGTGATCTTCTTCTTCTCCTTGGACAGGCCCTGGACCGCCAGCGCCACCGAGGAGGTGGTCAGCTCCATGATCGCGTCGACATTGTCGCGGTCGTACCATTGCCGGGCGATCGCCGAGGCGATGTCGGGCTTGTTCTGGTGGTCGGCCGTGAGGATCTCGATCGGCACGCTGCCGATCTTGCCGCCCATGTCCTCCACCGCCATCCGGGCGGCCTCGACCGAGCCCTGGCCGCCGTACTCGGCGTAGAGGCCGGACTGGTCGTTGAGGACGCCGATCCGTATCGCGTTGTCCGAGAAGCTTCCCTGCGCGGCCGCCGGAGCGGAGCCGAGCGCGGTCCCCGCGAGAGCGGCCGCCATCACCGCGCCGCCGATTGTCCTGATCATGTCTCCCCCCGGTTCGCCCGAGTGCCCGCTTCTGAGGCGGTTCCGGCGGCACGATAGGGGACGACCCGGCGCCGCGCCACGGCCGAGGTCGGGCGGGAGCTGAAGGATTCCGCGGATTGTGACGCGGTTCCGATCGACCCGTTTCCGGACCGACGACAAAGGCAGAGGTTATAATACCTTAACCATAATTACACGAATCCCCGCGCAGGTTCCGGTCATGGACGGCAATCCGGCCGTCTCCGGCGCGTGGCGATGCGATGAACCCAGCCCGTTTCGCCGTCCTCGGAATCGCCCTCGCGGCGGGCACCGGGGCGGCCTTCCTGATGAGCGGCGGCGATCCGCCACCGCCGCCACCGCCGCCGGCGGCCGAGGCGCCGCCGCAGCCGACGACCGACGTGCTCGTGGCCGCCATCGACATGCCCATGGGCCAGGTGCTCCGGGCCGCTGACCTGCGCTGGCAGCCCTGGCCGGACGGCGCCGTGGCCAACGGCTACATGACCCGCAAGATCAACCCCAAGGCCCTCGAGGAGACCGTGGGCGCGTCCGTGCGCTCGGGCTTCCTGACGGGCGAGCCGATCCGCGCACAGAAGCTGGTGCGCCCGGAGAGCGGGTTCATGGCGGCGATCCTGCCGCCCGGCATGCGCGCGGTCGCCATCGTCACCGACAGCCGCGGAACCAACTCGGCCGGCGGCTTCATCCTGCCGAACGACCGCGTCGACGTGATCCGCACCTTCCGCGACGAGTCCAATTCGCGGGCCAACAACAGCGACGTGCAGCTCTCCCAGACGATCCTCACCGACATCCGCGTCCTGGCGATCGGTCAGCTGGTCCAGGAGAAGAACGGCACCAACGTCGTCACCGGCGAGACCGCGACGCTGGCCGTGACGCCCGCGCAGGCCGAGACCCTGGCGCTCGCCCAGAAGGTCGGCGCCCTGACGCTCTCCCTGCGCAGCCTCGCCGATGCCGGGCTGCCGCCGGAAGCCGTACCGCTGGCCGACGCGTCCGCCGCGCAGATGCCCGAACCCGCCCTGACCGTGGTGCGCTTCGGCGTCGCGCGGCAGCAGACGCCGTGACCGCCATGACCGCTTCGCTGTCCCTCACGCGCCCGACGCGGCGCCCCGACCGCGGCCCGCGCCGTTGCTCGGCCGGCGCCGTCGCGCTGCTCGTCGCCCTGACCGGGCCGGCCTCTTCCCAGGACCGCCAGACCTTCGGCCCGGCGCCGATCCTCACGGTCGGAGCCGCGGAAGCGAGCTCGACCCGGCGGGTCGAGCTGACCGCGGGCCGGTCCGTCATCGTCGACCTGCCGCGGGACGCCAAGGAGGTGTTCGTGGCCAACCCCGCGGTGGCCAACGCCGTGGTCCGCTCGACCCGCAAGGTCTTCGTGATCGGCATGGCGGACGGCGCGACCTCGATCTTCATCATGGATGCCGAGGGCCGCCAGATCGCCGCCCTCGACGTGACGGTGGCGCGGGACCTGAACCTCGGGACCCTGCGCGAGCTACTCAACCAGAGCATCCCGGGCGGACGCTTCGACGTGCGCTCCTCGGGCGCCTCGGTGCTCCTGTCGGGAGCGGTCAACTCCTCGGCGGACGCGCAGCAGGCGATCGACATCGCCAACGCCTTCGTGGGCCTGGGCGGCGCCGGGGCCGCGGGGGCCGCGGGCGCGGCCAGCGGCGGCGTCGCCGCCGGCTCGCGGGGCGCGGTGATCAACAACCTCACGATCCGCAACAAGGACCAGGTGATGCTCCGCGTCACCGTGGTGGAGGTGTCCCGCAACGTCCTGAAGCAGTTCGGGATCAACATGGCCGGCAACTGGTCGGCTCTGAACCCGGTCGGAAACCTGGGGCAGACGCTCGTGAACGGCGGCACCGCGGCGGCCACGCAGGTCCCGGCGTACATCCCGAATGTTATCACCAACAACCTGCCCTTCCCGATCAACACGAACACGCCGACCGGGAATCTGGTCCAGGCCTCCGTGCAGGGGGGCGGCTTCTCGCTTCAGGCGACCCTGAAGGCGTTCGAGCAGGCCGGCGTCTCGCGCATCCTGGCGGAGCCAACGCTGACCGCCATCTCGGGCGAGGCCGCCAAGTTCCTGGCCGGCGGCGAGTTCGCGGTGCCGGCCTCGGCAACCTGCGCCGTCGGCGGCGTCTGCTCGCCCGGCATCACATATAAGCCCTACGGCGTCGCCCTGTCGTTCACACCGACGGTGTTGGCCGACAACCGGATCTCGATCCGCGTCGCCACGGACGTGACCGAGATCGATACGCAGCAGAGCTTCAACTATGTGATCGGCAACACCTCGGTCGCAGTGCCGGGCACCCGGGTGCGCCGCTCCGAGACCACCGTCGAGCTGCCCTCCGGCGGTGTGATGATGACCGCCGGCCTGATCCAGCAGTTCAACAAGCAGGCGATCGCCGGCCTGCCCGGCCTGATCAACCTCCCGATCCTCGGCGCGCTGTTCCGCTCCCGCGACTACCAGCGCCAGGAGACCGAGCTGATGATCATGTGCACGCCCTACATCGCCCGGCCGATGGAGGCGAAGCAGGTCAGCCGGCCCGACGACAACTTCGTCGACTCCAGCGACGGCCAAGCCGTGCTGCTCGGCCAGATCAACCGCATCTACGGCAAGGTCGCCCCGCCCGGCGCGGCCGCCGCGGCGCCGCTCGGCCGCACCTACCGCGGCCGCGTCGGCTTCATCGTCGAGTAGCGCCCCGCCGCGCCTCCCAGGATCGGACCCATGACCGGACCCATGACCGGACCCACGACCGGACGTCACCCGCCCGCCCTGCCGCGCCGCGCCGCGAGCGTGCTCGCCGCCTGCGCGCTCTCCGCCCTCGCGGCAGCCTGCAAGACCGATCCCGTCACGACCGGCGGCATCGACGTCACGGATTACCGCGCGCGCCACCCGATCGTGCTGACCGACGGGCCCCGCAGCCTCGACGTGTTCCCGACCGGCACGGGCCATCTGGACCCGCGCCAGGCGACCGATGTTGACGCCTTCATGCTGGAGTACCGGCGCTACGGCCGCGGAACCCTTCTGATGCAGGTACCCCAGGGCGTCCCGCCCGACCAAGTCGCCGCCGTGCAGCGGACGGCCTCGGTTCTCGGCCGACTCGGCACGCAGAACGGCGTCAACGCCCGCGAGATCGCCGTCAGCGGCTACGCGGTGGCGGCGCCGACCCTCGCCGCGCCGATCCGGCTGAGCTTCCAGCGCATGCAGGCCAAGGTGGCCGATGCCTGCGGCCTCTGGCCTCAGGATCTCGGGGCCGGCAATTTCGCGACCGACTACAACAACCGGCCGAGCTGGAACCTGGGCTGCGCCATGCAGTCCAACGTCGCCGCCCAGGTCGCCGACCCGGTCGACCTCGTGCGCGGCCGGCCCGAGGGCCGCATCGACACGGTCAAGCGGGTCCGGGACATTGGTCAGTTGCGGGACGGCAAGGATCCGTCAACCACATGGCGGCAAGATGGGCAGACCGCCGTGAAGGCCCAGGTCACGAACTGAGACAGCCGGCGCCGGGGATGGGCAGCCCCGCCGCCGATCGCAACGCCGCACCCCGCACGCGAACCCGAAAGCGCCGTCATGGCAGAGCTGTCCGAGACAACCGAGCGCACGATCGCCCCGGTGCCCCGGATCACCATCCAGGCCTTCTGCGAGACCGGCGAGACCGCGGCGATGATCGAGGGCGCGGCCCTCGACCGGCGCATGCAGAAGGCGCAGGTCAAGGTCCGGATGGGCGGCGGGGCCGCGGCGATCGAGGCGTACCGGCACGCGCCGACGCCCAACGTCATCGTCCTCGAGATCCAGGGCGCGCGCTCGCGGCCGATCGAGTGCCTCGACGCCCTGGCCGAGGTCTGCGACGAGGGGACCCGCGTCCTGGTGATTGGTCACGTCAACGACGTGATGCTTTACCGCCAGCTGATCCAGCGCGGGGTGTCCGATTACCTGATGGCGCCGGTCGAGCCGCTGACGCTAATCGCGGCGATCTCCGACCTGTTCACGGCCCCGGGCGTCAAGCCGGTGGGCCGGACCGTGGCGGTCTACGGCGTCAAGGGTGGCATCGGCGCCTCGACCGTGGCGCATAATTTCGCGTGGTCGGTGGCCCGGGGCCAGGGCGTCCAGACGGTGATCGCCGATCTCGACATCGCCTTCGGCACCGCCTCGCTCAACTTCAACCAGGACCCACCCCAGGGCATCGCCGAGGCGGTGTTCGCCCCCGAGCGGCTGGACTCCGCCCTGGTCGAGCGGCTGCTGTCCAAGTGCAGCGACAACCTGAGCCTGCTCTCGGCCCCGGCGAGCCTCGACCGGACCATCGACCTGTCCGAGCCGGCCTTCGACACCCTGATCGAGCACATGCGGGCGAGCGTCCCGTGCGTGGTCCTCGACATCCCCCACCAGTGGAACGCGTGGACGAAGCGCGTCCTGACGGCGGCCGACGAGATCCTGATCGTGACCGGGCCCGACCTCGCCTGCCTGCGCAACGCCAAGAACCTCCTCGGCGCGCTGAAGCACGGTCGCCCGAACGACCAGCCGCCCCGCATCGTGCTGAACGGCGTCGGCGTGCCCAAGCGCCCCGAGATCGGCACCGCCGAGTTCGCCAAGGCCCTGGAGGCGCCGGTCGCCCTGACGATCCCGTTCGAGCCGACCCTGTTCGGCACGGCCGCCAACAACGGCCAGATGATCGCCGAGATCCAGGCGGGCTCGAAGGTGGCGGAGCTGTTCAACGATCTGGCGGCCATGACCCTCGGGCGTCCCGAGAGCCGGCGGGGCCGTCCGAGCCTGCTGGAGCCGCTGCTCGCCAAGCTTTCCGGCCGCAAGGCATCCTGATGCGGACGCGATCCCTCACCCGGCCAGTGCCGCGGGTCAGCGTCGGGGCTCTGACCCATGTTCGGTAGGCGACAGTCCGGCGGCGCGTCGGCGCCGCCCCCGCCGATGCCGCAGATGCGGACCCCGGCTCCGGCCACGCCGGTGCTGCGCGACGCGCCGGCGCCCGCGCCGGCCCAGCGCCCGGCGCCGGCGGCCCCGGTCGTCGTCGAGACCGCGCGCTCGGAGGATTACTACCGCACCAAGAGCCTGATCTTCGGCGCCCTGATCGAGGCGATCGACCTGACGCAGCTCTCGCGCCTCGACGCCGAGACCGCGCGCGAGGAGATCCGCGACATCGTCACGGAGATCATCGGGCTCAAGAACATCGTCCTGTCGATCTCCGAGCAGGAGGAACTGCTCGACGACATCTGCAACGACGTGCTGGGCTACGGCCCGCTGGAGCCGCTGCTCGCCCGCGACGACATCGCCGACATCATGGTCAACGGCGCCCACCGGACCTTCATCGAGGTCAACGGCAAGATCCAGCTGACCAGCGTGCGGTTCCGCGACAACCAGCAGCTGATGAACATCTGCCAGCGCATCGTCAGCCAGGTCGGCCGGCGCGTCGACGACGCCTCGCCGATCTGCGACGCGCGCCTGCCGGACGGGTCCCGCGTCAACGTCATCGCGCCGCCGCTCGCCATCGACGGTCCGGCGCTCACCATCCGCAAGTTTAAGAAGGACAAGCTCACCCTGGAGCAGCTCGTGCGCTTCGGGGCGATCTCGCCCGAGGGCGCCGAGGTCCTCAAGATCATCGGCCAGTCGCGCTGCAACGTGGTCATCTCGGGCGGCACGGGCTCGGGCAAGACCACGCTGCTCAACTGCCTCACCGCCTTCATCGAACACGACGAGCGGGTCATCACCTGCGAGGACGCGGCCGAGCTGCAGCTCCAGCAGCCGCACGTCGTGCGCCTGGAGACACGGCCGCCCAACATGGAGGGCCAGGGCCAGGTCACCATGCGCGACCTCGTGAAGAACTGCCTGCGCATGCGCCCGGAGCGGATCATCGTCGGCGAGGTGCGCGGACCGGAGGCCTTCGATCTGCTCCAGGCGATGAACACCGGCCACGACGGCTCGATGGGCACGCTCCACGCCAACAGCCCGCGCGAGTGCCTGTCGCGTATCGAATCGATGATCTCGATGGGCGGCTTCACCCTGCCGTCGCGGACCCTGCGCGAGATGATCTGCGGCTCGATCGACGTCGTGATCCAGGCGATGCGTCTGCGCGACGGCTCCCGGCGCATCACCCACATCACCGAGGTGCTCGGCATGGAGGGCGACGTCATCACCACCCAGGACGTGTTCCTCTACGACATCGTCGGCGAGGACGCGAACGGCAAGCTGATCGGGCGTCACCGCTCCACCGGCGTCGGCCGGCCGAAATTCTGGGAGCGCGCCCGCTACTACGGCCTCGAACAGCGGCTCGGCGAGGCGCTCGACGCCGCCGAGGTCGTCGACCGGAACTGAGCCGATGGCGGACGCCTCCAACCTGCCGATCGCCGCCGGCCTCGCCGGCATCGCGGTGGCCGCCATCGCCTACGTGGCGGTCCTGCCCCTGCTCGGCGGCGAGCGCCGGGCCACCAAGCGCCTGAAGACGATCAGCGTCTCCGCCTCGGGGGCGGCGACCCGGGGCGTCGCCGTCAACCGGCGCGAGCAGGTCGCCAAGACGCTGAGCGAGATCGAGGCGAAGGCCAAGGGCGCCTCGAAGGCCAGCGTGGAATTGAAGCTCGCCCGCGCCGGCCTCGGCTGGACGAAGCAGACCTTCTACGGGGTCTCGGCCCTGAGCGGGGTCGTCTTCGGACTCCTGCTCTTCGTCATCACCGACAACGCCCTGGCGGCGCTCGGCGCCGCCTTCGCGGGCGGCTTCGGCCTGCCGGCCTACCTGCTGCGCCACCTGCGGCTCAAGCGCATCGCGAAGTTCAACAAGGAGCTGCCCAACGCCGTCGACGTGGTGGTCCGCGGCATCCGCACCGGCATCCCGGTGGGCGACTGCTTCCGCATGGTCTCGCGCGAGGCCGAGGAGCCGGTGCGCAGCGAGTTCCGGACCGTGGTGGAGACGCAGGCGATGGGCCTGTCTCTCGGCGAGGCCTGCACGCGGCTGTTCGAGCGCGTGCCCACCGCCGAGGTGAACTTCTTCGCTATCGTGATCAACATCCAGCAGCAGTCGGGCGGTAACCTCTCCGAGGCGCTGAACAACCTCTCCACGGTGCTGCGCGACCGCGCCAAGATGCGCGGCAAGGTCCAGGCGATGAGCATGGAGGCCAAGGCCTCGGCCTCGATCATCGCCTGCCTGCCCTTCGCTGTGGCGGGCATCACCGCGCTCACCAGCCCCGACTACATCTCGCTGCTCTGGACAACCGACACGGGCAAGATCGCCCTGGTCGGCGCGGCGATCTGGATGTCCATCGGCATCTTCACCATCAAGAAGATGATCGCCTTCGAGTTCTAGGCGCGGTGCGCCGTCTGCCGGATCCCGCCCGATGATCGACGCCATCGCCGAGAAGCTGTTCGATCCCCGCTTCATGGGCACGCTGCTGACCGCCGTCGCGGCGGCCGCGACCGCCTACGCGGTGGCGCAGCCCTTCCTGGAGACCGACCGCCTCGGCAAGCGGATGAAGCTCGTCAGCGACGAGCGCGAGCAGATCCGGCGTCGCGAGCGGCTGAGCGCGGAGCGGACCGGAAGCCGGGCGACGCTGCGCACGGAGCCGAAGGCCTACATGAAGTCGGTCGTCGAGAAGTACCAGCTGCGCCGCTGGCTCGGCACGGACACGGCCAAGCGCAAGCTGATGCAGGCAGGGTACCGCGGCCAGGGGGCGGAGACCGCTTTCCTGTTCTTCCGCCTCGTCGTGCCGGTCGCGGCGGTGATCGCGGCCCTGTTCTACCTGTTCGTGCTGGAGGTGCTCGATGCCTCGTACCTCATGCGGTTCGGGCTGGTGATCGGCGCGGCCTACATGGGCATCAAGGCGCCCGAGCTGTTCCTGGTGAACACCGCCAAGAAGCGTCAGACCGAGATCCGCAAGGCGTGGCCGGACGCCCTCGACCTCACGCTGATCTGCGTCGAATCCGGCATGGCGATCGAGAACGCGTTCCGGAAGGTGAGCACCGAGATCGCCACGTCCTCCGTCGTGCTGGCCGAGGAACTCGCGCTGATGACCGCCGAGATGTCGTTCCTGCCTGACCGGCGTCAGGCCTACGAGAACCTCGTGATGCGCACCGGCCTCGAGCCGGTGAAGTCCGTGGCGACGGCGCTGATCCAGGCCGAGCGCTACGGCACGCCGGTCGGTCAGGCGCTGCGGGTGCTGAGCCAGGAAAGCCGCGACATGCGCATGAACGAGGCCGAGAAGAAGGCGGCCGGTCTGCCGCCGAAGCTCACCGTACCGATGATCCTGTTCTTCCTGCCCGTGCTGTTCGTCGTCATCATCACCCCGGCGGTCATCCAGATCATGCGGACGCAGTGACGGCCGGGATGGCGCAGGGAGTGGCTCAGCGGATGCGGCCGGGGCGGGTCGGCTCGAACACGATGCGGCGGTGGTAGGCGCACCAGCTCTTGCCGTCGGACACGGGCGCGCCGCAGCAGACGGCGCGGTCGTTCGGCTCGCCGATGATGTACTTGCACACGAAGGCGCCGGACTGCGCGAAGGGCACGCGCAGGTCGGCCGACGGCTCCTCGACGGTCTCGGCGTCGCCGATCTGGGACATGCGGACGAGTTGATTCATGGTGTCGATCGGCTCAATAAGCATCCTGCACGGTGGGTCGGGCGCCCGGGCAGACAGGGAAGGTTTGAACGCGTCTCGTTCAGGCGACGTCCCAGTATCGCGTCCGCGAGCGGAACGTCCGGGGCGGCCAACACGATGCCGGCCGGACGGCCGACGCGATTGGCGTCATCATGGTGTCGTAACTGGGGTTACGGCTCTTTAAAACAAGGCCAGCCTGCGCTGGATGCATCGGACCACGGTGCGGGATGCGTAGCTCATCCGATACGGCGCGCGCTCGATTGGCATTGGCGCGGCTGACGAATCCGCCCGAACGCCGCCGTCCCGCGATGGCCCGGGCGTGCAACGCTGGGCGACCTGTGGTTCTGTGAGTCCGCAACGCGAACAGAGCCGGATCCGCCGACCATGGCCCAAGCGCCCCTCGTGTCACCCGAATGGCTGCACGACCGCCTCGCGGCCCCCGACATCGTCGTGCTCGACGCCTCCTGGTACCTGCCCGCAGCGGGCCGCGATCCCGAGGCCGAGTTCCGCACCGCCCACATACCCGGCGCCCGCCGCTTCGATCTCGACGCCATGAGCGACACCGAGTCGAACCTGCCGCACATGCTGCCACGGCCCGAGGTGTTCGCGGCGCGGATGCGCGCGCTCGGCGTCGGCGACGGCATGCAGATCGTCGTCTACGACGGGCAGGGGCTGTTCTCCGCCCCGCGGGTCTGGTGGATGCTCAAGGCCTTCGGCGTGCGCGACGCGCTGGTGCTGGACGGCGGCCTGCCGGCCTGGGTGGCGGCGGGCTACCCGACCGAGGAGGGCGAGCCGCGCCAGACCGAGCGGCGGCACTTCACCGCCCGCTTCGACCACGGCGCCGTGGCGGACGCGGACGACGTCGCCCGCGCCCTGGACAGCGGCTCGGCGCAGGTCGTCGACGCCCGCTCGGGCACGCGGTTCCGCGGCGAGGAGCCGGAGCCCCGCCCCGGCGTCCGGCCGGGGCACATGCCCGGCGCGCGCAACCTGCACTACGCGGCCCTCCAGCGCGACGGCCGGATGAAGAGCCCCGAGGAGTTGAAGGCGGTCTTCGACGAGAACGGCGTCGATCCGGACCGGCCGATCGTGACCACCTGCGGCTCCGGCGTGACCGCTGCGATCATCGCGCTGGCGCTGGAGACCATGGGCCGCCCGTCGCGGGGGCTCTACGACGGCTCCTGGTCGGAATGGGGCGCCGACCCGGCCCGGGCGGTGGCGACGGGCGCGCCGTAGCGCGCGGCGATCGGACGCCGTGGAGGCGGCGAGATCGATGCCCGCCGCCCGCAGGCCCGTCGCAGCTAGGCCGGCCGCACCGCGCGGCGCTTGTCGGCGGCGCTCCACTGCATCAGGCCGACCATCACCGCGATGGTGGCGACGTAGACCAGCCCCTGGAGGGCGGTCGGCCGGTCGGTGTAGCCGACCAGGGCGTGCAGGACGCGGCCCGGCCAGGAATTCTCGGCGATCACGCCGGAGCTGTTCCAGAGGGTGTAGCCGAGGACCTCGACCAAGCCGGCATTCGCCAGGAACTGCGCCGCCTGCGCGGCGAGGCCGGCCGCGAGGAAGATGATCAGGACGCTGGTCACCGAGAAGACGTAGCGGCTCGGAATCGAGGCGAGCCCGAGATAGGTCACCGCCGAGAGGAGCGCGCCGGCGCCGATGCCGGCGACCGCACCGAACTGGATGTCGGCGCCCGAGGTGCCCGAGGCCACGAGGCCGTAGAGGAACAGGACCAGCTCGGCCCCCTCGCGCAGGATCGCGGCGCCGATCACGATCGACAGGGCCGCCGCCTCCCGCTCGCCCGAGCGCACCGCCGCGCCGGCGGCGCGCAGTTCGCCCGCCAGCTCCTTGCCGTGCTTGCTCATCCAGGTGTTGTGCCAGATCAGCAGCAGCACCGCGACGATCAGGACCGCGGCGTTCAGGATGTCCTGCCCGCTGCCCTCGAACGCGTCCGAGATCTTCTCGGCGAACAGCGCCACCAGGGCGGCGCCCGCGAGGCCGCCGGCGATGCCGAGCAGGACCCAGCGCATCCGGCCCGGGATGCCGCGGGTGGCGGCCAGCACGATGGAGATGATGAGGCCCGCCTCGATGACTTCGCGGAAGGCGATGACGAAGGCGCCGATCATGGCGGTCTCCAGGGTTTGTGAAGTCGTGTGACGCGGCGCGCGGACCGCGCGCTACCAGATCCAGAACAGGAGCACCCAGTTGGCCACCGAGAGGGCGGCCGCGCCGGCGATGCAGGCCGAGGCCGCCACCCGGCGGAGGCCGCCGGCGGCGAGGCCCGCCACCCGCCAGGCCAGCCAGACGCTCCACAGGCTGGCGCCGGCGAGCAGGCCCGCGCGGATCTCCGCCACGTAGGGGATCACGATGCCGTCGCCGCGCAGGAACGTTACGGTGAGCGCCGACAGACCCAGGAACACGCCGCAGCCCGCGACCGGGATCAGCGTCTGGGTCAGGTGGTGGAAGCGCCGGAGCGACCAGCCGCCGAGGCTCAGGGTCGCGAGCGCCACGATCCCCGACAGAGCGAGCCCGAGGACGATCGTCGCGACGCCGATGTAGGCCAGCAGCAGCCCGCCGTCGAGGAGCGTCATGACGTCGTTGCGGTCGGGGTAGTTCGTCAGCACGAACCAGGGTGCCGAGTGCTCCAGGGGCCACGTCGTCCCGCGCTCGATGAGCCACGTGGCCGCCCATTGCTTGGCATCGACGAACCAGGGGCTCGAGGACCACTGGAAGGCGCCCACCGCCAACGCCAGCATGCCGAACAGGATCAGCATGGTCTGGTCGAGGCTGGGCTCCGCGCCGGCCACGTGGACGATCTCGTGGTTGGGCGAGCGCAAGGCGAGGCGCACGGCGCCGCGGTGGCCGCTGCAGCGGCCGCACATGTGGCAGGCGCCCGCGCCGCGCATGGTCTTGACCGGCACGAGGGGCGCGCAGTTGAAGGACTCGGTGCCGCCGACGGGCTTGGGCGAGTCCGCCCAGGCGGCGCGGTCGACCTGGAAGCTCACCGGCGCGAGCTTCGACAGCACCGCGAAGACGCCGTTGACCGGGCAGAGGTAGCGGCACCAGACGCGCTTGTTGCGCCCGTACAGCAGCCCGACCACGATCGCCGCCAGGGTCGAGCCGCCGAGCACCGCGAGCACCGGCTTCGGGTAGCCGTAGACGCTGGTCATCTGCCCGTAGACGGTGGTTCCGGCGAAGGCCACGAACGGCCAGCCCTGCCAGGTGATCCAGCGCGGCACGGCGTAGCCGCGGCTCCACCGGCTCGCGAACTCGCTGAGGGCCCCCTCTGGGCAGAGCACGCCGCACCAGGCCCGGCCGACCAGCACCATGCTGACCAGCACGAATGGCCACCAGATCCCCCAGAAGGCGAACTGCGCGGCGAGCGTCAGGTTGGTCCAGATGTGGGCGGCGTTGTCGGGCAGCGGCAGCAGGGCCGGCACGATCACCAGCACCGCGTAGACGGCGACGATCAGCCACTGCACGGACCGGATGATCCAGCCGTACCGGCGCAGCGCGTCGCCGAACCGGGCGAGCCGCGCGTCGACCGCTGACCGGCGCGGCGTGACGTCGGCGAGGGCCAGGGAGCCGGGCGCTGTCGTGGATGCGCTCATTTGGCCACCAGGGTCGCCTTCGCTTCCGGGTGGAAATCGTCGAACACCTGGTAGGTGCCGGCATCGAGGGTGCGGAACACGATCGCCGAGGTCGAGCCAGCGGCCAGCGCCTTCTCGCGGCGCAGTTCCGTGCTCTCGAACTCCACCGGCGTCTGGCCGGTGTTCGAGATCTCGAGCTTGAACCGGGTGTTGGCCGGAACCTCGATCACCGTCGGGATGATCACGCCGTCGCGCATCTCCACCTTGATGACCGGCATGTCGTCGGCGCGCGCGGGCGCGGAGGCCGACGCGGCGGCGACCAGCAGTAGCGGGATGGCTGGGACGAGGGAGCGCGGCAGGCGGGACACGATCAGCTCCGGCACTCTCAGTAGGCGCCCTTCTTGCCGACGCCGGCGAAGGTGAAGTCCTGGGTGATCTCGAAGGGCTCGAACCACGGGCCGACGCCCGTCTCCTTGTCGACGTGGCGGCCGAAATGGCTGTCCTTGCCCGGGGGCGCGACGGTGACCTTCAGACGGTAACGACCCGGGCCGAACAGCTTGACGTTGTCGCCGTAATGCGGCCCGTCATTGGCGACCATCGGCATCAGCATGCCCGACACCGTCTGGTCGGTGGGCTTGTCGCCGTCGAGCTTCACCGCCTCGAAGCGGACGTCGAGCGCCGGCACCCAGTCCCCTTCCGCGAAGCCGTTGCGGTTGTCCTTGGCGGCGCGGATATCGGTCTCGAGGTGGATGTCCGACTTGGCGGCCTCGCGCATCATGCCGGGCGGATCCATCTCGATCGGCTGCAGATAGACGGCCGCAACCTCCAGGCCGTTGCGCGTCACGTGCGGACCGATCGGCACCTCCTTGGCGGCCGCGGCACCGGCGAACGCCAGGAGCGAGGCCGCGGCGAGGCCGCGGAGAACCGGGAGGATGTGCGAGGCGTGCATGCGACCGCACATAATCCAGGCCGCGGGAAGATCAAACCGGAATCGCACGACAGTCAAATAATAACAATTCTAATCTGCCGGTCAGCCGCATCGACATTACGGTATTCGCATGTCGTTGCATCGCCAAAGGTCGATCACGACGCACTTTCACGAAGCTATTCGCGGTACGATGCCCTCTGGATCTTGACGAATCCAACGCGGGCTGGATCGTCACGCCAGTGCCATGCGACGAACCGAGGATGCGAGGCGGCAAGGCCATGGATCGCACGATGGCCCGCGATCACGAGCGCGCGACCCGGCTTGCGCGGCCCCGTGACGCGTTTTAGCAAATGCTATACTTTTCTGTGAGTCGGATGAGATCCCGTTCCGTGTCCCTGGTCCGCACTGCGGCGCTCGTCCTGGCCGTCCCTCTCCTGGCGCCCGCCGCCGCGCGGGCGGCCGACATCTCCCCGCCGCGCCCAGTCGAGGCGCCGTCCTACACCGACTGGTCGGGGGGCTATGTCGGCCTCGAGGGCAGTGCCGGCGGGTCCTACGGCGCCTACAATTTCGGTCCGACGATGATCGGCGCCCGGTCGGTCCCAGCCTTCAAGAGCGGCGATTCCACCGGCCGCAGCGACCAGGGCAAGAACGCCACGACGGCGGTCGGCGGCCTGTTCGGCGGCTGGAACTGGCAGGCCGGGCCGTGGGTCTACGGCGTCGAGGCGAGTCTCGACGCGGCGAATCTGAAGCGGCCCGTCCCCTCGACGATCGCGGGCTTCGGCTACGCGGACGTGGACCCGGCCTTCAACATCGTGCGCGCCAAGACGGATTTCTACGGCACCCTGCGCGCCCGGCTCGGCTACAGCTTCGACCGCTACCTGATCTACGGCACCTTCGGCCTCGCAGGGGCGAACGCACGCATCCTGGCGAATTACCCGGACCTCGACACGGGCGGCCAGACCACCGCGCGGCGGGACCTCGGCTACGTCGGCTTCACCCTCGGCGCGGGCGTGCAGTACGCCATCACCGACAGCCTCGCGCTGGGCATCGACTACCGCTACATCGATCTCGGAGGCAGCCGGCGCTTCCCGCTGGGCACGGTGCCCGGCGACGCGGGCGGGCCGGTCACGACCCGGGCGCGCTTCACGTCCAACGAGCTGTTCGCGCGGCTGATGTGGTTTCCGGACGGGCTGAAGGTCCCCCCGGACCGGGACGAGACCGCCCCGCACGATCCCGACAACGGCGATACCGGCCGCTTCTCGCTCCACGGCCAGACGACGCTGATCGCGCAGGGCGTTCCCGGCTTCCGCTCGCCCTACGAGGGTGCGCAGAGCCTGATCCCCCATCAGGCCCGGCAGACCACGACGGCCACGATCTTCCTCGGCCTCAAGCTCACCGATAGCACCGAGGTCTACTACAATCCCGAGTTCAGCCAGGGCTTCGGCCTGTCGCGGACGCTGGGCGTCGCCGGCTTCGTCAACGGCGAGGCGCAGAAGGCCGGCGCCCCGTTCCCGAAGCTGCGCTCGAACCGCTACTACGTGAAGCAGACCTTCGGGCTGGGCGGCGAGACCGTCGAGGTACCGGACGGCCCGAACCAAGTGGCCACCCGCTACGACGCCGAGCGGATCACGCTGATCGCCGGCAAGTTCGCGCTGGGCGACTTCTTCGACGGCAACATCTACGCGCACGACCCGCGCGTGGACTTCTTCAACTGGTCGCTCTGGGGTGCCTCGGCCTGGGATTTCCCGGCTAATCTCCCGGGCTTCACGCAGGGCGTCTACGCCGAGTACAACCGGCCCGAGTTCGCGATCCGCGCCGCCTACACGCAGGTGCCCAAGGAGCCGTCGAGCGACGTGCTCGACCCGCGGGTGTTCCGGCGCGCGGGGCTGAACG
Organism: Methylobacterium sp. D53M; assembly: GCF_053345625.1. Classification (NCBI taxonomy): domain Bacteria; kingdom Pseudomonadati; phylum Pseudomonadota; class Alphaproteobacteria; order Hyphomicrobiales; family Methylobacteriaceae; genus Methylobacterium; species Methylobacterium sp. D53M. The sequence continues at coordinate 27,051 of NZ_JBKFAL010000025.1, forward strand.
TCGAGTTCGAGGAGCGGCACGTGCTCCCGTGGCTGGAGCAGCCCGGCAAGATCCGCATCGGGCTGTTCTCGAATGTCGGCGTCTCGGCCAACAACCGCGACGTCGTCACCCTGACTCAGCTCGGCCTGTTCGACGACATCAACGACGCCGTCGCGGCAACGCGGCGCCCCCGGCGCAAGACCGGCGGCTACATCAACCTGGAGCAGGCGCTGACGCCCGAACTCGGGCTGTTCGCCCGGGCGAGCCTGAACGACGGGCGCACCGAGAACATCTCCTTCACCGACATCGACCGGAGCTTTTCCGGCGGCCTGTCGCTGAAGGGCAAGGCCTGGGACCGCCCCGACGACACGGTCGGCATCGGCGCTGCCATGAATGGGCTCTCGCCCTCGCACCGGGCCGCCTTCGCAGCCGGCTATCTCGGGCTGCTGATCGGCGACGGGCGTCTCAACTACGGCACCGAGCGCGCGCTGGAGACCTACTACGCCCTGAACCTCACGAAGTTCGTCACGCTGACCTTCGACTACCAGTTCATCGACAATCCCGGATACAATCGCGACCGCGGGCCGGCGCACTTCTTCGCCTCGCGGCTGCACGCCGATTTCTGATCGGCGCCGGTGAGACGGCCTCCGGCCGGAGCGTTCGGACGCGATGCGTATTCGCGAGCGAAGCGATCCGGTCCGGGCTCCGGACGACACGCCCCCTGGGTCGCTGCGCTCGCGACGACGGCGGCATCGCCCGATGGCGCGGCCCTGCTCACTCCGCCGCCTCGATCGCGGTCGCCCCGAAGATCGCCTCGAAGGTGTCGCGGAGCTGCATGTCGACCTCGGCCATGCTCACCGGCAGGCCGAGATCGACGAGGCTCGTCACGCCGTGCTCCCGGACGCCGCACGGCACGATCCCGTCGAAATGCGCGAGGTCGGGCTCCACGTTCAGGCTGATGCCGTGGAAGCTGACCCAGCGGCGGACGCGGATGCCGATCGCCGCGATCTTGTCCTCGACACCGGGCCCCTTCTCGGGCCGGCGCACCCAGACGCCGACCCGGTCCTCGCGGCGCTCGGCGCGGACGTTGAAGGCGGCCAGCGTCTCGATCAGCCACGCCTCCAGGCTCGCCACGTAGGCGCGCAGGTCGCGGCTGCGCCGGTCGAGGTCGAGCATCACGTAGGCCACCCGCTGGCCGGGACCGTGATAGGTGTACTGCCCGCCCCGCCCCGTCGCGTGGACCGGGAACCGGTCCGGCGCGACGAGATCCGCCGGCCGGGCCGACGTGCCCGCCGTGTAGAGCGGCGGGTGTTCCAGCAGCCAGACGCATTCGGGCGTCGCGCCGCGGGCGATCGCCTCCGCGCGCGCCTCCATCCAGGCGAGGGCGGAGGCGTATTCCACCGCCGCGTCGCTCACGCGCCAGCCCACCGGGCCGGCGACCGGATCGGTGCCGGGCCGCTTCGGGAAGGCGGGCGGGCTGACCGTGAGGCGGGGCGCGTTTACCAAGAGTTCACCATCCTGCGTCGATGGTCGAAGCCTTCAACATCCGCGGCCGGTGGTTGCAAGGTTCCGGCTGCGAGACGGGATGGCGGACGGTGGCGGTCTTCGAGACCCTGAAGGTCGATCTGACGGTGGTGCTGGGCCGGGCCCGCATGCCGCTGCACATGCTCCTCCGGATGGGCCGCGGCGCCGTGATCGAGCTCGAAGCCAGCGACAGCGACATGGTCGAGATCCTGGCCAACGACCACCCGATCGCGCGCGGGCAGATCGTGGTGACGGGCGACCGCATCTCCGTGGAGGTGACCGAGCTGATCCGCAAGGCGGCCTCCATCGTCGAGCCGGGCGTCAGCATCGGCGACGGCGCGGCGCCTTTCCTGGAGGGCGGCTACGATTCCCCGTGACTGCGCTTGTCGGCGGCCGGACGATCTGTTATCCGCTGCGCCGCGCGACACGAAAGCGGCCCCGGGTTCTCCCGCGGCGCGCGACGGTCGGGCGAACGGACCGGTCTTCGCGTCCGATGCGGCCATGGCGGAATTGGTAGACGCGCTAGCTTGAGGTGCTAGTCCCGAGAGGGGTGGAGGTTCGAGTCCTCTTGGCCGCACCACATTGTTTCGGTTGCCCGGACCTGCGGCAACCCGGATGTGGTGCATGACAGGGCGGTGCGCCGCCGATCACGACATACCATCATCTGAACTTAAGCGCCGGGTTGAGACTCGCGTGCCGCTCGCGCGCCTGCCCGGGCGCCTGCGCCCGACCAGAGGCTGCGCGAGGACCGCCCGCATCATTCCGAGCCGGGACGTCACAGGATCGGCCAGCGAGCCGACGGAGCGCCGGACGCCCCAGCACGGCGGCTTCCACGTACTCGTGCGGGGTCAGGCCGTGGCGGTCCTTGAACCGACAGGAATCCTCGAGCGGGACGCGGCTCCATCTCCGGCGCGACGGTGGCGCTCCATCGGAACGCGCGGCGCCCAGCCTGAGCGGGCCGCAACCCGGCCCTGCTCCGGCCCTGCATTGACTTCGCAGCCGCACACACGCATATCGGCGATGCAGCGTCAGCGGCCGCCACGGCCCGCTTGAGGGGGCTGCGTGACGGATCGGGCGCCACTCGGCGTGATCCGGCCCCCCTCTTCATAACGTGCATGCACCCGGGCCGCCCCATCACGCGGGCTGCCCCCTGCCAACGGACCGGCTCATACACGGCACAGCTCGCGAGCGACGCGAGGCGCCCGGCCGGCCCTGCTGCATCGGATACATCCTTGACCCAATTCACCGATTTCGGCCTCGCCCAGCCCGTGCTGCGGGCGCTCAGCGAGGCCGGCTACGTCGCGCCGACCCCGATCCAGGCCCAGGCGATCCCGCCGGCCATGGCGGGCCGCGACCTCTGCGGCATCGCCCAGACCGGCACCGGCAAGACCGCGGCCTTCGCGCTGCCGATCCTGCACCGCCTCTCGCTCTCGGACCGCCGCGCGCCGCGCCGCGGCTGTCGGGTGCTGGTGCTCTCGCCGACCCGCGAGCTCGCCAACCAGATCGCCGAGTCGTTCACCGATTACGGCCGGCACCTGTCCTACACCACGACGGTGGTGTTCGGCGGCGTCACCATCAGCCGCCAGGAGCGGGCGCTGGCGCCGGGCGTCGACGTCCTCGTCGCCACCCCCGGCCGGCTGATCGACCTCGTCGACCGCCGCTCGCTGACCCTGGAGGGCGTCGAGATCCTTGTCCTCGACGAGGCCGACCAGATGCTCGACCTCGGCTTCATCCACGCCCTCAAGCGCATCGTGAAGATGCTGCCGCAGAAGCGCCAGAGCCTGTTCTTCTCGGCCACGATGCCCAAGAACATCGCGGGCCTGGCGTCCCAGTACCTCACCGATCCGGTCCAGGTCGCGGTGACGCCGGTCGCCACCACGGCCGAGCGGGTCGAGCAGGAGGTGATCTTCGTCCATACCGGCGCCAAGCAGGCGCTGCTGGGGCACATCCTGCGCGATCCGGCGATCGAGCGCGTGCTCGTCTTCACCCGGACGAAGCACGGGGCGGACCGGGTCGTGCGCGGCCTCGACAAGGTCGGCATCGCGGCTGCCGCGATCCACGGCAACAAGAGCCAGCCCCAGCGCGAGCGGGCGCTGGCCGCCTTCAAGGACGGCTCCTGCCGGGTCCTGGTCGCCACCGACATCGCGGCCCGCGGCATCGACGTCGAGGGCGTGAGCCACGTGGTCAACTTCGACCTGCCGAACGTGCCGGAGAGCTACGTCCACCGGATTGGCCGCACGGCCCGCGCCGGCGCCGACGGCCTCGCCATCTCGTTCTGCAACGACGAGGAGAAGGCCTACCTGCGCGACATCGAGCGCGTGACCCGGCAGAAGGTCCCGGTGGCGGGCTTCCCCGAGGGCTTCACCCCGCCGTCCCGCCAGGAGGCCGCCGAGATCGCCCGCGAGGAGGAGCGCCGGCCCGAGCGTCCGCAGCAGCGCCCCGGCGGCGGCCGCCAGGGCCAGCGGCCCCGGCAGCAGCAGGGCCGTCCCCAGCAGGGCCGGCCCGAGGGCGGCCGCGGCTTCGGCGGTCCCGGCCAGGGCGCGCCCCGGCAGGGCCGACCCCAGGACGGCCGCGGCGACAACCGCGGTGACAATCGTGGCCACGCCCCGCAGGGCCGCGACGCCCGCGCGGACCGGCCCGCCCGCCCGCAGGGCGAGCGCCCGAATCAGGGTCGCCCGAGCCGCGACGCCCGGCCCCAGCGCACCGATGCCCGTCCGCGCAGCGGCGGTGGCGGCGGCGAGGGTCGCAGCATCGGCTGGCTGGAGCGGGCGCCCCGTTCCTGAGCGAAGATGGCCTGAGTGACGATCGAGCCGCCCGGGACGGATCCGTCCCGGGCGGCTTCGTTTCCGGTGACCGCGCCGGACGAGCGGCGAAACCGCAACCGGATGACGGCTCGACCCTCCGTGTGAATTCGGCGCGGCGATCGGGAGCGGATCGCCGCGCGCGGAGCCGTTCAGTTCGCCCGTGAGACCTCGACGAGGTTGTCGGAGAACGAGGGCGCGTGGCCCATATCGGTGAAGGCGCCGGACGAGATGCTGTTCACCGTGCCCTCGTTGAGCTGGCGCCAGTAGCCCAGCGTCGCCACCACGATCCCGGCCTTCACGTCGTCGGTGATGCGGGCCACGCCCTTGAAGGCGCCGCGGTCGTTGGCGACCTGGACCCGGTCGCCGTCCCGGATGCCGCGCGCGTCGGCGTCGGCTTGGCTGATCATCACGAACTGCTCGCCCTGGCCCTTCTGCTTGTCCTCCATGTTGGCGTAGCAGGAGTTCAGGAAGTAGTGGCTCTTCGGCGAGACGATGTTGAGCGGGTAGCGCTTGGCGAGCTCCGGATCGTTCGTGTGCGACTCGCGCGGGCCGAGGTAGTCCGGCAGCGGGTCGAGCGCCTCGCCGGGCTGGAAGCCCTCGTACATTTGCCGGAACGGCGGGGCGACGAAGTTCGTGGCGCCCTCGACCTTCAGCATGCACTTGCCGGTCGGTGTCGGGAAGTTGCCCTCCCGGTGCGGCGCCCGGTCGTCTGGCGTGCCGACCTTGAGCCGGGCGAAGCCGTGCTCGCGCATGTACTGGAGGTCGATGCCCTCGCAGGCCGGCGATGACCAGTCGACGTAGTGCTCAAGGCACTCGCTGTCGCTCCACTTGAAGTTCTCCTCCTCGAAGCCGAGCCGGGCGGCCAGCCGGCGGAAGATCTCGTTGTTGGGGATCGCCTCGCCCGGCGCCTCGGCGCACTTGGTGTTGTAGGTCAGGTAGAGGTGCCCCCAGGAGAGGATCATGTCCTCCATCTCGGCGCCCATCGTAGCCGGCAGCAGGATGTCGGCGTAGGAGGCCGTGTCCGAGATGAAGTGCTCGGCCGAGACCATGAACAGATCCTCGCGCATCAGCCCCTCGACGATCTTGTCGGTCTCGGGCGCCTGCGTCACGGGGTTCGAGTTCCAGCACATCATCGACATGATCGGCGGGTCGAGCTGCATCTCGCCGGTGAGCGCCCGGCCGATCTGAAGGTTCGAGACGACCCGGGCGCCCTCCGGGATCAGGTCCGGGCGGCAGATGACGTCGAACTTGTAGGGATGCTCCCAGACGCCGAACTGCGTGATGCCGCCGCCGACATGGCGCCACGCGCCGGTCAGCGCCGGGATGCAGGTCACCGCCCGGATGGTCTGGCCGCCGCCGTAGTGCCGCTCCAGCGCCACGCCGATGCGGATGCCCACCGGCTGCTCGGTCGCCATCTCGCGGGCGAGCTTCCGGATGTCGTCGGCGGAGACGCCGGTGATCGCCGCGGCCCATTCGGGCGTGCGCGTGCTGGCCCGCTCCTTCAGCTCCGCGAAGCCGACGGTGTGGTTGTCGACGTAGTCCTGGTCGACGAGGCCCTGTTCGATGATCGAGTTGATCAGCGCCATGGCGAGCGCGCCGTCGGTGCCGGGCTTCGGCGCGATGTGCCAGTCGGCGGCCTTGGCGGTGCGGGACGCGTAGGCGTCGATCACGACGACCTTGGCGCCCTGCTTCTGGGCGTCCTTCACGATCGCCCAGTGGTGCAGGTTGGTGCTGACCGAGTTGCAGGCCCAGATCACGATGTACTTGGAGTGGATGTAGCTGTCCGGGTCGAGGCCCGCGGTCGGGCCGACGGTGAGGAGCCAGGCCGTGCACGAGCCCTCGCCGCAGAAGGTGCGCTCGGTGACGGTGGCGCCCATGCGGTTGAAGAACGCGTCGCCGCCGTTCAGCCCGTGCACGAGGCCCTGGTTGCCGAGGTAGCTGTAGGGCGCGATGGCCTGCGGCCCGTACTGGTCGATGATCGCCTTCCAGCGGGTGACGATGGTGTCCAGCGCCTCGTCCCAGGTGATCCGCTCGAACTGCTTCGAGCCCTTCGGGCCGACGCGCTTCATCGGGTAGAGCAGCCGGTCCGGGTGGTAGTGGCGCTTCTCGTAGTCCTTCAGCTTCACGCAGAGACCGCCGCGGGTCATCGGGTGGTCCGGGTTGCCGCGCACGCTCAGGAGCTCGCCGCCCTTCACCTCGAACAGCATCGAGCACGTGTCGGGGCAATCGTGCGGGCAGCCTCCGTAGAAGACCTCCGAGTAGGCCTCGGGCTGGACGATCTCGTTCATGCTCTCTCCCTCACCGGCCGCGGGCGTCCCGTTATTGTTCAGGCGTCCCGGCTCCCGGTGGGCGGAGCGTACAATGAGAGGAAGAAAAATTCTAACTCGAATCCCGGCGGCCGATCGCGCACGCCCGCCGCTCGGTGGCCCGTCCGCCCCGCGGCGCCCTCACCGCCCCGCCTTCCCTTGCGCGGGCGCGCCCCCATCTGAGGGATGGACGAAGCGGGGGCCTGCGACATGCGGTTCGAACTCTACCGGGACGCCAAGGGCGAGTGGCGCTGGCGCCTGCGGGCGCGCAACGGCGAGGTGATCGCCGATTCGGGCGAAGGCTATGTCCGCCGCGAGGATTGCGAGCACGGCATCGCGCTGGTGCGTCAGAGCGCCGAGGCGCGCATCGAGGACATGACGACGAAGATCGCCTGACCCCGCGCGTCTCAACCTGCGATCAACCCTGTCCGAAACGTCGCAGCGGTTAAGCTGCAACGCTTCCGCTCGCCCACGCGTTGCAGCGGTTCGGACCGAGCGGAGCCCGTCGCCCTGCGCGGTTCGTCGACCAGGACGAATGACACAAAGGGAGTCGAGACCGTGCTGAGGAAATTCCTGCTCGCGGCCCTGCTGGCGCTGGGCTTCGCGGCCGCGGCGCCGCAGGGCGCGTCCGCCGCGCCCATCGGCCCGGGGCTGGCTCTGCCCGCCGAAGCCGCGCCGGCGGTGGCCGAGAAGGCCCAGTACTACTACCGTCGCCGGTTCTACGGCCCGCGGCCCTACTGGCGCCGCCCGTACTACGGCCGCCGGTTCTACTACGGCCCGCGGCCCTACTACCGTCGTCCCTACTGGCGCCGTCGGTTCTACTACTGATCGGCTCTCCGACCTGACCGGCCCGGCGGCTCCAGCGAGCCGCCGGGCTCTTTCACACCCCGATTCGGGGTGCGCGACCGCGAGCCTTGCTTTATCGTGCCGGGAACGGGACCGCCGACGGCAGATCGGCGCGCCCGAGAGGAAGCCCGATGAACGATATTGCGCAACGCGCCGAGCCCGCGGCGGCGACGCCGGACCTCTGGCAATCCATCCCGCTCGAATGCATCCTGAGCGCGGTCGCCGTTCTGCTGGCGGCGGGGCTCAAGCTCGCCGGCGTGATGTCCTGACGGCGTGCGGGGGGCGGATGGACGGCATGCAGCACGTCGCACTCTCACCGGCCGGAGGCGCGCCGCCCGCTGAGGTCGATCTGCCCAAGGGCGATCTCACGGTGCGCACCATCGCCATGCCGGCCGACACCAACGCCAACGGCGACATCTTCGGCGGCTGGGTGCTGTCGCAGATGGACCAGGCCGGCGGCATCGCGGGCGTCGACCGGGCGCAGGGCCGGGTGGTCACCGTGGCGCTGGAATCGATGACCTTCATCCGGCCGGTCCGGGTCGGCGACGTGCTGTGCGTCTACACCCGGGTATCGCATGTCGGCCGGACCTCGATGAAGATCGAGGTCGAGGCCTGGGCACGGCGGTTCTGCACCCAGGTTCGCGAGCGGGTCACGCAGGCCACCTTCACCTTCGTGGCCATCGACGAGGACGGCCGGCCGCGGCAGATCCCGCCGGCCGTGCCGTCCCCGTCCGCGACGACTACTTGATCACCCCGCAGGCGACGCGGTCGCCGGCACCGCCGATCGGCTGGGTGTTGTGGTCGTCCTCGTTGGCGTGGATGATCAGCGCCGCGCCGTCCCCGTCCTTCAGGCCGCCCTCGCCGTTCAGCGGCGTCTCGCTGGAGACCTCGGCATTGGCCGAGCCGTCCTGCGCCGCGTAGAGGTTCGGCAGGTCGCCCTCGTCGGGGCCCTCCGCGTTGAGCAGCCCGTGCTTGCTCTGGTCGTGGTTCACGTGCGCCTTGGAGTTCATGAACTTCGGGTCCGAGCAGTCGCCCACGGCGTGGAAATGCATCCCGTGCCAGCCGGGCGGCAGGCCGCCGGGCTGGATCGTCACGCGCAGGACCAGGGCATTCGCCCCGTCGCGGATCGCCAGCGTGCCGATCGGGTCGCCCTTCGCGTTCTTGATCGGCGCCGTGTAGGTCTCTGCCGGTTTGGCCGCCTCCTTGGGAGGCTCCTGTGCCAGGGCGCCGCCGGCGGCGGCGGTCCCGAGCAATACGAGCAGCGGCAGGGTGCGGGTCATGCGGTGGCTCTCCTTTCCGGCCCGGTCTAGTTAGAGAGCGCGCCGGCCTTCGACAGGGCGGCGGCCCGAAACCTCCGCCGCAGACCTGCCGGAACCGCACGAAGCCCCGATGACCCGAGACCGGACCAGCCCGGACCGCGCGTCCCCCGCGGACGATCCCGCGGAGAACCCTGCGCCGCGGCGCGCCGACCTGTACCTCGTGGCGCACGGCCATTTCGAGAGCCGGGCCCGGGCTCAGGCGGCGATCCGTGCCGGGCTCGTGCGGGTCGACGGGCGCCCGCTCGCGCGCGCCTCGGACCCGATCGCACCGGGCGCGCGGGTCGAAGCGGAAGCCGAGCATCCCTACGCGTCCCGCGGCGGCCTCAAGCTCGCCGCCGCACTGGACGCGTTCGGCGTCGATCCGGCCGGCCGCGTCGCCCTCGACGTCGGCGCCTCGACGGGCGGCTTCACCGACGTGCTGCTCGCCCGCGGGGCGCGCCACGTCCACGCCCTCGACGTGGGCCGGGGGCAGCTCCATCCGCGCCTCGCCGGGGACCCGCGCGTGACCAACCGCGAGGGCACCGACATCCGCGACCTCGGCGCGGACGCACTCGTGCCGCCCCCCGAGCTGGCGAGCGTGGACGTGAGCTTCATCGGCCTGCGCCTCGTGCTGCCGGTCCTCCCGGGCCTGTTGAGGCCGGGATCGGCGATCGTCGCGCTGATCAAGCCGCAATTCGAGGCCGGCCGCGCCCGGGTCGGCCGCGGCGGGCTCGTGCGCGATCCGGCGGTCCACGCCGAGGTCTGCGCGGCCGTCCGCGGGACCCTGGAGGGGCTCGGCGCCGCGATCCTGGGCCTGATCGACTCGCCGGTGCCGGGCGGCGACGGCAACGCCGAGTTCCTGATCGGCGCGAGGTTGCGGTGAGTGAGACAACAGATAGCGAGACGGTCACGATCCGGGGGCTCGGCGCCCGCGGCGACGGGATCGCCGAGGACGGCACCCCGGTGCCCTACACGCTGCCCGGGGAGCGCGCGGAGATCCGCCGCGAGGCGCGACGCGCCGCGCTGCTCGGCGTCGCGCAGGCCTCTCCCGACCGGGTGGAGCCGTTCTGCCCCTACTACATGCGCTGCGGCGGCTGCCGCACCCAGCACCTGGCGCGGCCCGCGGAGCTCGCCTGGAAGCGCGACCTCGTCGCCCAGGCCCTGTCCCAGGCGCGCCTCGATGTGACACCCGGTCCGGCGATCGACGCCCACGGGGCGGGCCGCCGCCGCCTTACCCTGCACGTGCGCGAGATCGGCGGCCGGGCCGAGGCCGGGCTGATGGCGGCGCGCAGCCACGCGCTGGTGCCGATCGACCATTGCCCGATCACCGTGCCGGCGCTCCACCCGGCCCCGGAGGTCGCGCGCCGCCTCGCCGCCCCGCTGGGCCACGGGCGCAAGCCCCTCGACGTCGCCGTGACGGCCACCGACCAGGGCCTGGACGTCGACCTGCGCGGTCACGGACCGGTCAGCGCCGGCGTCGGCGCCGCACTGGTGCGGATCGCCGGCGAACTCGGCCTCGCCCGGCTCTCCCTGCACGGCGAGCGCCTGATGGAGGCCGAGCCGGTCTCGGTCACGGCGGACGGCCCCGCCGCGGCGACGCGCCTCTACCCGGCCCCCGGCGGCTTCCTGCAGGCGACCGCGGCCGGTCAGGCGACGCTCTGCGACCTGACCCTGGCGGCCCTCGGCCCCCGCATCCGGCGCGTCGCCGACCTGTTCGCGGGCTGCGGGCCGCTGACGCTGGCGATCGCCCGGACGGCCGCGGTCCACGCCGTCGAATCCGATGCCGCGGCCCTCGCGGGCCTCGAGCGGGCCGCGCGCGCCGCCGCGGGCCTGCGCAAGATCAGCAGCGAGCGCCGCGACCTGTTCCGCCGGCCCCTGCTGCCCCCCGAACTCGACGCCTTCGACGCGGTGGTGTTCGACCCGCCCCGGGCCGGCGCGGAGGCGCAGGCCCGCCAGCTCGCCGCCGCCCGCGTGCCCCTGGTGATCGGCATCGCCTGCGACGCCGGAACCTTCGCGCGGGACGCGGCGACGCTGGTCGCCGGCGGTTACCGGCTGGAGACCGTCACGCCGGTCGACCAGTTCCGCCATTCGGGCCATGTCGAGATGGTCGGGGTGTTCCGGCGCGAGACGGCGCGGCGGCGCTAGGCCACGCAACCGGCGGCCACGTTTCCCGTTCTCCCGGCGACGGGAGACCTTCCATGATCCGCGGATTCCTCGGTACCGCGACGCTCGGTGCGCTGAGCCTCGCCCTCATCACCCCGCTCGCGGCGCAGACGCGAGCGCCTGACCAGACCGGCACGGGCGGCGGCCCGGTCTCGACCATCACGGCGCCGAACACCAACAGCCTCGGCGTCACCAAGCCGCCCGGCACGTCCCTCGGCCCCGGCGAGGTGCCGACCCCGGAGCAGCGGCGGCGCGAGCGCGCTCTGACCGACAAGATCGAAGGCAGCATCTGCGACGGCTGCAACTGAGATCGGGTCCGGGTCGCTCGGGCCGGGTTCCCGCTCAGGCCATCGCCTGTCCGGGTTGCGGTGTTCGACCGGGCCGTGCCCCGCAAACGGCTCTCCATTCGGCGCGACCTCGGGCGGCGCGGAACTTCAGATCGCGCTCGCTCCGGCCTGCGGGCCCCGCGGGTCCGCCGAGGGGCTTGGCCAAACCGCCGGCTCGATACAGCAGCGACCGGCGAGCAGGATTGTTGCCAGCGCATATTTCCATATTGGTTGCAAATATATCCATCTTCATAACCCAATATCCTATCTTCAAGCCAGTCTTTTTGTAGATATACTCCAAATATTGATCTTCATATTCACGGATATGGAGCTCCTTAGAGCGAATCATTGCTCAAAAATCGTGTTCTCGTTTATTGATTCGCAACTTGATGCTTCGTAAGACTTGCGCGTCGCGGGTCCTAGCCTGGGGGCGGCGACGTACAGCCGCGACTTCAAGTGAAGGAAACGCCGCCATGGCCCTCGTGAAGAAAGCCGCCCTGTCGGGATCGCACGCGCAGGTCCGGAAGGGCGAGCCGGCCAGTCTGAGCCAGCTCGGGCGCCTCAACGAGGAGAGCCGGCGCAAGGCCCGGACCTTCGCCAAGCAGCAGAAGGCGGCGGAGCGCATCGCGGCGGCGACAACCCAGCTCGCCAGCGGCGTCGCCGAGGCCTCGTCGGCGGCCGAGGAGCTGCGCAAGGCGATGGAGCAGATCGCCGCCGGCGCCGAGGAGGCGGCCGGGGCCTCCGAGCAGTCGCAGCGCGCCGTCACGACCGTGTCGGAGGCGATCGGCACCGCCCGCACCGAGGCCGAGACCTCGCGCCAGAAATCGGAGGCGCTTCAGGGACTCATCGCCGCCGTGAGCCAGCAGATCCGGCTCAGCGTCGGCTCGATCGCCACGGCGGCCGAGCGTCAGGCGGCCTCGGTCACGCTGATCGTCGAGCTGGAGCGGCAGGCGGCCAATATCGGCGACATCGTCCGCGCCGTCGCCCGTATCGCCGACCAGACCAACCTCCTGGCCCTGAACGCCGCCATCGAGGCGGCCCGGGCCGGCCAGCACGGCAAGGGCTTCGCGGTGGTCGCCGACGAGGTCCGCACCCTGGCGGAGACCTCCGAGCGCAGCGCCCAGGAGATCCAGGCGCTGATCGGCCGGATCCAGGAAGACGTGAAGGTCATCGCCGAGGGCATCAACCGCGCGGCCGAGGGCGCGCGCCAAGAGGTCGCGCGGGGCGAGACGATCACCGCCCAGCTCGAGGCGGTGCGGCAGGCCATGGTCGAGATCATGCGCGGCGCCGAGACCATCGCCCGGGTGGCCGTCGAGTCTGAGAGGGCCGCGGTCGAGGCGCAGAAGGGGTCCGAGCTGATCGCGGCGGCGGCCGAGGAGCAATCCTCCGCCTGCCAGCAATCGCTCAAGACCATCGAGCAGCAGACCACCGCCCTCGGGGAGAGCGAGCAGGCTGCCACCGAGCTCGCGACCCTGGCGGACGAGCTGAAGAACGCCACCGACGTCGGAAAGAGCGCCGAGGAGGTCGCCTCGGCGGCCGAGGAGCTGTCCTCGGCGGTGGAGGAGATCAACCGGGCCGCCGCGCAGATCACCACGGCGCTCGACCAGATCGACCGGGGCGCCCAGCAGCAGACGGCGGCCGCGCAGCAATCGGCGGCCGCGATCGCGCAGATCGAGAAGGGAGCGATCCTCGCCCAGGACAGCGCCCGCGACGCCCTGGAGAAGGGCGGCCTGATCACGAGCCAGCTTCAGGAGAACCGGGCCGCGGTGGACGGACTGGTCGCGGGCGTCGGCAACGCCCTCGCGGAGACCGACCGGAGCCGAGAGCAGATCAACGCCCTGGAGCAGGTGAGCCGGAAGATCGACAAGATCGTCGACGCGATCACCACGGTGGCGATCCAGACCAACATGCTGGCGGTGAACGGCTCGATCGAGGCGGCCCGGGCCGGCGAGTTCGGCAAGGGCTTCATGGTGGTGTCCACCGACATCCGCAACCTCGCCCGGGATTCCTCGGAGAACGCGGAGCGGATCAAGGACCTCGTGAAGGCGATCCAGGACCAGATCGTGGTGGTGCGCCGGGACCTGGAGGCGATCTCCGCGGCGGCCGCCGCCGAGGTCGAGAAGAACCGGGCGATCACCCGCGACCTCGAGACCACCGCCGACGACATGGGCGTGGTGCTCGACGGCAACCGGCAGATCCTCCAGGGCGCCGACCTGATCATCCGCAACGTCGAGGAGGCGAAGCGCGGCGTCGACCAGATCGCCACGGCGGCCCGCCAGGGCGGCCAGGCGGTGAACGAGGCGCAGCAGGCCGCCCGCGAGCAGGCGAACGGCGCGGAGGAACTCGCCGCCGCCATCGAGGAGGTCGCGTCGCTGGCCGACGAACTCCAGAACCAGGACTGAGACGCGCCCGGCCGGGACGGCCCCACCCGAATCCTGCTCAGCCCGGAGCCCGCCATGCCCAACGACGCCCCAGCCTCGGCCGCGACCGGCCGGTCGGAGACCGCCTCCGCGCTCCAGTTCGTGACCTTCCACGTCGCCCGCGAAACCTACGCGGTGCCCCTCGCGGAGGTGCAGGAGATCATCCGCCTGCCCGACATGGTCGACGTTCCCCTGGCACCCCCCGCCCTGGTGGGACTGGCCAACCTGCGCGGCTCGGTCCTGCCGGTGGCGAGCCTGCGGCGGCTGTTCGAGCTGCCCGACCGGGTCCACGACGACGCCGCCCGGGTGGTCGTGGTCGGCCAGGGGTCCGGCGACGGCGGCGGCGCTGGCGGGACCTCCGGCTTCGTGGTCGACCGGATGGCGAGCGTGATCACCGCCGAGCCCGGGGAGATCGAGGGGACCGACGGCCTCACCGCCACCGCGGCGACCGAGCTGCTCGCGGGCGTGATCAAGCGGCCGGCCGGCATCGTGCTGATCATCGATCTCGGGCGCCTGCTGCAGCGCAGCGGGTCCGGGCGCGCCGGCGCAGAGGGCGGGTCGGGCGGACGGAACGCGGTCGGGCCGATCGAGGCCGGCGGCGCGGCCTCGGTGCGGCCGGAGGGCGAGGCCGGGCTCTCCGACGAGATCCAGCTCGTGTCCTTCGAGCTCGCGGGCCAGGAATACGCCCTGCCGATCGAGCAGGTGCAGGAGATCGTCCAGGTCCCCGACCGCGTCAGCGAGCTGCCGAAGGCCGAGCGCCACGTCATCGGTGTGATCAACCTGCGCGACCGGCTGCTGCCCCTGGTCAGCCTGCGGGCGCTGTTCGGGCTGCCGGGCGTGCCCCTGGGAGAGCAGAACCGGATCGTGGTGGTCGCCTCCCGGAGATCCGCCGGCTCCGTCGGCATCGTCACCGACACGGTGAAGGAGGTGCTGCGGGTGCCCCGCGCGGTGGTCGACCCGCTGCCCGACCTGCTCGCGCAGGGCGACGCGCTGCGCGAGGTCGAGGCGATCTGCCGGCTCGGCGGCGGCAAGCGGCTGGTCTCGATCCTGTCGGCCGCCCGCCTGTTCGCCACCACCGGGATCGCCGCCGGCCTCGCCGGCCTCGGAGCCGCAGAGGAGGGACCCGTGCAGGAACGTCAGACCGCGACCGGGCCGACGCGCGCCGACGAGGAGGAGCAGTTCGTCGTCTTCCGCCTGGCGGACGAGGAGTACGGCGTGCCGATCGACGCCGTGCACGAGATCGTCCGCGTCCCCGAGCAGCTCACCCACGTGCCGCGGACGCCCGGCTTCATCGAGGGCATCGTCAACCTGCGGGGGGCGGTGCTGCCGGTGGTCGACCAGCGCCGCCGCTTCCGGCTCCCGGAGGCCGCGCGCAACGACCGCCAGCGCATCATGGTCTTCGCGATCGCGGGGGTGCGGACCGGCTTCATCGTCGACTCGGTCTCGGAGGTCCTGAAGATCCCCCGCTCGGCCATCGTGCCGGCGCCGGACCTCGCGCAGGACGACGACAGCGCCGTCGAGCGGGTCGCCAACCTCGCCGCCGCCAAGCGGATCATCCTGATGGTGAACGTCGACCGGCTCCTCAGCCGGCACGAGCTCGCGGATCTGCAGGCGGCCTGAGCCGCCGTCTCCGGGCCCGGTCCGAGGCCGCTCCTGCCACGCAACCCGCCATGCCCAAGCTCCTGATCGTCGACGACTCCGCTCTGATGCGCAAACACCTTCGCCTGATCTTCGAGGAGACGGGCCAGTTCGAGGTGCGCACGGCGCGCAACGGCCGTGACGCCCTGGACCAGATCGACAGCTTCGAGCCAGACGTGGTCACCCTCGACATCAACATGCCCGAGATGGACGGGCTCACCTGCCTCGGCGAGATCATGGCGGCGCGCCCGCGCCCGGTGGTCATGGTCTCGTCGCTGACCCGCGAGAGCGCCGCCGTGACCCTGGAGGCGATGCAGCTCGGCGCCGTCGATTACGTGGAGAAGCCCGGCGGCACCGTCTCCCTCAACATCGGCGAGGTCCGGGACGAGATGGTCGCCAAGGTCCGCGTCGCGGCCCGGGCCAAGCCCCGCCGCGCCCGCGGCCTCCTCGACCGGGTCCGGCGCGGGCGCGGCGAGATCGCGAAGCGCCGCCCGGCGCCCCGGGCCGCGGCCCGCGTCGAGGGCTGCGTCCTGATCGGCGTGTCGACCGGGGGACCGCGGACGCTGGAGGAGATCCTGCCGGAGCTTCCGGCCGACCTGCCCTGGCCGGTCGTGATCGCCCAGCACATGCCGGGCTCCTTCACGGGGGCCTTCGCCCAGCGCCTGGACCGCCTCTGCGCCCTGGAGGTGGTGGAGGTGACCGCCCCGGTCCCCCTCGCGGCGGGCCGCGTCTACATCGGCCGGGGCGACGCCGACGTGGTGATCGAGCGCCGGCTCGGCCGGCTCGCGGTCGCCACCGTCCCGAGCGACCCGGCCCTGCGCTGGCACCCCAGCGTCGACCGCCTCGTCCGCAGCGCCCGGGATCACCTGCTGCCCGAAGCCCTGATCGGCGTCGAACTCACCGGCATGGGCGACGACGGCGCCGCCGCCCTGGCGGCCCTGCGGGCTGCCGGCGGCCGCACCATCGCGGAGGCCGAGTCGAGCGCCGTCGTGTTCGGCATGCCGGCCGAGCTGATCCGCCTCGGCGGCGCGACCCTGACGCTGCCCGCCCGCTCCATCCCGGCCCAGCTCGTCGGCTGGCTCTCCTGAGATCGACACCGAGACTGCCATGGCCCTGGTCCGCAAGCACCCCGCCCTCCCCGCGCCGGCGGAAGCCCCGGAGGATCCCCGGATCGCCCTGGAGGGCCCGACGGCCACCGGGCGCCGCGACGCGGCCCATCGCCTGGCCGCCGATCCCGACGCCGCCGGCCTGCTGGCCGACCGCCTCGGCCGCGAGGCGGACCGAAGCGTCGGCGAGGCGATCCTCGGCGCCCTCGGCCGCATCGGCACCCCGGCGGCGGCAGAGCGCCTGTTCGGCCTGCTGGGCTCGGAGGACGTCTGGCTGCGCAACGCCGCGATCGAGACGCTGCAGGAGATGGACGCGGCGGTGCTCGGCGCCCTCGAGCGGGCCCTCGCCGATCCCGACAGCGACCGCCGGATCTTCGCGGTGAACGTGCTGGTCTCCCTGCGCCACCCGGCGGCCGCGACCTACGCCCGCCGGGTCCTGGCCGAGGACGGGCACGTCAACGTCTGCGCCGCCGCCCTCGACGTGCTCGCCGAGATCGGTACGCCCGAGATGGTGCCGGAGATCGAGGCCGCCGCCGCCCGCTTCCCCGACGCGCCGTTCCTGCGCTTCGCGGCCAGGGCCGCCTGCCGCCGCATCACCTGACCGGCGGCCGGCATGACCGCACCGTTCCCGCCGCCGACGCCCGTCGTCACCGATGCCGACTTCGTCCGCTTCCGCGACTTCTTCTACCGCAAGACCGGCATCATGTTCGCCGACAACAAGCGCTACTTCGTCGACAAGCGCCTGCAGGAGCGGATGCTCGCGAGCGCGCTGCCGGTCTTCCGCGACTACTTCAACACCCTGCGATTCCAGGCCAGCGGCCAGGAGTTCCAGACGCTCGTCAACCTGATGACCGTCAACGAGACCTACTTCTACCGCGAGGAGTACCAGTTCCGCTGCCTCGTCCGGTCGATCCTCCCGGAGGTCACCCGGCGCAAGCGGCCGGGCGAGCCGGTGCGGATCTGGTCGGTGCCCTGCTCGACCGGCGAGGAGCCCTACTCGATCGCCTTCCAGCTCCTCGACACGTGGCCGGAGGTCGACCGGTACGACATCGAGATCGTCGCCTCGGACATCGACACCGCCGTGCTCGACCAAGCCAAGCGCGGCCTCTACGGCGACCGCGCGGTCCAGCACGTCCCCCGGGCGACCCTGGAGCGCTACACCCGGCGGGTGCAGGGCGCCCACGAGGTGATCCCGGACATCCGCGAGTCGATCGCCTTCGCGCAGGTCAACCTCTCGGACCCGCTCTCGACCCGGCAGTTCCGCGGCTTCGACGTCGTGTTCTGCCGCAACCTGCTGATCTACTTCGACGACGCGTCCCGCCGCGGCGCCGCCCAGACGCTCTACGAGGCGCTCGATCCCGGCGGCTTCGTCTGCCTCGGCCATTCCGAGTCGATGAGTCGGATCTCCGCGCTGTTCGACCTCCGGAAGTTCGCGGAGGCGATCGTCTACCAGAAGCCCCTGAGCGCGGAGGCCTGACATGGCCAGGATCCTCGTCATCGACGACGCCACCACGGTGCGCCTGTACTACCGCGACGTGCTGGAAGAGGCCGGCTTCGCGGTCGAGGAGGCCGTGAACGGCTACGAGGGCCTGGAGAAGGCCGTCGCCGAGGGCTTCGACCTCGTCCTGGTCGACGTGAACATGCCCAAGATGGACGGCTACACCTTCCTGCGGCAGGGCCGGACCATGCCGGAGCTCCAGGCGGTGCCGGCCGTGATGATCTCCACGGAGAGCGCCAGCGCCGACCGCGCGCGGGCCTTCGCGGCGGGCGCCAACCTCTACCTCGTCAAGCCGGTGCGCCCGGACGCCCTCGTCGCGGTCGCCACCGTGATGGCCGGAGCCGCACCGTGACCAACGCCCTGCTCGCCCAGTTCATCCCCGAGGCCCGCGAGCTCCTGGAGCGCGCGGGGAGCGGCATGCTGGTCCTGGAGAAGTCGCCGGGCGCCGAATCCCTCGACGACGTCTTCCGGGCGGTGCACACCCTCAAGGGCACGTCCGGCCTATTCGAGATCGCGCCGCTGACCCATCTGGTCCACGCGGCCGAGGACCTTCTGGTCGAGGTCCGGGCCGGCACGCTCGTCCTGGAACCCGCGATCGTGGACGGGCTCCTCGACAGCCTCGATCTGGTCGGCCACTGGATCGACGTCCTGGAGAGCCGCGCGGTCCTGCCGGACGACGCCGACGCCGTGATGGCGGGCCGGGTGACGGCCCTGCGGGCGTGGCTCCCCGCGGCGATCGAGGCCACCGTCGCGAGGGCCGATTACGGGCCGCCGGACTGGCTCGCCGACCTCCCCGAGGCGGACCGGCAGGCCGCCTGGAGGCGCGCCGCGGCAGCGGGCGCCCCCCTGACCGCCTGGCACTACGAGCCCGACGAGACCTGCTTCTTCCGCGGCGACGACCCGGCCCATCTTGTGGCGCAGGCCCCGGGCCTCGTCGCGCTGCGGGTACGGCCGCGCGCCGCAACTCCGTCGCCGGAGACCTGCGATCCGGTGCTGAGCTGGCTCCGCTTCGAGGTTCTGTGCGTCGCCGACGCCGAGGCGGTCGCCGACCATCTGCGCTACGTCGCCGATCAGGTCCGGGTCGGCGCGATCCGGCCGGACGACCTGATCGTCCTGACCGGGACGGAGGATGAGGCCGAGGTGTTCGGCGACTTCGCCGCGCGGGCCGGGACGCTCCTCGCCGAGGACGCCCGGGCGGACCTCGCCGCCGCCGCCGACGCCCTGCTGGGGATCGTCGGCGCCGGGACCCGGCAGGCCTGCGCCCTGCGCTGGATCGCGGCGCTGGCCGCCACGGCGGAGACCGAGACGCTGCGCCGCCTCGCCGCCGACCTCGGCGGCCCGCGGCCGGCCTCGGGTTCGCCGCCGACCGATCGGCCGCCCGCAGACGCGCCCGCCCCGGACCTCGCCCTGCGCCAGCAGGCAGAGGCGATCCTCGCCGCGCAGGCCGAGATGCTGGCCGTGCCGACGGACCCGGCCGTCGCGGAGGGCCGGTTCGAGTCCGTGCGCACGGTGGTGCGGCGCTGCCTGCCGCATCTGGCGCCGGGCCGGGCCGCCGCCCTGGAAGCAGCCCTGGGCCGAGCGCGCGCGGGCGCCACCGAGCCCCTCGGCGCCGTCCTCCGCGGCGCGGCGAGCGGCGCGACCGCCGCACCGCCGATGCCGACACCCTCCGGAGAGCCCGCGCCGCGGCCCACCGCGGCCCCGCCGCCGGCGACCGAGCCGCGCGATGCCCCGGAGGGATCCGGCCCCGACGCCAAGGGTCCGGCGCGCATGCTGCGGGTCGAGCAGGGCAAGGTCGACGCCCTGATGAACTTCGCGGCCGAGTTGACGGTCGCCAAGAACGGGCTCGCCTATCTCGCCGGGCGCGTCGAGCAGGTCAGCGGCTCGCGCCAGCTCGGTCGGGAGATCAAGGAGCAGTACGCGGTCATCGACCGGATCGCCCAGAGCCTGCAGGTCGGCGTCATGGCGATCCGCATGATGCCGGTGAGCCAGGTCTTCCAGCGCTTCCCCCGGCTCGTCCGCGACATCACGCGCAAGCTCGGCAAGGAGGTCGAGCTGGTGATCCTGGGCGAGGAGACCGAGGCCGACAAGAACGTGCTGGAGAGCCTCGCCGACCCGCTGATCCACATGGTCCGCAACGCCCTCGATCACGGCATCGAGACCCCCGCGATCCGGATCGCCGCCGGGAAGCCGGCGCGCGGCACCCTGCGGCTCGCGGCGCGGCAGGAGAACGACAACGTCATCATCGAGGTGGCCGATGACGGCCGCGGCATCGACCCGGAGGCGGTCCGCGAGAAGGCGCTGCGCAGCGGCCTGATCGGCCCGGATCAGGCCGCCCAGATGACCGCGGAGGATCTCGTCAACCTCGTCTTCGCGCCCGGCTTCTCGACGCGGGATCAGGTCTCGGACCTCTCGGGTCGGGGCGTCGGGATGGACGTCGTGCGCAGCGCGGTGCGCAGGGCGGGCGGCGACGTCTGGCTCGCGAGCCAGCCGGGCGCGGGCACCTGCGTGACCGTGCAGCTGCCCCTGACCATGGCGGTGACCCGCATCGTCACCGTGGTGGCGCGGGGCCAGCAATACGGGGTCGCCATGGACGCGGTGGCCGAGACCGTGAAGGTTCCGCGGGACCAGATCCACCGGATCAAGCAGCGCGAGACCTTCGTCCTGCGGGACGCGATGATCCCCCTGATCCGGCTCGCCGACAGCCTGGGCCTCCCGGCGGCCTCGGACGCGCCGCCGGAGGAGGAGGCCGTCATGGTCGCCCGTGTCGGACGCGAGCGGGTCGGCATCGTGGTCGACGGCTTCCGCGAGCGCATGGAGGTCATCGTGCGGCCCCTCGACGGTCTCCTCGCCGGCCTCGCGGGCTTCTCCGGGACGGCGCTCCTCGGCGACGGAAGGGTTCTCCTCGTCCTCAACCTGTCGGATCTGCTCTGATGGCCCTCGAACACAGGGGCGCCCGCATCCGGCTCTCGGGCCACTGCCCGGTCGAGGATGCCGAGCCGCTGCTCGATATCCTGCGCGCCACCCCGGAGGCCGTCGTCGACCTCACCGGCGCGGCGTGGCTCCACACGGCGGTGCTCCAGGTGCTGATGGTCGCGGCACCCGCCCTCCGCGGCCGGCCGGCCGGAGCCGTGCCGGCGGCCTGCCTGGCCGCGCTGCCCGAGGCCGCCGCGGAAGGCGCCGCGGAGGCCGAGCGCGGATGACCGAGCCGGGGACCGGGCGCATCCTCGCCGTGGCGAACCGCAAGGGCGGCACCGCCAAGACCACGACGACCGTGAATCTCGCCGCAAGCCTCGCGGAGCGCGGCCGGCGGGTGCTGCTCGTCGACCTCGACAGCCAGGGCCATGCCGGCCTCGGCTTCGGCGTGCGGGCGAGGCCCGGCGAGCCGACGGTGCACGACCTGTTCCGCGGCACCGGGGTGACGGATCTCGGGCGCGCCGTGCGGCGCACCGCCGTGCCGAACGTGGACGTGCTGCCGGCCGATCGCGGATTCTCGGGCCCCGACGGCGCCGTCGCGCCCCTCGGCCTCGCGGCGGCGCTGAAGCCCCTGGCGACGGATTACGCGGTGATCCTGATCGACACCGCACCGACGGCCGACGCCCTGCTGATCAGCGCCCTGGCGAGCGCGCACCACGTCCTGGTTCCGACACAGCTCAGCCACCTCGCGGTGGACGGCGTCGGGCAGTTCGCGCGCGCGTTCTTCCGGGTGGCGACGAGCCTCAATCCCGGTCTGCGCGGCCTCTCGATCGTGCCGGTGCAGGTGGATCTCCGGATCACGATGCAGCGGGAGGCCCTCGAGCAGCTCGCGAGCCGGTTCGGCCGGGAGCGCCTCCTGGCTGGGATCCGCACGGACATCGCTCTGGCGGAGGCCTTCGGATGCGGACGGCCGGTTCGGTACGTGAAGCCCCGTGCGCGGGCGGTGCAGGACTTCGAGCTGTTATGCGACCACGTCATGGAAAAATGCATTGCCGGGCAGATTGGAACGATTAAAACTTAGCCGTTCGCACAGAGATGGAGCTCAGAGCGAGAGATGAATACGATATTATTGGTGGACGACTCACCGACCATTCTTTCGAGCATGTCAGGAATACTTCGCAGTTCGGGATATGAAACCGAACAGGCCGCCGATGCCGAGACAGCACTCGCGAAGGTCAAGGCAGGCCTGAAGCCGGCCCTCGTGATCACGGACTTCCACATGCCCGGCATGGACGGCGTCCAGTTGATCCAGGAGTTGCGGAAGCTCGCGCCGACCCGCTTCACGCCGATGCTCGTTCTCACGACGGAATCGCAGCAGGAGAAGCGCGACGGCGCGCGTCAGGCGGGGGCGACCGGCTGGCTGGTGAAGCCGGTCCAGGCCGACAAGCTGCTGCAGGTCCTGACACAGGTCGCCCCCGCGATTCAGCGCCGCGCCGCCTGATCCGGGCGACCCCTCTCCGCTGAAGCCCGCTCCGCGGGCCTCGGCCTCGACCGGCCCCGCGCCACCGCTTCCGACCGAATGACCGTTCCCGCGATGCAGATTGCTGCCCGTCCCTCCGCGAAGACCGAGCTGCGGACGCTCCTGCTCAGTGCCGCGGCCGGCGGCGCGGTCGGGGCCGTGCCGCTGATCCTGGGGATCGCGCAGCCGGCGCAGCTCCTCTTCGCGGCCGCCGCCGCGCTCTGCGGGGGCATCGTGACCCGCGGGCTGCAACCGTCCTGCCGCGCGGTCGAGCCGGATGCCCCGCCGATGGCGGTCACGCTTCGGGCCGAACCGGCGGCCGCCCCGGCGCACGGAGCGGCCTGCGCCGGGGCCGTGGCCCGGGATCTCGGCGACCTCGACCCCTATTTCGCCGTGACGGGCGAGCAGCTGCGCAGCATCGTCGCGCAGACCGAGGCGGCCGCCGCCGCGATCCTCGCCTCGCTGCAGAGGCTCGACGCCGCCCAGGCGCGCAGCGCCGCCTGCATCGGCGGCGCGCACGACCGCATCGTCGGCTTCGCCGAGCAGAGCGACGCCGCGCTGCAATCCCTGGCGGCGGCCCTCGGCGCCTATCTCGACCGGCGCCTGAACGAGACCCGCGAGGAACGCGGCACCGTCGAAGTGGCCGTCGGGCAGATGCGCGGGCTCGATGCCCTGATCCTCAGCCTCGAGAAGGTCGGGGCGGCGACCCGGATGCTGGCGCTCAACGCCAACATCGAGGCGGCCCGCGCCGGGGCCCACGGAGCCGGCTTCCGGGTCATCGCCCGGGAGCTCCAGGATCTCGCGCAGACCTCCCAGACCGCGATGGCCGAGGCGCGCGTGCAGGTGGCGGACGCGCAGCAGACGATCAGCCGGGTGCTGATCGCCGATCGCGGGGACGACGCGACCCGCACCGAGCAGGAGCGCCTCCGCGCGCTGATGGCCGAACTCGGCGGGATCGCCGAGACGACCACCCGGGTCCTCCTCGGGATGGCGCGGACGGACCTCGCCGAGGTCAAGGCGCAGAATGCGGCGGTGGGCGACGAGGTGCTGTCGGTCTTCGGCCAAGTTCAGTTCCAGGACGTCGTCCGCCAGCAGATCGAGGCGGTCGACGCCGCCAACGCGGCGCTGCAGCTCTGCCTCGACGGCCTGCGCCGGCGGCTGATCGGCACCGGGCCGGGGCGGGCGATCGCGCCGGCGGCGATCCTCGAGACCGCGCGGGCGCGCTACGTCACCCAGATCCAGCGCCGCGTCGACGCCCAGGCCCTCGACCACGTCGTCGACCAAGCCCTCGACCCGGTAGCGCCCGACATCGAGCTGTTCTGACGGGGCGGGCCGCGATGTCACGGAAGCGTCAGAAAACAGCGCCACATCCGCGGCACAGCTTGCATCGACCGTCGCGGTGCCGGATGCGGGCTGCGGCCCCGCGCTGTCCCGTGACCGATCCGCATCCGAGACCCGTACGTGATCTTCATCCACCAGCCCGCCGTCGGCGCCGGAGCCACGCTGCTTGAGCGCCGCGTCATCGATCTCCAGGACACGATCCCCGAGGACACGGTCTGGCTCGATCTGATCCGCCCGAGCCGCGAGGAGGAACTGAAGGTCGAGTCGTTCGCGGGCATCGAGGTGCCGACCCGCGAAGAGATGAAGGACATCGAGCCCTCGGAGCTGCTCTACGTCGAGGACGGCGCCCGCTACATGACCGGCCGGGTGCTCTCGAAGGTCAGCGACGCCGAGGAGCCGGGGCTGGCCGGCATCACTTTCATCCTGCGCGGCAACCGGCTGGTGACGGTGCGCCACGAGGAGCCGCAGGCCTTCCGCATGTACACGCAGCGCGCCGGGCGCTCGATGGGCAACGGCGGCGCCTCGACACCCTCGGGCGAGTCGATCCTGGCCGGGCTGATCGAGGCGGTGATCGACCGGGCCGCCGACGTTCTGCAGCTCCAGGGCGAGCGCATCGACCGCCTGTCGGGCAAGATCTTCGAAGTGCAGGAAGACCCCTCCGCCCGCAACACCGCGCTGCAGGACACGCTGCGGGCGCTGGGCCGGCACGGCGATCTCATCTCCAAGCAGCGCGAGAGCCTCGTCTCCATGGAGCGGATCCTGCTCTCGCTGTCGGCGACTTACCGGACCAACAAGGCCCCGCGCGACCTGCGCGAGGACGTGCGCTCGACCCTGCGGGATCTTCAGTCCCTCGAGGAGCACGCCACCTTCCTGTCGACGAAGATCCAGTTCCTGCTCGACGCGACCTTGGGGCTCGTCAACCTGGAGCAGAACAACATCATCAAGCTGTTCTCGGTCATGGCGGTGGTCTTCATGCCGCCGACCCTGATCGCGTCGATCTACGGCATGAATTTTAAGTCCATACCGGAACTAGATTTCGCCTTCGGATATCCGATGGCGCTGATCATGATGGTCGTGGCCGCCGTATTTCCCTACTTTTTCTTTCGGTGGAAGAAGTGGCTCTGACAACAAATGCTGGTATAGAGCCGACAGAATCTTAAGACCTCTGCGGGAGCATGGTGGGGCCTGAAGGCGCGGCGCGGCCGCGTAGACGGAACCTCCCATGCGCTTCTCCCTCAAGACGGTCCTCGCCGGTGCCATCGGCCTGCTCGCCCTCGCCGCCGTCGGCCAGGGCATCGCCAGCGTCGTGAGCCTGTCGGAGATCGAGCGGAACGCCGCGGCGATCTCGCAGCATGCCCTGCCCGTGCAGAACCAGGCCGAGGCCATCGGGACGGCCGTGCGGGACGCGCGCCTGCGCCTCTACCGCCTCGCGGTGGCCTCTCCCGACGCCGCGGCCCTGGACAAGAACCAGACGGCCCTGACCGACGCCCTCGGCGAGCTGTCCAGCCTCCGGCAAGCCTATCAGGACCGCCTGACGAGCCCGCAGGCCCGGGCGATCTACGAGCGCTTCACCAACGCGTGGAACGCCTACCAGAACATCCAGCTGCAGGTGGTCGAGCTGATGATCGCGGGCGACCAGCCGGGCGCCCTCGCACTCGTGCTGGATCCCGCGACGGGGGCGCAGAACGACGCCGCGGTGGCCAGCCTGACCGAGTCGATCGCGGCGGCGCGGGGCCAGACCGAGGCCAACGTCACCCAGACCGTGCAGGCGGCGACGCGGGCCAAGCTGATCGCGCTGCTCGCCACGGTGGTCGGCCTCGCGGTCGCGGCGGCCGCGATGCTGTTCGCCCTGTTCGGGATCGCGCGCCCCATCGAGCGCATGACCGGCGCGATGGGCCGCCTCGCCGAGGGCGACGAGACCGTGCCGGTCCCGCATACGGGGCGCCGCGACGAAATCGGCGCGATGGCGGCGGCCGTGCAGGTCTTCAAGGACAACCTGATCCACACCCGTGCCCTGGAGCGGGAGACCGCCCTGGCGCGGGACGGCGCCGAGGCGCAGCGCCGGCGCGCGGTCCACGCCATGGCCGAGTCCTTCGAGGCCGCGGTCGGCGGCGTGCTGGCCCGGGTGGCGGACGCCGCCCTCGGCCTGCGGGCCGACGCCGAGGCGATGAGCGGCACGGCCACGCACACCGCAGAGCGCTCGGCCACGGTGGCGGGCGCCGCCCAGGAGGCCGCCCAGCATGTCGGCACGGTCGCGGCGGCCGCGGAGGAACTCGGCGCCTCGGTGCAGGAGATCGGCCGCCAGGTCGACGGGTCCGCAGAACTCGCCCGGAGCGCGGTGGTCCAGGCCGGCGACACGGCCGGCCTCGTGCAGGAACTGAGCACCGCCGCGGGCCGGATCGGCGACGTCGTGCGCCTCATCACCGACATCGCTGGCCAGACGAACCTGCTGGCGCTGAACGCCACGATCGAGGCGGCCCGCGCCGGCGATGCGGGGCGCGGTTTCGCGGTGGTCGCCAGCGAGGTGAAGCAGCTCGCCGCCCAGACCGCCCGGGCCACTGAGGAGATCGCCGGTCAGGTCGGCCGTATCCAGGGCGCGACCGGGCAGACCGTGGACGCGATCGACGGGATCACGGCGCGCATCCGCGAGATCGACGGGGTGGCGACCTCGATCGCGGCCGCCGTCGAGCAGCAGGGCGCGGCGACCCGGGAGATCGCCCGGAACGTGGCCGAGGCGGCGTCCGGGACCGGCGCGGTCACCGGGACGATCGACGCGGTGGCGCGGGCGGCCGACGACACGGGCACGGCCGCCACGCGGATGCTGGCCTCGGCGTCGAGTCTCTCGGAGGAGGCCGCCGAGCTGCGCCGGGAGATCGACGCCTTCCTGCACACCGTGCGCGCGGCCTGAGGCTCGGCCTCAGGCTCAGCCGGGGCTCGACAGCTTCATCAGGACGAGCCCGGAGCCGATCAGGCCGGCCGCGAGGATCCGGCTGGCGCTCGCCTGCTCCCCCAGCACGGCGATGCCGACCAGGAAGGCGCCGACCGCGCCGATGCCGGTCCAGATCGTGTAGGCGGTGCCCAGGGGCAGCGTGCGCATGGCCAGCGCCAGGAAGCCGACGCTGCCGGCCATCGCCAACGCCATGATGGCGGTCGGCCAGAGGCGCGTGAAGCCCTCCGACTGCTTCATCGCGAAGGCCCAGACGACCTCCAGTACGCCCGCGGTGACGAGATAGATCCAGGCCACGGCGGCCCTCCCGAAAGGGCCGGGCCGTCCCGGACTTGTGCCCCGCGCGGCGGGGGGAGGACGTGGCCTCGCGGCGGGTCAGCTAGCGATGATCGGCCGAGCCCGCAAGCGCAGCGGCCGCGGATCCCTCAGGCCACCGCGGCGAGGTGCTTGACCTCGGCCTTGGCCACCACCTTGCCGACCGGCGGCGCCTTGCAGGTCTCCGCTTCGGGCGCCAGGACCGGCGGCTGCACCCAGCGGCCGGCATCGAGGTCGGCGATCCGGCCGTTGATCTCGCGGATGACGTAGCGCGAGAACGGGTAGACGTGGAGGTAGATCACCATGTTGGTGACCACGGCCTCCAGGGCGGCCGGGTTGCGGCGGGCGGTCTCCAGGAACACGCTCCAGAAGTGCTTGGCGAGTTCCGGACGCCGCACGGTCATCCGCCAGCACACCCGCAGCAGCGAGTAGAGATCGTGGGCGATGTGGCCCCAGTTGAGCTTCTGGGCGGCGAATTTCGGCCGCTTCACCCGCCGGGCGACCACCCGGACCCGGTCGAAGAAGTTCGGCGGGTCATAGATCTCCTGGAGGACGTCGCGGTAGTCGGCCAGCACGTCGCGCTGCGGCCGCAGGGTCACGAAGTTGATGCCCTGCGTGCACTGATCGCCCTGGTCGGCGGTGGTCGCCGCGTAGTTCTCGTAGAGGCGGCCCTCCTTGCGCAGGCGGCGCGAGAGCTGCGTGTTCGGCAGCGCGAAGAGCAGGCCGACCATGGCGATCGGGATGCCGGTCTGGCCGATGCACAGCGACATCGCCTTGCTGATGCTGTCCTTCTCGGTGTCGAAGCCGACGATGAAGCCGGCCGTGACGAACATGCCGTGCTCGTAGAGCTTGTGCACGCTGTCGGCGATGGACCGCTTGGTGTTCTGCTTCTTCTGGGTCTGGATCAGCGTCGCCTCGTCGGGCGTCTCGATCCCGGTGAACAGGGCGAAGAAATTCGCGTCCCGCATCATCCCGAGCAGCTCGTCGTCGTCCGCGAGGTTCAGCGAGGCCTCGGTGGAGAACTTGAACGGGTAGCCGTGCGCCTCCTGCCACTGGATCAGGTGCGGCAGGAACAGCTTGATCGCCTTCTTGTTGCCGATCAGGTTGTCATCGACGAAATCGACATGGCCGCGGTAGCCGAGGCCGTAGAGCCGGTCGAGCTCGGCCAGCATCTGCGGCGTGGTCTTGGTCCGCGGGGCGCGGCCGTAGAGCTCGATGATGTCGCAGAACTCGCAGGTGAACGGGCAGCCGCGCGAGAACTGGACGCCGATGTAGAGGTAGTGGCTGAAGGTCAGCAGGTCGAAGCGCGGAATCGGGCTCTTGGTGACGTCAGCCTTGAACTTCTCGGCCGTGAGCCGGCCGCGGCGCTCGCCGGCCTCCCAGGCGGCCACGAACTTGTCGAGAATGCCCTCGGCCTCGCCCAGCACCAGGAAGTCGGCCTTGTCGTAGACCTCCGGCGTCGAGGTCGGAGCCGGGCCGCCGACGCAGACCGGGGTTCCGAGCGCCACGCAGCGGTCGATGACCACGAGGCAGTCCGGCTCCTGGGGCAGCATGCCGCCGGTCATCACGAGGTCGGCGGCCCGGATCTGCGCGTCCGTCAGTTCCTCGCAGTTGCGGTTGACGAGCGTCACCTGCCAGGCCGGCGGCAGCATCGCGGCCAGCGTGATGAGGCCGAGCGGCGGCGCGGGCGCGCGGGCGCCCTGCAGCTCCATGGCCTCTTTGAAGTTCCACATCGAGTTTTCGTAGAACTTCGGGAACACCATCAGCACGCGCGGGGCCGTGTTCGCTTCCGACATGCCAGTTTCCCTCGTTCACACGCACGGTCCCGGCCCGACCGGAGATCGGGGCGGGTACAGGATCGCTCCCCTGACCTGCGGGCGAATTAAGGCCGTTTTTCGCTCCCGCAGCAATCGGAGCCGCCGATCACGACAGGACGCGCGTCCGGGCCCCGCGAATCAACCCCGCCGACAGGTCCCGGGGCGGATCCGGCCCGTTTGCCGCGGGGCTGCGCCATTCGGGCGACAGGTCCCGCCAAAACCGTCCCGGCCCGTCACGGCCTGTCACGGCCCGACGCGGAACCGCTCCGGCCGCGTCCCGTCGGCGTCGGTGAAGCCGTAGATCCGCGCGAGGTCGCCGGCATGCAGCACGGCGCCCGCCCGGGCGGCGATGTCGGGGTCGGCGGCGAGCGCCGCGAGCGCCCGGCCGGCGTAGAGCGGGCTCTCGGTGGCGTGCTGCTCCTGACCGAGATCGCGCGCCCGCTCGGTGGCGACGAAGCCCGGCGAGAGGCCGAGGGCGGTGACGCCGTGGGGCGCGAGTTCCCGGGCGAAGGCCAGGGTCAGCCGGTTGGTCGCGGCCTTGGCGGAATCGTAGAACACGTCGCCGAGGTAATCCTCGGTCCCGAAGGAGACGAGCGCCAGCAGCCCGGCCCGCGCCGCCACCATGGCGGGGGCGACCGCCCGGGCGAGCAAGAGGGCCGGGAGCGGCCCGGCCTCGAGGAGGCCGATGTACGGCTCCGCCGAGCGGCGCCAGAACGGCGTGCCCCAGCCGGCCCCGTCCGGGTAGCGCTCGCCGTCGTAGCCCTCGTTGCCGCTCCACACGCTGCAGGCCGCGACGTCGATGCGCCCGAACCGGCGCAGAGCCCAGTGCACCAGCGCGTCGGTGGCGCGCTCGGAGCGGTGGTCGCAGAGGTAGTGGTGCCCGCGCCCGCCGGCCGCGTCGACCGCGCGGGCCGTGTCCTCGATCGCCTCCGCGCGCATCTCGGTGCGCGGGCCGGTCTCGCTGGAGCGGGCCGTGACGATCACCGTGGCCCCCGCCTCGCCCAGCGCCCGGGCGAGGCCCCGGCCGACGCCCCGCGACGCGCCCGCGACGAGGCAGATCTTCTGGGAGAGGTCGGGCGGGCTCACGCCGAGGCGGCGGGCTTCGACCGCGACAGGAAGGCGGCGAGCCGCTCCTGGGATTCGGGCGAGCGCAGCTGCGCGTCGAAGGCTTTCGCCTCAGCCTCCAGGGCCGCCTCGACCTGCGCCTGGTCGCCCCGGATCAGCGCCCGGGACGCCGTCAGCGCCCCGCGCGGCAGGGCGGCGAGGCGCGCGGCCTGCGCGATGGCCTGCTCGACCAGCATGTCGGCGGGCAGCACCGCGTTGACGAGGCCCAGGGCCTGCGCCTCGTCGGCCTCGAGCGGCCGGGACAGGAGCAGCAGCTCGGTCGCCCGGAGCCGGCCGACCCGCAGGGGCAGCAGGTAGCTCGACGCCGCCTCCGGCACGAGGCCGAGCTCGACGAAGGGCATGCGCAGGCGCGCCGCCGGGCTCGCGTAGACGAGGTCGCAGTGCAGGCAGAGGGTCGCGCCGATGCCGACCGCGATCCCGTCGACCGCCGCCACCATCGGGGTGCGGGTCCGGGCGAGCTGGCGGATGAAGGCCAGCGCCGGCGAGGAACTGAATCCATCACCGGCATGCCCCATGAAGTCGGCGAGGTCGTTGCCGGCGCTGAACATGCCGGGCTGCCCGGCGAAGACCATGGCGCCGACCGCGTCCGACGCGTCGGCCTGCGCCAGGCCCGCGCGCATCGCGTCGTACATGGCGCCCGTGAGGGCGTTCTTCTTCTCGGGGCGGTTCAGGGTGATCAGGCGGACGCCGCCCGCGAGGTCGTCGATCGTGACGGGTTCGGCCATGATCCGCTCCTCAAACCGCCAGCGCCAGGGCGGCGTCGTCCGTGAAGGCGCCGCCCTCGACCACCGCCTGCTCCAGGCCGGAGGCGGCCACCAGGAGGTTCTCGGCGTAGAACCGGGCGAGCGCGATGCGGGCCGCGTGCGCCGGGTCCGTCTCGCCAGCCTTCCGGGCAGCGCTCGCGGCGAGCGCGCCCCGGGCGAGGCAGGCGGCGCCCAGCGTCAGGCCGAACAGGCGCAGGTACGGCGTCGCGCCGGCGAGCGCCGCCTCGGGGCGGTTCGAGCTCAGCGCGGCGAGCTGGTGGCTCGTCGCCCGGTCGAGGCTGCCGATCCCGTCGCGCAGCCGCGCCGCCATGTGGCCGAAGGCGGGGTCGCCGGCCTTGAGCAGCCCCTCCGCGGCCCGGCGCATCCAGGCGATCTGCGACCGCGCGGTGCCCCCGCCGTTCAGCGGCAGCTTGCGGGCGGTGAGGTCGATGGCCTGGATGCCGTTGGTCCCCTCGTAGATGCCGAGGATGCGGGCGTCGCGCATGAGCTGCGCCGCCCCGGTCTCCTCCACGAAGCCCATGCCGCCGTGGACCTGCACGCCGAGCGAGGTCACCTCGTTGGCGAGGTCCGTCGCGAACGCCTTCGCGACCGGGGTCAGCAGCGAGGCGCGGTCCAGGGCCGCCTGCCCCTCCGGCCCCTTCGACGCGTCGAGGGCCGCGGCGGTGAGGTAGCAGATGGCGCGGGCGGCGGCCGTCGAGGCCTTCATGGTGAGCAGCATGCGCTGCACGTCCGGATGGGCGGCGATCGGGCTGGTCGCCTCGGCGGCGCCCACCGCCTTGCCCTGGCGGCGCTCCTGCGCGTAGGCGAGCGCCCGCTGGGTCGCAGCCTCGGCGATTCCGACGCCCTGCAGGCCGACATTGAGCCGCGCCGCGTTCATCATCGTGAACATGCAGGCGAGGCCTTTGTTCTCCTGGCCGATCAGCCAGCCGGTGGCGCCGCCGCCGTCGCCGAACGCCATCGAGCAGGTCGGCGAGGCGTGGATGCCGAGCTTGTGCTCGATGCCGGAGCAGCGGAGGTCGTTGCGGGTCCCGTCCGGCAGCACTTTCGGCACCAGGAACAGCGAGATGCCGCGCGTGCCGGCGGGCGCGTCGGGCAGCCGGGCCAGGACGAGGTGGACGATGTTGTCGGCGAGGTCGTGCTCGCCGTAGGTGATGTAGATCTTGTTGCCGGTGATCCGGTAGGTGCCGTCGCCCGCCGGCACCGCCCGGGTGCGCAGGAGGGCGAGGTCGGAGCCCGCCTGCGGCTCGGTCAGGTTCATGGTGGCGGGCCACGCGCCCGAGACCAGCTTCGCGAGGTAGCGCGCCTTCAGGTCGTCCGAGCCGTGGGCCGCGAGCGCCTCGATGCCGCCCTGGGTCAGAAGCGGGCAGAGGCCGAAGGCGAGGTTGGCGCCGTTCCACATCTCGGTGCAGGCGGCCTCGATCAGCTTCGGCAGGCCCTGCCCGCCGTGGTCGGCCTCGGCCGAGAGCCCGTTCCAGCCGCCCTCCGTGAAGGTGCGGTAGGCCTCGCGCCAGCCGGGCGGCGTGGTGACCTCCCCGTCCGCGAAGGGAGTGCCGTGCCGGTCGCCGACCCGGTTGAGCGGCGCGATCACGCCGGCGGCGATGCGCCCGGCCTCGGTCAGGATCGCCTCGGCATCGTCGGGATCGACCGCGTCGAGCCCGGCCACGTGCCGCAGCGTGAAGAGCATCTCGGGGACCGGGGCGCGGTAACTCATACGATCCTCCCGTGTGGCGGCCCGCCCGCGCGTTCGATCCGGGGCGGGTTTGACCGCGCCCGCGCACCGGCGCTAGGGCGGGGCGAGGATAGGCGCGCGGGGCTCGCACCGCCATGACCTCGGAGACGGCTTCCCGCATGAACGATCCCGGGTCAACGGTCCCGGCCGCGACCCGGCGGCTCACCGCCGACGCGGCCGGCCTCGCGGAGGCCGCCGCTCTCCTGCGGGCTGGCCGCCTCGTCGCCTTCCCCACCGAGACCGTCTACGGGCTCGGGGCGGACGCAACCGACCCCGGGGCGGTGACGGGCATCTTCGCCGCCAAGGCGCGGCCGCGCTTCAACCCGCTGATCTCGCACCTGCCCGACGCGGCGGCGGCCCTGGCGGAGGGCGACTTCGACGCGCCGGCGCGCCGCCTCGCGGAGGCCTTCTGGCCCGGACCCCTGACCCTGGTCGTCCCGGCGCACGCGGGCACGCGGGTCTGCGACCTCGCCCGCGCCGGCCTGCCGAGCCTCGCCCTGCGGGTTCCGGCGCACCCGCTCGCGCGCGCGCTCCTCGCCGAGGCCGGGCGGCCGGTCGCGGCGCCCTCGGCCAACCGCTCCGGGCGGGTGAGCCCGACCCGGGCCGCCCACGTCCTCGACGATCTCGCCGGCCGGATCGCCGCGGTGCTCGACGGCGGCGACACGCCGGTGGGCGTCGAGTCGACGGTGGTGGCCTGCCTCGGCGGCACGCCGCGGCTGCTGCGGCCCGGCGGCGTCACCCGGGCGGCGCTCCGGGCGGTTCTCGGCATCGATCCGGCGGCGCCCGCGGCGGCGGATGCCGACCGGCCGGCGGGCCCGGGCATGCTCGCCTCGCACTACGCGCCGCGGGCGCGGGTCCGCCTCGACGCGGTGCGGGTCGAGCCCGGCGAGGCGGTCCTGCTGTTCGGATCCCGCCTGCCGGCCGGTCACGAGACCGCGCGGGCCAGTCTCAACCTGAGTCCGGCGGGCGACCCCGCGGAGGCCGCTGCCCGGCTGTTCGGCGCCCTGCGCGACCTCGACGCCTCGGGGGCCGAGACCATCGCGGTGGTGCCCATTCCCGCGGAGGGCCTCGGCGAGGCGATCCGCGACCGCCTCGCCCGGGCGGCCGCGCCCCGCTGACGGCGGAGAATTTTTCGCCGGCAGCGGAACAGAGTTCGGCCTGATCCGTTTACTGATCACGAAGGCCTTCTCAGCCCCCAATGGCCTTTTTCCTTCTAGGCTCGGAGCAATCCGAGCCTTTTTTCTTGGCTTCTCAGTCTCGGGCCAGCTTGGCGGCAATGCCCGCCACGTGGCGGCCCTGGAACCGCGCGCCCTCCAGCTCGACGGCGCTCGGCTGGCGGGAGCCGTCGCCGTCCGCGATCGTGCTGGCGCCGTAGGGCGTGTTGCCCTTCACCGCCTCGACGCCCGCCTGCCCCTGGAAGCTGTAGGGCAGGCCGACCACCACCATGCCGTGATGGAACAGCACCGTGTGGAAGCTCGTCAGCGTCGTCTCCTGGCCGCCGTGCTGCGAGGCCGTGGAGGTGAAGACCGAGCCGACCTTGCCGACCAGCGCGCCCTTCATCCAGAGACCGCCGGTCTGGTCGATGAACTGCTTCATCTGCGAGGCCATGTTGCCGTAGCGGGTCGGCGTGCCGAAGATGATCGCGTCGTAATCGGCGAGTTCGGCGACCGTCGCGACCGGCGCCGCCTGATCGAGCTTGAAATGGTTCTGCCGGGCGACCTCCTCCGGGACCAGCTCCGGCACGCGCTTCACGACGACCTCGGCCCCCGTCTCGCGGGCGCCCTCGGCGGCGGCGTAGGCCATCTGCTCCACATGGCCGTAGGTCGAGTAGTACAGCACCAGAACCTTCGCCATCGGGTGATCTCTCCTGCGTGTCGGACGTCCGGCCGAATCGTCGGCCGGCCGAAGGCCACTCCATCGCGCATTTGCCGCCTTGCAAGAATGCCCCGACGTGCAAGATTGATCTTGCACAGACGCAAGGATCCGCGCGTGGCGTTCGACTGGGACGACTTCCGGTTCGCGAAGACCGTGGCCGATCGGGGCGGCCTGACCGCGGCGGCGACCGAGCTCGGGATCAACCACTCGACGGCGTTCCGGCGCCTCGCCGCCCTGGAGGCGCGGCTCGGCACGCGCCTGTTCGAGCGGCTGCGCACGGGCTATGTGCCGACCGCCGCCGGGCAGTCGATGATCGACGCGGCCGGACGGATCGAGGCGGACGTGACGCGCTTCGCCCGCGTAGTGGCGGGACAGGGCGAGACACCCTCCGGCGAGCTGCGGGTGACCGCGCCGGCCGGCTTCGCCGCCGACCTGCTGATGCCGATGCTGGCGAGCTTCGCCGAGCGCTATCCGGAGGTTCGGATCGACCTCATCCTCGCGGAGGCGACGCTCAACCTCTCGCGCCGGGACGCCGACGTGGCGATCCGGATCAGCCGCGAGCCGAGTGAGACCCTGGTCGGCCGCCGCCTCGCCCTCACGGCTTGGGGAGTCTACGGCCGCGCCGACCGCGCCTACGGTGATCTGGCCCGCGAGGCGTGGATCAGTCCGGGGCCGCTGGTGGCGGGCGGCTCGCTCGCACGGTTCGTGGAGGCGCGGGCCCCCTCCGACCGCGTCCGCCTGCGGGTCAACGCGGTGATCGGTCTCGAAGCGGCGGTCGAGGCCGGCCTCGGCATCGGTCCGCTTCCCTGCTTCACGGCCGACCTCAATCCGGCGCTGCGACGGCTGTCAGGGCCGCACCCGGAACTCGGGGCGGACCTCTGGATCCTGACGCATCCGGACTTGCGCCACGCGGCGCGAGTCCGGGTCTTCATGGAGCACGTCGCCGAGGCGCTGCTGCCGCTGCGGGCCCGGTTCGAGGGCCGTTGACCCGCCTCAGCGAATCTCGACGACCTCGACCTCGTGGCCGTTCACCTCGACCACGTCGCCGATCGTCTTGCCCGTGATGGCGCGGGCGAGCGGTGCCACGTACGAGATCGAGCCCTTGTGCGGGTCGGCCTCGTCCTCGCCGACGATCCGGAAGGTCTGCCGGGTCTCCTTGCCGGACTCGTCCTCGCGGACCACCGTGACGGTCGAGCCGAACTGCACGGTGTCGCCGCCCCTGGGCTCCACGAGCTGCGCGGTGTTCTTCCGGGCCGCCCAGTAGCGCAGGTCGCGCCCGATGCGGGAATCCTCCGCCTTGTCGGCGGGGTCCAGCGAGGCGACCTCCTTCTCGAGACGCGCGACCTCGGCCTCGATCTGCGCGAGCCCCTCCGGTGTGACGAAGTTCGTGTGCGGCGAGATCGGCCGGTCCGGCAGATTCTCGAACGCTTCCCCACCCTCGGGCTCTTTGACGAATGCGACGCTCATAAAGACGCCAACACGCGAGGTACGGCAAAGGTTCCCGCGCGACGGCGGTTCGGCCGGCCCGGCGTTTTCGCCGTGGCGCGACACGGGCACCGCTCGCTAGACTCTCCTGCGATACATCCGGAGCCGTCGATGTCGACCCTGTCCGCCGCCGAGGCCGTCGCCGCCAACCGCCAGGCCTGGGATGCCTCCGCGCCCCTGCACCGGAGCGACCCGTCTTGGGACCGGCTGACGCAGAACTTCGCGCGGGATCCCGGCTTCTCCTGCTTCGACCCGCCGATGGAGGCGGCCCTGCGGGCGATCGGCCTCGCCGGGACCTCCGTCGCGCAGCTCTGCTGCAACAACGGGCGGGAGACGGTGTCGCTGATGAATCTCGGCGCCCGGTCGGCGACCGGGTTCGACCAGTCGGAGGCGTTCCTCGCCCAGGCCAGGGACCTCGCCGGCATCGCCGGGCGCGACTGCCGCTTCGTCGCGGGCGACGTGCACGCGATCGACGCGGAGCAAGACGGTGCCTACGACCTCGCAGTGATCACCATCGGCGTGCTGGGCTGGATGCCCGACCTGCCGCGCTTCCTCGCCGTGGCGGCGCGCCTCCTGCACCCGGGCGGCCGGATCCTCATCCACGAGGAGCACCCCGTCGTGAACATGTTCGAGCCGCGGGCGGAGCAGCCGCTCTTGGTCCGGCACTCCTATTTCCGCACGGCGCCGTTCGTTGGCGAGGACGCCATCGTGTACGGCGACGGGCCGGCCCCGCGGGTCGGGCCGCATTACTGGTTCGCCCATCCCGTCGGGATGCTGATCGAGAGCCTGATCGGTGCCGGCCTCGCGATCGAGCGGTTCCGGGAGTTTCCGGACAACATCAGCACCACGGCCTGCGACGTGCTCGCTGCCGACCGGCTCCTGCCGATGAGCTACCTGCTCCAGGCCCGGAAAGCCGCCTGACGGGCGCCGGACCTACGCCACCGTCACGACGGTCCGGCCTCGGACCTTGCCGGCCAGGATCTCCTCGCCGAGCCGGCCGACCTCCTCCAGGCGGACCGTGCTCGTCATGGCGGCGAGCTTGGCCAGGTCGAGCTCCCGGGCGAGGCGCGCCCAGGCCTCGCGGCGTTTCTTCTGCGGGGTGGTGACGCTGTTGATGCCGAGGAGCGAGACGCCGCGAAGGATGAAGGGCGCCACCGAGGTCGGCAGGTCCATGCCCTGCGCCAGCCCGCAGGCCGCGACGGCGCCGTCGGCCCGGGTCATGGCGAGGACGTTGGCGAGGGTCGTGGAGCCCACGGCGTCGACGCCGGCGGCCCAGCGCTCCTTGCTCAGCGGCTTGCCGGGCTTCGACAGTTCGGCCCGGTCGAGGATCTCGGCGGCCCCGAGGCCCTTCAGGTAATCGGACTCGCCGTCCCGGCCCGTGGAGGCGATCACGTGCCAGCCCGCCCGGGCGAGGAGCGCCACCGCGACGGAGCCGACGCCGCCCGAGGCGCCGGTGACGATGACCGGGCCGTGCTCGGGCTTCACGCCGTGGGCGTCCAGCGCCATGCAGCACAGCATCGCCGTGTAGCCGGCGGTGCCGACCGCCATGGCCTGCTCGGCCGTGAGCCCCTGGGGCAGCGGCAC
Organism: Methylobacterium sp. D53M; assembly: GCF_053345625.1. Lineage (NCBI taxonomy): Bacteria > Pseudomonadati > Pseudomonadota > Alphaproteobacteria > Hyphomicrobiales > Methylobacteriaceae > Methylobacterium > Methylobacterium sp. D53M. Next base: position 64,373 of record NZ_JBKFAL010000025.1, read on the forward strand.
CAGCCAGTCACCCCGGACCCGGGCGCGCTGCGCGTAGGCGCCGAGATGCGTCTCGCCGACGCCCCAGCCGGTGAGCACGACCGCGTCGCCCGGCCTGTACTCCGGATGGTCCGAGGCCTCGACGATCCCCGAGAAGTCGATGCCGGGGATCATCGGGAAGCGGCGCACCACCGGCGACTTGCCGGTGAGCGCGAGGCCGTCCTTGTAGTTCAGAGTCGAGTGCGTCACCCGCACGGTGACGTCGCCGTCCATCAGGTCGGCGTCGTCGAAGTCCGTGAAGGCGAGGCTCTGGCCGGCCTCGTTCTTCTCGACTACCCAGGCCTTGAACGTCCCCATCGTCACCTCCCGTGCTGCGCGGTGAGGTGTGGCCGGGACGCCCGGAATCAAGGCGACGGCGGTCGTGACCGGCTCAGTATCCGTCGTACCGGCTGCCCGTGTAGAAGCCGAGACCGACGCCGATATCCGAGGAGCTCGCCCCGGTGATGCCGAGGGCGTCCGGGATCGAGCCGACGAGCGGACCGCCGTAGGCCGCGGGCCGGTAGCCGTAACCGCCGCCGATCGGCGCCCAGCCGGCCCGGGCGGGCGCGACGAGGACGCGGCGGCTGACGCTGGCGTATTCCGGCGGGATCGTCTCGGGGATCGTCTGCGCCGGGCGGATCAGCACGGTCCGGGTGCGGACGGCGAAGCGCGGCGGCGTGGTCACCCAGCAGCCGATCAGCTCGCCGCCGGGGCCGCGGCTGGTCTGCCAGTAGCGGCCGCCGGGCGAGACCATCACGCGCTCCGACACCGTGTCGTAGACCGGCGGCGTGGTGCGATAGACCGTGCGGGGCGGGCGCACCAGCACGTTCTCCTGCACGGTGTCGTAGACCGGCGGCGTGACGACGCGGCGATAGCATTCGGAGCCGTAGCAGCCGCCGGCCTGGGCGGGTGCGGCGAGGAGCGCGCCACCGAGGGCGGCGGCGAGGAAAGCGGTGCGAGCGACCGGCGCGGTCATGGAAGTCCTCTGATACGCATTACTACGAGACGCGGCGCGGACGCGGCGCTCGTCTCGACGTACCAGAGGCCAGACTCGTTGCCCGGCGCGCAAGCATTATCGGGAACGAAGGTAAAATTAACCCTTGGTTTCGACTGCTTAGGCGTCGCCTACCTAGGTAGGATTGTTCGGATCTTCGACAGTCTCTCTTATGAGACCGGATCCGACCCGGGTCAGGTCTGGCCGGCCCGGAGCTGGTAGAAGATGTGCCGGCCGATCACGTCCATCTTGCGCAGGCGGCGGGCCCAGCCCGGACGCACGTAGTCGGCGTGGTAGTGGGTCGCGGCGCCGACCTCCGCGAGGTAGGTCCGGCCCTCGATCACCGAGCGGGCGATGCGGGTGGCGCTCTCCCAGGCGCCGGCATCGGTGATGCGCAGCGACTTGCCCTCGCAGGCGAAGGAGAACTGGCAGCCCATGTAGTGGTGCCGGTTCTGGTAGACGACGCCGCAGACGCTCGCCGGGTAGAGGCCGCTCTTCACCCGGTTGAGCACCACCTGGGCGACGGCGGCTTGGCCGGCCTCGGGCTCGCTCCGGGCCTCGAAATAGACCGCCTCGGAGAGGCAGCGCTGCTCCTTGTCGAGGGCGTTCGGATCGATCAGGTCGGCGTAGCGCCGGCGCGCGTCCTCGGGCACCGGCTGGGCGCTGTCGGGCCGCTCGGTGCGGATCGCGAAATCGGGGAGCGCGAGGCTCGCCGCGGCGATCTCGACGGGGATGGCGTCGGCGGGCGCCGGCGTCGTGGAGGACAGCGCGATGGCCCGCGGCACCGGCGGGGTCGAACCGTCGAAGCGCTCGGGGCCGCCATCCTCGGTGAGGTCGGCCGTCCCCGCGCCCGTGGAGGCGGCGGTGCCGCTGCCGGTGGTGAGGCCGAGATCCGGCACGGGGACGAAGGCGGCCTCCGGCTCGGATTCCGGGTCCCAGATCGCGGAGCCCTGCGTCAGCACGCCGGTGACGCTGCCGGTGACGTCGCCGAATACCAGGGCGCCGCCCGCCTCGCGCAGGTTCGCGGCCCGGCGCGCGAAGCTCTCGGCCGGCGGCCGGGCGGGGTCGCCCTTGCCGGCCCGCTGCACGACCGGGAAGACGTGCGCGCCGGTCTTGAAGGTCGCCTGGGGCGGCTCGTCGCCGAGGCGGCGGAGGGCCGATCCGATCAGCAGGGTGCCGGGCGGCAGCGGCGGGACCGTGTCGGCATCGATCACCCCGAGCCGGCTCGCGCCGATGGCGTTCTCCGTGCCGGCATCGGCGGTGAACGACACCAGCAGGCCCAGACCGACCATCCAGGGCGTCAGGGCCGCCGAGAGCCAGCGCAGGCTCGATTCCCGTCCTCGTCTCGTGCCCACGACGCCAGACCCGCACTCACGCACCCGAACCGGCCCGATCCTCCCCGTTTCCAGGGTGTTTCTGCGGCCGCGCCGAATTTATCGCGCGGTATGGTTGAGCTGCCGTTAAGGCCGGACGGTCGCGCGCGTCTCGATACGGTTTCGGGGTTGCAGTCGACACTGCCCGGCCCGTCATCACGAGCGCAGCGAAGTGACCCAGGGCAGCGGGACGTCTTCCAGCGTGGCGCGACACTGGGTTGCTTCGCTGCGCTCGCAAAGACGGCGTTCGAGTTGGTGAGGGGACACGGCCGGACAAAGGCAGGCCGGAACGAGAAAGGGCGGCCCGAAGGCCGCCCTCTCCCAACTTAGTCCTGCCGACGGCCTCACTCGGCGGCGGCGGGCGGAAGCTCCTCGACCGGCATCGCGCCGCTCTCGGCCTGCTTCTGCTGCAGGATCATCGCGTCGCGGCGGCGGGCGATGGAGCGGATGTCCGCCACCATCGAGCCCGTGCCCGCCGGGATCAGCGACCCGACGATGACGTTCTCCTTCAGGCCCTCCAGGGTGTCGACCTTGCCGTTGACCGCCGCCTCGGTGAGGACGCGGGTGGTCTCCTGGAACGAGGCCGCCGAGATGAACGACTTGGTCTGCAGCGACGCCTTGGTGATGCCGAGCAGGACCGGAACGCCCTGGATCGGCTTCTTGCCCTCGGCGAGCAGCTTCTCGTTGAAGTCGGTCAGCTCCGTGCGATCGATCTGGTCACCCGAGAGGATGTCCGAGTCGCCGCCGTCGGTCACTTCGACCTTCTGCAGCATCTGACGGACGATCACCTCGATGTGCTTGTCGTTGATCGACACGCCCTGCAGCCGGTAGACCTCCTGGATCTCGTTGACGAGGTAGGCCGCGAGTTCCTCCACGCCCTTGATCGCCAGGATGTCGTGCGGGGCCGGGTTTCCGTCGACGATGTAATCGCCAAGCTCGACCACGTCCCCGTCCTGCAGGTGGATGTGCTTGCCCTTCGGGATCAGGTACTCGACCGCCTCCGAGCCGTCGTGCGGCGTCAGCGTGAGCCGACGCTTGTTCTTGTAGTCGCGGCCGAACGCGATGGTGCCCGACTTCTCGGCGATGATCGCCGCGTCCTTCGGGCGCCTTGCCTCGAACAGCTCCGCCACCCGCGGCAGACCGCCGGTGATGTCGCGGGTCTTGGCCGAGTCGGTCGAGACGCGGGCGAGAATGTCGCCGGCATTCACCTTCGCGCCGGGATCGAAGCCGATGATGGCGTCGACCGGCAGGAAGTAGCGGGCGTCCGAGCCGCGGGGCAGCTTGAGCGCCTTGCCGTCCCGATCGACCACGACCATCGCGGGCTTGAGGTCAGAGGTCCGGGCCGAGCCGCGCCAGTCGACGACGACGCGCTTGGCGATGCCGGTCGACTCGTCGGTGGTCTCGGTCATGGACTGGCCGTCGACCAGATCCTCGTAGGCCACGATGCCGTCCACCTCGGTGAGGATCGGACGGGTGTAGGGATCCCACTCGGCGATGCGCTGCCCGCGCTTGATCTTGTCACCCTCGTCGACTCGGAGCTTGGCGCCGTACTGCAGGCGGTGGACCGCCCGCTCGACCCCGTCCGACCCGACGACCACCACCGCCACGTTGCGGCCGGTGGCGATCAGATCGCCATCGGAGTTCTTGGCGATCGCGCGGTTGCGGATCTTGATCGTGCCCTCGAAGCTCGACTCGATGAACGACGAGTCGGCGATCTGGGCCGCACCGCCGATGTGGAAGGTGCGCATCGTTAGCTGCGTGCCCGGCTCGCCGATCGACTGCGCCGCGATGACGCCGACGGCCTCGCCCATGTTGACGGGCGTGCCGCGGGCGAGGTCGCGCCCGTAGCAGGTGGCGCAGACGCCACTCTTGGTGGCGCAGACGAGCACCGAGCGGATCTTCACCTCCTGGATGCCGGCGGCGTTGATCGCCGGAAGGTGCCGCTCCTCAATGGTCTCGCCGGTCTTGACGATCACCGTGCCGTCCGCGGCCACCAGATCCTCAGCCGTGGCACGGCCCAGGATGCGGGTGGCGAGCGTCGCCACGACCTGGCCGGCATCCACGATGGCGCGCATCTTGATGCCGTTGGTCGTGCCGCAATCGACCTCGCGGATGACGGCGTCCTGGGCCACGTCGACGAGGCGGCGGGTCAGGTAGCCGGAATTCGCGGTCTTCAGGGCGGTGTCCGCCAAGCCCTTACGGGCACCGTGCGTGGAGTTGAAGTACTCCAGAACGTCCAGGCCTTCCTTGAAGTTCGAGATGATCGGGGTCTCGATGATCTCGCCCGACGGCTTGGCCATGAGGCCGCGCATCGCCGCGAGCTGCTTCATCTGGGCAGGCGAGCCGCGGGCACCCGAGTGGCTCATCATGTAGATCGAGTTGACCTGCTTGTCGGCCCCGTGCTCGTCCTTCTGGACGGCCGAGATCCGGCCCATCATCTCGGCGGCCAGCTTGTCCGAGCACTTCGCCCAGGCATCGACGACCTTGTTGTACTTCTCACCCTGGGTGATCAGGCCGTCGTTGTACTGCTGCTCGTAATCCTTCACGAGCGCGCGGGTCGTGTCGACGATCGACCACTTGTTCTCCGGCACGACCATGTCGTCCTTGCCGAACGAGATGCCGGCCTTGAACGCGTGGTTGAAGCCGAGCGCCATGATCCGGTCGCAGAAGATCACCGACTCCTTCTGACCGCAGTGGCGGTAGACGGTGTCGATCATCGCCGAGATCTCCTTCTTGGTCATCAGCTTGTTGACGACGTCGAAGGGCACCTTGGCGTGCTTCGGCAGGGCGCCGGAGAGGATCACGCGGCCGGGGGTAGTCTCGTAGGTCTTGGTCAGGGGCTCGCCGTCCGGGCCGATGCCGGTCCAGCGCCACTTGATCTTCGAGTGCAGCGACACCGCCTTGGCGGCGAGAGCGTGCTCCAGCTCGCCCATGTCGCCGTAGACGCCCTGCATCGGGTTCTTGGCGTTGCCCGGCTTGAACTCGCCCGGCGCGCCCTCGGCCACGATCGACAGGTAGTAGAGGCCGAGAACGATGTCCTGCGACGGCACGATGATCGGCTGACCGTTGGCCGGGTGCAGGATGTTGTTCGTCGACATCATGAGGACGCGCGCTTCCAGCTGCGCCTCGAGCGACAGCGGGACGTGCACGGCCATCTGGTCGCCGTCGAAGTCGGCGTTGAACGCGGCGCAGACCAGCGGGTGCAGCTGGATCGCCTTGCCCTCGATCAGCTTCGGCTCGAAGGCCTGGATGCCGAGGCGGTGCAGCGTCGGCGCGCGGTTCAGCATCACCGGGTGCTCGCGGATCACCTCATCGAGGATGTCCCAGACCTCCGGCTTCTCCTTCTCCACGAGCTTCTTGGCCTGCTTGACGGTGGCCGAGAAGCCCTTGGCGTCGAGGCGCGCGTAGATGAACGGCTTGAACAGCTCCAGCGCCATCTTCTTGGGCAGGCCGCACTGGTGCAGCTTCAGCTCCGGACCGACCACGATGACCGAGCGGCCCGAGTAGTCGACGCGCTTGCCGAGCAGGTTCTGGCGGAACCGGCCCTGCTTGCCTTTCAGCATGTCGGCGAGCGACTTCAGCGGGCGCTTGTTGGCACCCGTGATGACGCGGCCGCGGCGGCCGTTGTCGAACAGGGCGTCGACGGCCTCCTGCAGCATCCGCTTCTCGTTGCGGATGATGATGTCGGGCGCGCGCAGCTCGATCAGCCGCTTCAGGCGGTTGTTGCGGTTGATGACGCGGCGGTACAGGTCGTTCAGGTCGGAGGTCGCGAAGCGGCCGCCGTCCAGCGGGACCAGCGGGCGCAGGTCCGGCGGGATCACCGGCACGACCGTCAGGATCATCCATTCCGGCTTGTTGCCGGACATCTGGAAGGCCTCGATGATCTTGAGCCGCTTCAGGAGCTTCTTGGGCTTCAGCTCCGAGGTGGTGACCGCGATCTCCTCGCGCAGATCGTTGGCGATCTTGTCGAGGTCGAGCTCCTGCAGGATGCGCCGGATGGCCTCGGCGCCGATCATGGCGGTGAACGAGTCCTCGCCGTACTCCTCCTGGGCGCGCAGGTACTCCTCCTCCGTCAGGAGCTGACGCTCCTTGAGGGGGGTGAGGCCCGGCTCGATGACGCAGTACGACTCGAAGTACAGGATCCGCTCAAGGTCCTTGAGCGCCATGTCGAGCAGCAGGCCGATGCGGCTCGGCAGCGACTTCAGGAACCAGATATGGGCGACGGGGGCGGCCAGCTCGATGTGGCCCATGCGGTCGCGCCGGACGCGCGCGAGGGTGACCTCGACGCCGCACTTCTCGCAGATGACGCCCTTGTACTTCATGCGCTTGTACTTGCCGCACAAGCACTCGTAGTCCTTGATCGGCCCGAAGATGCGCGCGCAGAACAAGCCATCGCGCTCGGGCTTGAAGGTCCGGTAGTTGATGGTCTCCGGCTTCTTGATCTCGCCGTACGACCAGGAGAGGATCTTCTCCGGGGACGAGATCGAGATCTTGATCTGGTCGAAGCTGACCGGCGTGGCCTGCTGGTTGAAAAGGTTCATGACCTCTTGGTTCATGATCCGCTCCTTGTTGACGCCGGCAGCCCCGCGCCGGGCCACCGCGTCTGGAAAACAATCCGGCGCCGCACCCCGCGCGGGCGCCGCTCACCGTCATCGAACCCTGGAAGGCCCCTCCCCTCCCCGCTCGACCGTGGCGGCGGGGATCCGCCGCCACGGGAGGTGTGGTTCTCTCGGCTTACTCGGCCGCGTCGGCCGGGGGCTCCAGCTGATCGTTGGCGGCCTTCTTGGAGGACGTCAGCTCGACGTTGAGGCCGAGCGAGCGCATCTCCTTGACGAGCACGTTGAACGACTCGGGAATGCCGGCCTCGAACGTGTCGTCGCCGCGGACGATCGCCTCGTAGACCTTGGTGCGGCCGGCCACGTCGTCCGACTTCACCGTGAGCATCTCCTGCAGCGTGTAGGCCGCGCCGTAGGCCTCCAGCGCCCAGACCTCCATCTCGCCGAAGCGCTGACCGCCGAACTGCGCCTTGCCGCCCAGCGGCTGCTGGGTGACGAGCGAGTACGGGCCGATCGACCGGGCGTGGATCTTGTCGTCCACGAGGTGGTGCAGCTTCAGCATGTAGATGTAGCCCATCGTCACCTTGCGGTCGAAGGGCTCGCCGGTGCGCCCGTCATAGAGCGTCGACTGCGCGGAGCGGTCGAGACCGGCCATCTCCAGCATCTGCTCGATGTCGGCCTCCTTGGCGCCGTTGAACACCGGGGTGGCCATCGGCACGCCGCGGCGGACGTTGTTGCCGGCCTCGGCCAGCTCCTCGTCCGTCAGGCCGTCGAGCTCGCCCGGGGAGTAGATCGCCTTCATCTCATCCCGCAGCGGCGCGATGTCCTGCGTCTTCAGATAGGCATCCACCGCCTTCGATACCTTGCGACCCAGGCCCGCAGCCGCCCAGCCCAGGTGCGTCTCCAGGATCTGGCCGACATTCATGCGCGAGGGCACGCCCAGCGGGTTGAGCACGATGTCGGCATGCGTCCCGTCCTCCAGGAACGGCATGTCCTCGATCGGCACGATCCGCGACACGACACCCTTGTTGCCGTGACGGCCGGCCATCTTGTCGCCCGGCTGGATCTTGCGCTTCACCGCCACGAAGACCTTGACCATCTTCATGACGCCGGGGGGCAGCTCATCGCCGCGCTGCAGCTTCTCGACCTTGTCGAGGAAGCGCTGCTCGAGGCGCTTCTTCGACTCGTCGTACTGCTTCTGCATCGCCTCCATCTCGGTCATGAGACGGTCGTCGATGACGGCGAACTGCCACCACTGCGAGCGCGGGTAATCGTTGATCAGCTCGCGCGTGAGCGTGGTGTCCTTGCGGAAGCCCTTCGGACCGGCCACCGGCGCCTGACCGATCAGCACGTCCGCGAGGCGGGCGTAGGTGTTGCGGTCGAGGATCGCCTGCTCGTCGTCGCGGTCCTTGGCGAGGCGCTCGATCTCCTCGCGCTCGATCGCCTGGGCGCGCTCGTCCTTGTCGACGCCGTGGCGGTTGAACACGCGGACTTCCACGATGGTCCCGGTGACGCCCGGCGGCACCCGCAGGGAGGTGTCGCGCACGTCCGAGGCCTTCTCGCCGAAGATGGCGCGGAGCAGCTTCTCCTCCGGGGTCATCGGGCTCTCGCCCTTCGGGGTGATCTTGCCGACGAGGATGTCGCCGGCGTTCACCTCGGCACCGATGTAGACGATGCCGGCCTCGTCGAGGTTCTTGAGCGCTTCCTCGGAGACGTTCGGGATGTCGCGGGTGATCTCCTCCGGCCCGAGCTTGGTGTCGCGGGCCATCACCTCGAACTCCTCGATGTGGATCGAGGTGAACACGTCATCCTTCACGATCCGCTCGGAGAGCAGGATCGAGTCCTCGAAGTTGTAGCCGTTCCACGGCATGAACGCGACGAGCACGTTCCGGCCGAGCGCCAGCTCGCCGAACTCGGTCGAGGGACCGTCGGCGATGATCTCGCCCTTCTTGACGAACTCGCCGACGCGGACCAGCGGCTTCTGCGTGATGCAGGTCGACTGGTTGGAGCGCTGGAACTTCTGCAACCGGTAGATGTCGACGCCCGGCTTGTTGGCGTCGGCCTCCTCGGTGGCGCGGATGACGATGCGGGTGGCGTCCACCTGGTCCACGATGCCGGCCCGGCGGGCCGCGATGGCGGCGCCGGAATCCCGGGCGACCACCGCCTCCATGCCGGTGCCCACGAACGGGGCGTCGGCGCGGACGAGCGGCACCGCCTGGCGCTGCATGTTCGAGCCCATCAGCGCGCGGTTGGCGTCGTCGTTCTCGAGGAACGGGATCAGCGCCGCGGCCACCGAGACGAGCTGCTTCGGCGACACGTCCATGAGGTCGACGCGCTCGGGACCGACGACGATCACCTCGCCGGCCCGGCGGCAGACCACGAGGTCCTCCGTGAGCTTGCGGGCCTCGTCCATCTGGGCGTTCGCCTGGGCGACGTAGTACTTCGCCTCCTCCATGGCCGAGAGGTAGGCGACCTCGTCGGTGACCACGCCGTCGCGCACGCGGCGGAACGGGGTCTCGATGAAGCCGTACTTGTTCACCCGCGCGAAGGTGGCGAGCGAGTTGATCAGGCCGATGTTCGGGCCTTCCGGCGTCTCGATCGGGCAGATGCGGCCGTAATGGGTCGGGTGCACGTCGCGCACCTCGAACCCGGCGCGCTCGCGGGTCAGACCACCCGGGCCCAGCGCCGAGAGGCGGCGCTTGTGCGTCACCTCGGAGAGCGGGTTGGTCTGGTCCATGAACTGCGAAAGCTGCGACGAGCCGAAGAACTCGCGCACGGCCGCGGCCGCGGGCTTCGCGTTGATCAGGTCCTGCGGCATGACCGTGTCGATGTCGACCTGGCTCATGCGCTCGCGGATGGCGCGCTCCATGCGCAGGAGGCCCAGGCGGTACTGGTTCTCCATGAGCTCGCCCACCGAGCGGACGCGGCGGTTGCCGAGGTGGTCGATGTCGTCGACCTCGCCCTTGCCGTCGCGCAGCTCCACGAGCGCCTTGACCACCGCCAGCATGTCCTCCTTGCGGAGGGTGCGCACGGTGTCGGCGGCGTCGAGGTCGAGGCGCATGTTCATCTTCACGCGGCCGACCGCCGAGAGGTCGTAGCGCTCGGAATCGAAGAACAGCGAGTGGAACATCGCCTCGGCGGTCTCGAGGGTCGGCGGCTCGCCCGGGCGCATGACCCGGTAGATGTCGAACAGCGCGCCCTCGCGGTTGGAGTTCTTGTCCACCGCCAGCGTGTTGCGGATGTAGGGGCCGATATTGACGTGGTCGATGTCGAGCACCGGCAGCTCGGTGATCCCGACCTCCTCCAGGCTCTTCAGGAGCTTGTCGGTGACCTCCTCGCCGGCCTCGGCCCAGATCTCGCCGGTCTGCACGTTGACGAGGTCCTCGGCGACGTACTGGCCGACGAGATCCTCGTCGGTCGCCTTGAGGAACTTGGTGCCCTTCTCGGTGATCTGGCGGGCGTTGCGGGCGTTCAGCTTCTTGCCGGCCTCGAGCACGACCTCGCCGGAATCGGCGTCGATCAGGTCGACGGTCGCCTTCATGCCCTTCATGCGCTCGGCGTCGAACGGCACGCGCCAGTCGGCGCCGTCCCGGTCGTAGACGACCTTGTTGTAGAAGGTCGACAGGATCTCCTCGCCGTCGAGGCCCAGGGCGTAGAGCAGCGACGTCGCCGGCAGCTTGCGCTTCCGGTCGATGCGGACGTGCACGATGTCCTTGGCGTCGAACTCGACGTCGAGCCAGGAGCCCCGGTACGGGATGATGCGGGCGGCGAACAGGAGCTTGCCCGAGGAGTGGGTCTTGCCCTTGTCGTGGTCGAAGAACACGCCCGGCGAGCGGTGCATCTGCGAGACGATGACGCGCTCGGTGCCGTTGACGATGAAGGTGCCGTTCTCCGTCATCAGGGGCATGTCGCCCATGTAGACGTCCTGCTCCTTGATGTCCTTGACGGACTTCGCCTGGGTGTCCGGATCGACATCGAACACGATGAGGCGCAGCGTGACCTTCAGCGGGGCCGCGAAGGTGATGCCGCGCTGGCGGCACTCGTCCACGTCGTATTTCGGGGCCTCGAAGGTGTAGCGCACGAACTCGAGCAGCGCCGTGGAGGCGAAGTCGGAGATCGGGAACACCGACTTGAACACGCTCTGCAGCCCCTCGTCGGCGCGCCCGCCCTCGGGCTCGTCGACCATCAGGAACTGGTCGTAGGACGCCTTCTGAACCTCGATGAGGTTCGGCATCTCGGCAACTTCCTTGATCTTGCCGAAGAACTTCCGAATGCGCTTGCGACCGACCAGCGTGTTGGCCATGTGACCTCGCTCCTACCCGCGTGCCTCGCGCCCGGGGAAGCGTTCCCGAAAGGGACCTCCCGCACCGGGCCGTGACGCGCGCCCCGCCGAGCCGCGCCACCGAACCGAATCTCTTGCCGGTCCCGTTCCGGGACCATCCGCCGAAGCGGCCTAAAGCCCGCGGGCGCTGACCCGCGGGCTCCGGTCACGACAGGCTCGCGCGGAGCCTTCGTGGGGTGATGGGCCGGGACCGGCCCATCGTCGACTTACTTGAGCTCGACCTTGGCGCCGGCCTTCTCGAGCTGGGCCTTGAGCTTCTCGGCCTCGTCCTTGGCGACGCCTTCCTTGATCGGCTTCGGCGCGCCCTCGACCAGGTCCTTGGCCTCCTTGAGGCCGAGGCCGGTGATCGCGCGGACCTCCTTGATGACCTCGATCTTCTTGTCGCCGGCGGAGGCGAGGACGACCGTGAACTCGGTCTGCTCCTCGGCAGCGGCGGCGGCGCCACCGGCGGCCGGGCCGGCGGCCACGGCGACGGCAGCGGCGGCCGAGACACCCCACTTCTCCTCGAGCATCTTGGCCAGGTCAGCGGCCTCGAGCACGGTCAGCGAGGACAGGTCGTCGACGAGCTTGGCGAGATCAGCCATTTTGAATTCCTCTCAGATATCGGTTTGAACGGATGGATTTTGAAGGGCCTCAGGCGGCCTCGTCCTTGTTGGCATAGGCCCCGAACACGCGGGCGAGCTTCGCCGCCGGCGCGTTGACGACCTGAGCGATCTTGGTCGCGGGCGCCTGCACGAGGCCCACGATCTTGGCGCGCAGTTCGTCGAGGGACGGGAGCGAGGCGAGCGCCTTCACGCCGTCCGGGTTCAGGGCGGTCTTCCCCATCGCGCCGCCGAGGATCACGAGCTTGTCGTTGACCTTGGCGAAATCGACCGCGACCTTCGCGGCAGCGACCGGATCGCCGGAATAGGCGAGCAGGGTCGGGCCCTTCAGGAGCGGCTTGATGGAGGCGACGTCCGTGCCATCGAGTGCGATGCCGGCGAGGCTGTTCTTGGCGACCTTCACGGTGGCGCCGGCCTGCTTCATCTGCGCGCGCAGCTTCTGCATGTCGGCGACCGTGAGGCCCTTGTAGTGGGCCACGACGACGACGGCGCTCTGATTGAACACGCCGTTGAGCGTCGAGACGAGATCAGCTTTAGCTGTCCGGTCCACTGGGCTCTCTCCGGTTGGCGGAACCCGGTCTCGGGTCCGCCGGTTGCACATGCCGCCCGGACGTGGTCTCGGCCTTCAGGAAGACCGGGAACGTCCGAACGACGCTTCGCGGCCCTGTCCCCGCGCGTGCCCCTTCGGGCCGCCTCGGGCGAGTTGGTTCAAACCGACACCCCTCCGCGGCCGGGGCCGGGGCGAGGCGTTTCGAATTCGGTCTTCCCCGTCTGTGCAGGCTGGCGGATTAAGCCGGCGAACCGGCACCTGCAGTCTCGGACAGGACATGGCCGGACAAGGCTCCGCGGGACTCGTCGCCCCTGGGATCCTTCCGGCCAGTGCCACCCGGTTGCCCGGGCGACATTTCGAGCGGAAACCGGCCGATCGGCCGCTCTCCTTCCGTGAGGATGAAATGCGTGAGGCGCGGTGTATAGAGCCTAGCAAGCCGCCTGCCAAGGGCCGGAGCGCGACTTTTCCGCCGCAGGCAAGGACTTGCGCGGGTACCCTGCCGCTGCTGCATCGCTCGGGGCCCGTCCCGGGATCCCCGGCTAGGCCGCCTCGCGCTCCGGCACCAGCTTGCGCCGCGCGGCCTCCCACCAGCTGCGGTCGCGGGCGGCCTTCGCCTCCGCGGCCTTCGCGGCGTAGAACGAGGCGTTGTGCTCGCCGCGCAGGGCCTCGCGGGTGAAGCGGATCAGGTGGTGGGCCACGAAGCCCATGTTGAACACCGCCTCGATCTGCCCGCGCTTCAGCGCGTAGCCGGCCGCGCTCCAGAACGGCCTGCGGTAGTCGGAGAAGATCCCGACGCGGGTGATGATGTTGAAGCCCAGGATGAGGCCGCGGCGCAGGTTGGTGAACGTGAGCTTGCCGGCCGTCGGCGTGGTGATGCGGTTCGGGTACGTCACCGCGCACTGGTGCTTGAAGCGCTCGAAGATCTTCTCCGGCTCGTAGGCGTGCGCGATCGCCCGGCGCCAGCTGCTCACCACCGAATCGTGGGGGCGCTTGAACAGGACGTTCGACTCGAGGCTGGCGTCGTGGAGGAGCCGGCCCTCGCGCTCCAGCCGGTCCCAGAGCGGGGTCTTGGGCAGGGCCTGGAGCAGGTTGATGGTCAGGACCGGGATCGCCGAGCGGTCGATGAAGTCGATCAGGTTCTGCTCGGATTTGTCGGTGTCGCTGTCGAGGCCCAGGATGATGCCGGAGGTCACCTCGAGCCCGTAGGAATTGAGGGTCTCGATCGCCTCGTACATCGGCACGGCGGCGTTGTGGGTCTTGTCGATGCCCTTGAGGGCGTCCGCCTCCGGGGTCTCGATCCCGACGAACACCGTCATGAAGTTGGCCTGCCGCATCAGCTCCAGGATCTCGGGCTGCTTAGCCATGTTCAGCGTCGCCTCGCAGGCGAACTGGAGCGGGTAGTTGTTCCGCTTCTGCCATTCCACGAGGTGCGGCAGCATCTCGCGGGTCGCCTTGCGATTGCCGATGAAGTTGTCGTCGACGAAGTAGACCACTGCCGGGTGGCCCGGCTGGCTGACGATGGCGTCGAGCTCGGCGCACATCTGCTCCGGGCTCTTCAGGCGCGGCTGGCGGCCGTAGAGCTGCGGGATGTCGCAGAACTCGCAGCGGTAGGGGCAGCCCGAGGAGAATTGCAGGGAGCCGATCAGGTAGCGCTTGAGCGGCGCCGCCTCGTAGGCGGGAGCCGGGAAGTCCGCGAGCGGGAGGCGATCCTTGGTCTCCAGCACCACCTGGGCGGGCGGCGGCGTGAGGTCCGCGTCGAGGCGGGCGACGAGCTGCTCGGTGGCGTCGCCGATCTCGCCGATATGGAGGTAGTCGAAGTCGCCGTACTTCTCAGGCGCGCCCGAGACCGAGGGGCCGCCCAGCACCGTCACCTTCCCGGCCGCGCGGGCGCGGTCGCGGATATCGTGGATCTGCGGCTCCTGGATGTGCATCCCGGAGACGAAGACCGCGTCGGCCCAGGCGAAGTCGGCCGGGCCCGCGCGGCGGATATTCTCATCGATGAACCGGCATTCCCAAGCCTCCGGCATGTAGGCCGCGATCAGCAGCAGCCCCTGCGGCGGCATGAACGCCTTCACCCCGCCCATCAGCGGGTAGGCGTGGGAGAATGTCCCGAAGGACGGCGTGTAGGCGGGAAAGACGCACAGGATGCGTCGCTTGGAGGTGACCGTCAGGGTGCATCGCATGCCGGCCTATCTAGCACAGCCGCGGCCGTTGGCGCCCCCCTCGGCGGTTAAGAATGGCGTGAGGGACGCAGGTTCGGGCCGGCCCATCGCGGCTTGTCTTCCTGTCGCGTCACCGACCGTATTCCGCACCTGCCTCGCGCCCTGGACAGGCCTGCGTCGGAGACAGGTCCGAGACAGGGACGAGGACCGATCCCGCTCCCGCGAACGCAGAGCGCCCGGCCGTTCCCGGCCGGGCGCTCCGCAGCGTCGACGATTCGTCCCGCCTCAGGCGGTCAGGACCGTGTTCGGCTCGACCTTCACGCCCGGGCCCATCGTCGAGGTGACGGCGATGCGCTGGACGTAGGTGCCCTTGGCGCCCGCGGGCTTCGCCTTGGCGACGGCGTCCGCGAAGGCCTTGATGTTCTCGACGAGCTTGTCGGCGTCGAACGACACCTTGCCGACGCCGGCATGGACGATGCCGGCCTTCTCGACGCGGAACTCGACCGAGCCGCCCTTGGCGCCGGCGACGGCGCCCTTCACGTCCATGGTGACGGTGCCGACCTTCGGGTTCGGCATCAGGCCGCGCGGGCCCAGCACCTTACCGAGACGGCCGACCAGCGGCATCATGTCGGGGGTCGCGATGCAGCGATCGAACTCGATCTTGCCGCTCTGCACGATCTCGAGGAGATCCTCGGCGCCGACGATGTCGGCACCGGCGGCCTTGGCGTCGTCCGCCTTGGCGCCGCGGGCGAAGACCGCCACGCGCACCGTCCGGCCGGAGCCGTTCGGCAGGTTGCAGACGCCGCGGACCATCTGGTCGGCGTGGCGGGGATCGACGCCGAGGTTCATCGAGACCTCGACGGTCTCGTCGAACTTCGCGGTCGCCCGCTCCTTGACCAGCTTGATCGCCTCGTCGAGCGCGTAGAGCTTGGTCGCCTCGATGCCCTCGCGGGCGGCGCGGATGCGCTTGCCTTCCTTAGCCATGCTGCCCTCCCTTACGCGACGACTTCGAGGCCCATGGCCCGTGCGGAGCCACGGATCATCGCGACGGCCGACTCGACCGTGTCGCAGTTGAGGTCGGGCATCTTCTTCTCGGCGATCTCGCGAAGCTGCGCCTCGGTGATCTTGCCGACGGTCGGGCCCTTGCCCGGGGTCTTGGAGCCGGAGGCCGGCTTCTTGCCGAGCTTCAGGCCGACGGCCTTCTTCAGGAAGAAGGTGACCGGGGGCTGCTTCATCTCGAAGGTGAAGGAGCGGTCCTGATACGCGGTGATGATCACCGGGATCGGGGTGCCCTTCTCCATCTGCGCGGTCTTCGCGTTGAAGGCCTTGCAGAATTCCATGATGTTGAGGCCGCGCTGACCGAGCGCGGGGCCGATCGGCGGCGACGGGTTGGCGGCGCCGGCCGGGACCTGAAGCTTCACGTAGCCCGTGATCTTCTTCGCCATGGGACTGCTCCCAATGAAAATCCGCCCCCGTGCGGCCTGAAGCGCGGCGGGTCGGACGGTTGCAGGTCGCGGTGCGAGCCGTGGATCCCGGAGGCGAAGCCGGGCGGTTCTCCCGCGGATGGTGCCGCGCCCTCAGCGGAACGCGGCGGCTTCGCGGTCTCCGCACCCGGTGGGGACGCGGCGACCGGAACGGACGGGCGGCCGGAGGGCCGCCGCGATCGGGGGCTCAGGCCTTCTCGACCTGGGCGTATTCGAGCTCGACCGGCGTGGCACGGCCGAAGATCGACACGGCCACCTTGAGGCGGGAGCGGGCGTCGTCGATCTCCTCGACGGTGCCGTTGAAGCTGGCGAACGGGCCGTCGGCGACCCGGACGGTCTCGCCGATCTCGAAGGAGATCGAGGGCTTCGGCCGGTCGACGCCCTCGGCGACCTGGCCCTTGATCCGCTCGGCCTCGGCGTCCGGGATCGGCACCGGCTTCGACTTGTCGGCCCCGAGGAAACCCGTGACCTTCGGGGTGTTCTTGATCAGGTGGTAGACCTCGTCGGTGAGGTCGCACTTCACCAGCACGTAGCCGGGGAAGAACTTGCGCTCGGCGTCGACCTTCCGGCCGCGGCGGACCTCCACGACCTTCTCGGTCGGGACCATCACCTCGTCGAACAGCTCGGTCAGCCCGCGCTGGGCCGCCTGGTCCTTGATGGACTGGGCGACCTTGTTCTCGAAGTTCGAGTAGGCGTGGACGATGTACCAGCGCTTCGACACGGTTCCGTTCAACTCCGACAAGTCCCCGGGGTCACCCCCGATCGGCGGCGAGCCGCCCCCAGACGCCCAGGATTTCTCAGACGCCCAGGATCAGGCCGACCAAGAAGCGCAGGGCCTGATCCACGACCGTGAAGAACAGGCTCGCGGCGACGACCATCACGAACACCATGATGGTCGTGATCGTGGTCTCCCGGCGGGTCGGCCACGTGACCTTGCGGGCCTCGTCGCGCACCTGGGCGAAGAACTCGCCCGGCGTGGCGCGCTTCTGCGGCGCGCGGGCGGGGGTCGCGGGCCGGGCGGGCGGCGGATTCGCGGGACCGCGGGCCGCGCCGCGCACCAGGTCCACCTTCTTGGTCGCTTCGTTCGATGCCATGGCGCCAGTGTCTGTGCGTGTTCGGCCCCGAGGCAGAGACCGCATCCGGGAATGCGAATGTCGGCGCCGAGGACCAGGATGGGCCCGCACCGACGGTCGCTTCAGATCTCGGATTGCGCCCGCTCTAGCGCAACTCACCCGGCTTGTCGACCGGGCCGCCGCGCGGGATCGGGCTGAATGTCTGGCAGGAGTGGAGGGACTCGAACCCGCAACCTCCGGTTTTGGAGACCGGCGCTCTGACCAGTTGAGCTACACTCCTAGCGCACCGCCCAATGCCCCATCGCGGCGCGGCTTGCAAGGGGTCGCTTGCGGGAAGCGGGCGGGAAGCAGGCGGGAAGCGGCGCCGACAGGACCCCGCCCGCCCGAAACGACGACGCCGACCCCCGTCGAGACGGGAGCCGGCGTCGGAGAGGCGGGGCGGCGCGCGGCGCCGCCCCGGATCGATCG